>JANPGV010000261.1:0-3203 GCA_031424145.1 Ilumatobacteraceae bacterium
AGCCCGCGCCGACACCCGGCGCGGTGCTCTCCATTCTGCGTGAGCTGGGTCAAACCACTCGCCGGTTGCTGCCGAACGCACTCGTGGACGGCCTCGAAGTGAAGCTCGTACAGGCCGGGCACCCCCACGGGCTCGACCTGCCGCGCATCCTCGGGATCAAGATCTGCCTGGCCGGGATGGGGGCGCTCCTGCTGCTGCTCAACGGGCAGGTGTTGCTCGCGGTGATCGCCGCCGGGCTGTTGTTCTTCCTGCCCGACTATTGGGTGGTCAGCATGAGGGACAGGCGGCAGATCGCGATCCAAGCCGACGCCGCCGACACCATCGACCAGTTGACAATCTGTGTCGAGGCCGGCCTGGGGTTCGACGCCGCGCTCGCTCGTGTAGCGGCGACGACCGACGGACCGCTGACCGACGAGCTGCGCCACACGATCAGCGACATCCAAGCCGGCGTGCCCCGTTCCCAAGCGCTGCGCGCCCTGTCCGACCGGGCACAGGTCGTCGAGATCCGCCAGCTGGTCACCGCCCTCCTGCAAGCCCAGAAGCACGGTGTGCCCATGGCCGAGACCCTGCGGATCCAGTCGGCCGAGATGCGGCTCAAGCGCACGCAGCGCACGGAGGAGAAGGCCGCCAAGCTGACCGTCAAGATGCTCTTCCCGATCATCGCGTGCTTCATGCCGGTCTTCATAATCATCTCGGTGGTGCCGGCACTGATCAGCGTCTTCCGTGGTCTCTCATGACAGACGGCGGCCCGAACTCGGCGGGGACACCCTGCCGACGATGCGCCCGCCGCCCACGAACCGCCGCGGCATGAGGCGCGAATGTTCGTGGACAGAGCTCGGCGCTCCCGCGAGCGACCCGGGGCCGTGGAGTCCCCGCGTCGGCGCGGGAGCGCCGGTGCCGACGTCTGCTTCTGTGTCTCTCCCTCTGAGCAACGTGCGCTGATAGCCCGGACTGACCGGGCCGAGCCGAGCCGACGTTTGTAACCGGAGGACCCGCATGGGGTCAGGCGGTTACAGACGCTTGATCGAGAGTGCCTGTCGGCCGTGTCACTATCTCCTTTCGTGGAACAACACGTGGCCTTGCTCGGGGTTGGGACGCTCGGTTCGATCTTCGCCGGACGACTGCTCCACGCTGGCGTACAACTGACGGTCTTCGATCTCGACGAACGTCGAACCGCACCGTTCGTCGGACGCTCGCGTATCGCGACCGACATCGCCGATCTCGTTCGCGACACCGACATCGTTTTCGTCTCTCTGCCGAACCCCGTGGCGACTCAGCAGGCGGTACTCGGTCCAGCTGGTGTACTCGCCGCGTGCCGTCAGGCACGTTGCTCGTTGCCACCTCGACCATCGATCCGACAACGGCGCGGGACGTCGCACGCGAGGCCGCGACCCGCGACCTCGACTACGTCGAAACACCACTGAGCGGTGGCGATGAAGAGGGGTCGGGTGTCGACGCTGCGCGCGCCGGTGCGGCAACCGTCATCTGTGGCGGTACGGCCAACGCCGTCGAACGGGCCCGTCGACTTCTCAACATCCTCGGCTGCCACATCCTCCACGTCGGTCCGGCCGGCACCGGCGCGACGGCCAAGCTCGTCTCCAATCACATCGCCGGACTCCACAACCTCGTCGCCGCTGAGGCGATCGCCGTTGGTCGTGCCGCCGGCCTCTCACTCGAGACGATCCTCGCCGTCCTGCGACACACCGATGCGCAGAGCTACTGGCTGTTCAACTATCTGGCTCCACGAATCGCGCGCGGCGAATTCGACGAAGGATTTTCGATCGATCTGCAGCACAAGGACCACCGGTTGTTCGGTGAGCTCGCCGCACAACACAACGCGCCGACGCCGCTCAACGATCTGGCGCTGCAGTTGTACGAAGCGATGCGTGCCGACGGCATCGGCCGCAAGGATCTCACCGAAGCCGCGAACGTTGCCTGCGAGCAGGCTGGGCTCAGCCGGTTCGATTGACGGGTCTACGGGTAAGCGCTGCCAAGTCCGGGCGCCGTCGACCCGCGCACGTCCTAACATGCCGAGCTACTTGCCTCGTCACTAATGTGGCGACGTGATTCTGGACGCCGATCAACTCGCTGTCTTCGAGCGAGACGGCGTGATCGCGATCCCAGATCTCTTCTCTCGACAAGAGGTCGACGCGATCACAGCGCGGCTGCCCAAGCTGTTCGCCGAACGCTGCCCGGAGAACTTCCGCGAACGATCGAGCGATGTCGTCCGCACGGCGATGGGTCTGCACCTCCGCGACCCGTTGTTCGCGCGACTGGTTCCTATTCGCGCTTCGTAGTCGCCGCGCAACAGATCCTCGGCGACGACGAGCTCTACGTGATGCAGGTCAAGGTCAACGCCAAGGAAGCGTTCACCGGCGAGCAGTGGCAATGGCACTACGACTTCGCCACACACCACCGCGAGGACGGTGTGCCCGAGCCGCTGGCGCTGAACCTACACATCTTCCTCGACTAGGTGACCGAGTTCAACGGACCGCTGATCTTCATCCCGAAGTCACATCTCGACGGCCCGGTCGCCACCGCGCTCGACACCGCGACAACGAGCTATCCGTTGTGGACCGTCGCCCCGGAAGTCGTCAAGCCTCTCGCCGCTCGCGGCGGTCTGTACTGCCCGAAGGGTCCGCCTGGCACGGTGCTGATCTTCGGCGACACGATGTTGCACAGTTCGCCGCCGAACATGTCGCCGTGGGACCGGCGAATCTTCTCCCTGATCCTCAACCCGGTGCGCAATCATCAGACCACGTTCGGCCGACCCGAGCACCAAATCACCGCGACTTCACGCCGGTGCAAGTGCTCGACTCGCCATTCCTGACGGAGAGGGTTTCGTCTTCGCAGTGTCTGCGTAGCCCGATCGGGCGACGTCTTTGCCACCAAAAGCACTTGCGACGCCACACACCGCTGGTCGTCCGCGCGCAAGGGGTCGAATGACCTATTTGATTGACGCGTGCGACCGTGTTCTCTGAGTTGCGCTGACGGCCTGCGGGCAAATGGCGGAACAGCCGCAGCGAATCTCGGGCACCTGCCCGACGGGATGGAGAAGCATGAGCGCACAGCACCACGATGTCCGGACCTATGGCGCGAGGCGCGGCTACAAGCTGGTTACCGTTCTTCTCGGCGGTGTGCTTTTGGCACTTCAGGCGCCGGTCGTAGCGGGCGCCGCCGATGTCGTGCTGCCGCCGGATCCG
>JANPGV010000262.1:0-5708 GCA_031424145.1 Ilumatobacteraceae bacterium
GTCTTCGAGACGGCGGGCGCTGAACCCGCGTCGGCGGAGTTGGCGAACGGCCTCGTCGGCGTACACGCAATACGGTCCGCGGCAGTAAGCGACGATCTCGGTGTCCTTTGACAACGAACGAAGACGGCGCAACTCGCCAACTGGAACCGACCGGGCACCGGGGATGTGGCCGGCCTCGAACTCGACCGAAGGGCGAACATCGAGCACGATGGTGTCACCGGCCTTCAGACGGGCTTCGAGTTCGCGTCGGGTCACCGGTTCCAAGCCGGCGCGATCTCCGACATATGCGTCGGCGAGTTCGTTGATGCCGGCAACATGTTCCGTCGCGATGTCGCGCATCGCCGCCCACACTTCGCCGACGCGGTCACTGGCCAGCATGTACACGATCCGGGTGCCTTCGCGGCGGGTGCGCAGCACGCCTGCTCGGGCCATCGCCCGCAGATGGTGCGAAGTGTTGGCCACGCTCTGTCCGATCTCATCAGCGAGTTGCTCGACCGACCGTTCGCCCTGAGCGAGGACATCGACGATCTCGGCGCGACGTCCACTCGCCAGGGCCTTGGCGACCTCGGCGAACGCGTCGAAGAGTGCGTCCTTCGCTGCCCGGTCACCCACCTTGAACTCTCCGTTTCATCGCTATTCAAACTACTACTTGAATATCAAGCTGGCAAGAGGTATGTTCAAGCGGCCATTTGATTTGACTGCTTTGATGGGAGGGGAAAGGCGTGCAGAGATTGGCTTCTCGAGATGTGGCCCCACTCGATCCGTACACGTTCATGGCGCTGATGGGCAAGCGGGGTCGCGTCGCTGCTCGACCGGCCCCTGTCCGCCAGATGGCGTGGCTGATGTCGAAGATGGCCAAGGCGGTCCCCTTCTTGGGCTGTGTGCTCGTCGCCGGGACCAAGCCCGCGAAGGTTGCCTGAGCGATGCGCGTGTACGACTTTGTCGACGAGGGCCTCGGTCACTCGTCGTACGTGATCGACCTCGGCGACCGCACCGCTGCGATCGTTGACCCCCCGCGCTTTCCAACCGCGCACGAGGCGCTCGCCAGGTCGCTCGGCCTCCGGCTCGCGTGGACGCTTGACACCCATTCGCACGCCGACTATGTGACCGGCAGCCCGGGCTTGGCCGAGCGGACAGGTACTACGTTCGTCGCACCAGCCGCGTCGCATCTCGAGGCGCCACATCAACCAGTCACCGACAGCGAACATGTAGCCCTCGCTGAGGGTATTGAATTGATCGCTGTGGCGACGCCCGGTCACACACCCGACCACCACGCGTACATTCTCGTCGAGAACGGTAAGCCGGTCGCGTTGTTCTCCGGCGGTTCGCTGATGGTCGGCGCAGTCGGACGAACGGACCTGTGCGGGCCCGACCTAGCCGTTCCACTCGCGCACAAGATGTTCGGCGCGTTACGCCGATTCGATCGGTTGCCCAATGACCTCCCGGTGTATCCGACGCATGGGGCGGGATCGTTCTGCTCAGCACCCGGTGCCTCGCAGCGCACGTCAACCCTCGGCCACGAACGAGACACCAACCCGCTGTTCTCGATCACCGACGAAGACCTGTTCGTCAAACGATTGGTCGCCGGGTTCGGAACCTTCCCTACCTACTTCACGCGCTTGCCGGAACTGAACCGGCGCGGGCCAACGAGATACGACTCGCTCCCCCACCTCGCTGCGCTCCAACCCGACGACGTCGAGCGTCACCTCGCCGAAGGCGGCGTCGTCATCGATGCCCGACCCCTTCGCGCGTTCTCCGTCGGTCATATTCCGGGGTCCTTGTCGAACACGCTGCGACCGGTGTTCGCCAGCTGGCTCGGCTGGCTGGTCCAACCCAACCGGGCACTCGTGTTCATTCTCGACCCCGATCAAGATCGCGCCGATCTCGTCCGGGGGTGCCTCGATGTCGGTCACGAGCACCTCATCGGCGAACTCGCCGGTGGCATTGACGCGTGGACCGGTTCTGGGCGGCCGATGAGCACGATCGCACTCGTCGACCCCAACGGAATGACTAGCCAGGTGATCGATGTGCGCCAGGCCAACGAGTATGCCTCCGGCCATGTCCCCGGCGCGCTCAACATCGAACTCGGCGACGTCGAAGGCGCGCGCCTCATGTCGGGACCGGTGATCGTGATGTGCGGACACGGTGAACGAGCCATGACCGCTGCCAGCATCCTCTCTGCTCGCGGACACGACGACGTTGTAGTACTCGACGGCGGACCCGACACCTGGTCCGACTCGACCGGCAATCCGCTGCAGCAATCACCATGAGCACGCCGACCACAGAGGCACCCCTGCGGCTCGGCCTGAAGGAGAACATCGCCCAGTTCTCCCTCCTCGTCGGCGTCAACGCACTCGTCGGCGGCATGATCGGCCAAGAACGAACTGTGCTCCCGCTGCTCGCCAAGCAAGAGTTCGGGCTCACCGCCTTCACCGCGACCCTTACGTTCATCGTCGCCTTCGGCGCGGTCAAAGCAGTCACCAACTTCTTCGCCGGCACCCTCTCGGACCGGTACGGGCGCAAGCCCGTCCTCGTCGCGGGATGGATCATCGCCTTACCAGTCCCACTGTTACTGATCTGGGCACCCACTTGGGGATGGGTGATCTTCGCCAACGTCCTGCTCGGCGTCAACCAAGGGCTCACCTGGTCGACGACAGTGATCATGAAGATCGACCTCGTCGGCCCGACTAGACGCGGCTTCGCCATGGGGATGAACGAAGCAGCCGGTTACGGTGCCGTCGCCATCACTGCACTGGCAACCGGCTACATCGCCGAACACGCCGGCCTGCGCCCGGAGCCGTTCTTCCTCGGCATCGCCTACGCGGGCCTCGGACTCGGCCTGTCGGTGTTCTTCGTGCGAGAGACCCGTGACCATGCCCGCTACGAAGCCGTCAACCACGTCACCACCAACGAAACCCACGACGCCACATTGACCACCGCCGAGATATTCCGACTCACCTCCTTCACCGACAAGGCGTTGTCGTCGTGCTCGCAGGCCGGCCTGGTCAACAACCTCAACGACGGCCTGGCGTGGGGACTGTTCCCTATCTTCTTCGCCAACGCCGGGATGTCGATCGGACGGATCGGTGTGCTCGCCGCGCTCTACCCCGCGGTGTGGGGCCTTGGCCAGCTGTACACCGGCGGACTGTCTGATCGCATCGGCCGCAAACCATTGATCGTCGGCGGCATGTTCACCCAAGCCGTCGCCATCGCGTGGATCGCCGCCACGGCCAGTTTCGCAGCGTGGGCGGTCGCTGCGATGGTGCTCGGTGCCGGAACCGCGATGGTCTACCCGACCCTGCTCGCTGCCATCGGTGACGTCGCCCACCCCACATGGCGCGCCCGCTCAGTCGGCGTCTATCGTCTGTGGCGCGATGGTGGCTTCGCCATCGGCGCACTCCTCGCCGGCATCCTCGCTGACCTGATCTCAATCCCCGCCGCGATCTACGCCGTCGCCGCCCTCACCGCAGCGTCCGGCGTGGTCGCTGCCGTTCGTATGTATGAGACCCATCCGCGATGAACGAGCCGGGCCGCGAAACTCGCTCGATCGAAGAGATCCTCTTGCGAGCACGTGCCAGACTCGACCGGGTTGACGTATCACACCTCGACGAAGAACTCGCCGACGGCGCGCTGGTCGTCGATATACGCCCCGCTCAGCAGCGAACGCGTGACGGGGATCTACCCGGGGCGATCGTCATCGACCGAAATGTGCTCGAGTGGCGACTCGATCCAGCGTGCGAGCATCACATCGCCGACGTCGTCGACTACGACACGCGGATCGTGATCGTCTGCAACGAGGGATACCAATCGAGCCTCGCGGCCGCGCTTCTCCACGATGTCGGGTTGCACCGGGCCACCGATCTCATCGGTGGCTTTCAGGCGTGGCTCGCACTCGCTGCGGAGAACAAGCGCTGACCTTCAGAGATCGTGAGCATTCTGGGGAGGTCGGGTATTCGCCCTCAGGAAGCCGTCTCGGCATTGGATACCTGGCCAGCGTCAGTGAGGTCGTAGCGTGGTTATCAGACGTTCCTGTCGGTCACTCGCGGTCAATCGCGGTCCAACGAAAAGTACCTCTGAGCTGGTAATATACCAGATCAGAGGTTGAGAGGCGACGATGGGAATCGAACCCATGTACAGGGCTTTGCAGGCCCGCCGATGGCTTGCACGGACATGCATAGTCCAGGTCAATGACTATGTGGTTTGCTTCACTCTGCACGGTAGCGCACCACTGTGAATCTTGATAGTGCCAGAACGTAGTGCTGAGAGTCGACCGTCCGCGCGCTCGAAGGCAGGCGGCATTCAGCCGACGCGCTGGGGGACGAGCAACGTCTCCCGTGAGACATCAATGACACGAGCGTTGGTCCTGTCACTGGTGGATGCAGAACGCCGGCTCTGGGTGCGCTTATACAGGTGATCGCGAGCGTTCTCGTCGTCGTGGAGGGCTAGTTATGCGCCGTCGATTTCGTTGACGGCGCGTTGCAACATCGCTTCGATGTCGTGCTGCCGGCCGTGAGCGGGCGGATGCCGGCGATCCGAGTCGAGCAGCCCGATGATCGTGGCGATGTCGGCCCACCGGTTGAACGTCCGACCGGTGCGTTGCTCCCACTCGCGGGTGAACACCTCGGCGGTGTCCAACCCGTCGGACAGCAAGTTGATACGGCAATGAGCGACGTCCATCGAAGGTGGGCCGACACTGGCTGCCTCCCAATCGACGAGACCCGACACCGTCTTTCGATGCCACAACACGTTCCCGGGGTAGAAGTCACGGTGGATGAACGTGCGGTCCCGATCGGGGACCGGGCCGTTAAAGATCTCGATAGCCCGTTCCCACACCGCCGGTTTGGTCGCCCATTTCGGCAACGCATACGACTCCTGGGCATACACCGTGAACGGGCGCACCGCGCTCGCCGCGACAGCATCGATGGCGTGGACGTCGATGAGTACCTCGACGAGTTGGCGCATCCACCGCTGGTTGGCCGCCCACTGTGGCCGGCCGAGAAGTTCGGTCATCAACACCGCCGGCGTGCCGGCGTGCTCACCGGTTCGATCGACACCGATCAGCCGCGGCGTCGGCGTGGCGATCCGATCGACGAGCTCCAGCACGGCGGCCTCATACGCAGCGACGGCCGGGTCGTCGGCAACCTGGTCGAGGCGGACGTAGCGGCGCAACACCAGTCGAGCACGGTCACCGCCGGCGAACGTGACCGTGACCCGGTGCATCGCCAGCGACGCCCCTCCCGGCATCGGTTCCACCGATTCCACCGATCGCGCTCCAGCCACCGTGGTGACCCACGCCAGCGCCTCGGCCGGCGGTTCAGCGCGCTGTAGCGCTCTCGCCGCATCCCCGACCCCGCGACCGCGCTCCCCCGACACCATCGCCACAGTCTCGCCGCGGAACCACACGTCACTGCCCCAATACGCGATCACCGGAATAACCCGACAGGATTACCGGAATAACCCGAGCCCGTTGTCCACGACCGATGCGAGCCGGCAATCGGCGTGCACGCTTTGCTCGTTACGCGTATTTCCGACGTGGCGCGGATCGGCAGATATGAGCGGCCAGAAGTCGTGGGACCGACAGGATCGATTTCAACCGAGGATCGCGTGTCGACCTGGCATCGGTCGTCGCTGCCGTTATCAGCTGCGATACTGTTCCACGATGTAGGCGGGTACCGGCTGTGGAATGCCCTTCAGTTGCAGCGGATCGG
>JANPGV010000263.1:0-27776 GCA_031424145.1 Ilumatobacteraceae bacterium
GCGTGGCCAACACCTCGCACCATCTGCGGGCGATGGCCAGAGCCGGTGTGCTGCGCACCCGCCGCGAAGGCACCCGGATCGTGTACATGCTGGCCAGTGACCGCGTCGGCGAAGTGTGGGCGGCGATGCGCGACATCGCGACGGAACATGTTGCCGGCATCAACGAACTTGCTGACGCATATGTCGGAGATCGCGCCGGCTTGGAACCGGTGACGCGACGCGAACTCGAAGCCCGCCTGAAAGCCGGTGACACCATCGTGCTCGATGTTCGCCCATCGGCCGAGTTCGAAGCCGGCCATATCCGTGGTGCCCGGTCGGTTCCCGTTTCCGAGCTTCGTCGGCTTCGTTCACTGTCAAAGGACACCGAGATCGTCGCCTACTGCCGCGGCCTGTACTGCGTGTACGCCGACGAGGCCGTCCGCCAACTCCGCAGACGCGGGTTCAACGCCCGCCGTCTCGAAGACGGCTTCCCTGAATGGAAACGAGCCGGCCTACCCATCGCTGCCGGAGCAGGAGGGTGACCATGTCCAACGAAACACTCGTCGATGTCGACATGCTTCGCACACAGGTACGAGACAAGTACCGCGACGTCGCCAACCACCCACACGGCACCCACCACTTCCACACCGGCCGCCCACTCGCGACCCGGCTCGGCTACGACCAATCTGTCGTCGACGCTCTACCGGACCGAGCAGTCGAATCGTTCGCCGGTGTCGGCAACCCATTCTCCATGCGGCGACTCGAACTTGGCGAACGTGTCGTCGACGTCGGCGCCGGTGCCGGGTTTGACTCGTTCATTGCGGCCACCCAGGTTGGCCGGACGGGCCGTGTCATCGGGATCGACATGACCCCGGAGATGCTCACCAAATCGCGAGCCACCGCCGGACAACTCCAGTTCGATCATGTCGAGTTCCGCGAGGGCCTCGCCGAAACAATGCCGGTCGAGGATGGATGGGCAGACGTCGTCATCTCCAACGGCGTCATCAACCTCTGCGCCGACAAACAAGCAGTGTTCGCCGAAATCCGGCGGGTGTTGCGCCCCGATGGTGTCTTGCAGTTCGCTGATATCGCCAACGGCCGCCCGGTGCCGATCGAGGCGATGCGTGACGTTGATCTGTGGACCGGTTGAATTGCCGGAGGGCTGCCCCGTGCGGGCTGGCAACAGATGCTTGAAGACTCCGGGTTCGAAGACGTCACCATCGGTCCACCCGTCGACACCTTCGGTGGAGCCATCGGTGAAGCCAAAGCCCGTTCGTTCGAGGTGTTCGGCTACGCCTTCATCGCACACCGGACCTAACGAGAGAACCAAACCAGAAGGAGATTGCCATGGCAGTTGATGACAAGGTCGTAATCGGCCAAACCCACGCAGCCGACGACGCCGAGTCAGTGCTGATCGGGTACCTGCTCGGGGTCGAGGCATTGCGGGCCGGGAAGCAGGCGCTCATGTGGCTCACCAAGGACGGTGTACAACTTGCCACCGTGGGCTACTCCGACGACATCGTGGTGCCTGGAGCGCCGTCAATCAAGGACCTTCATGCCGAGTACATCGACAAAGGCGGCCGGTTCTTCGCCTGCCCCGTGTGTGTGAAGACTCACGGTCTCGAAGCAGCCGAATGGGTGCAGGGGGCTGAAGTCAAAGGCGCCCCGTCGCTGTACGAGTTCACGGCGGGTGGAGCCTTGATATTCAACTACTGATCGACGATTGAAGCCGGCACACATCAGTTCCTGACGAGCGTTCAACAAAGGAATGGTCCCGACCATGACCAACTTCAATCCGGCACCGCATTTCGGGCTCGTACTGGACTGCGCTGATCCCGAACGCCTCGCCGAATTCTGGGCCGAGGCGCTGGGCTACGCCAACGTCGGCTCTGCCGGCGTCTACGTCGCGCTTTACGCGCGCGAAGGCAACGGCCCGAAGCTTCTGCTGCAACGAGTGACCGAACCAAAGGCGACCAAGAATCGGATGCACCTCGACATCGAGGTTCCCGACATCGACGTGGAAGCCAACCGCCTGTGCGGCCTCGGCGCACAACGGGTCAGCGACGACACATGCAGCGAACACGGCAGTACCTGGATCCTGATGGCTGATCCCGAAGGCAACGAGTTCTGCATCTGCGACAACGGAAGCGCTGCGAGCCACGAGACGACTTGATGGCCACTCGCGGGGAGAGGGAGGCGAACGCGCGGTTCTCGCAACGGTACGGCGAGGAGCGCGGCGATGCGGTCCGCGCGATCGAACTGGCGGTCATCGGGGGTGACTGGGGCGCGAACGGGTACACGACCATCGCCCAGGCCGACCAGCTCGCCGACATGTTGGAGCTGGGTACGAGTTCACTGATTCTTGATATCGGCAGTGGCCGCGGATGGCCTGGCCTCTACCTCGCCGCAAGAACCGAGTGCTCGGTGGTGATGACTGACGTGCCCGTCGAGGGACTCGCCTCGGCCCGCGAGCGCGGCCAACGCGAGGGTCTCGCTGATCGGACATGGCCTGTCATCGCGCGAGCGCGTGACCTCCCGTTCCCTCCTGAAACATTCGACGCTGTGGTTCACACCGATGTGCTCTGTTGACTGCGGCCAAAGCTCTCCGTGTTGAGAGCATCCTGGCGGCTGCTTCGACCACGCGGTCGTACTGCATTCCACACGATCTACACGGCTCCGGGGCTCGATCGGCGAGCTCGGGCACGTGCGCACCGGTCAGGACCGTGGGCGGTGGCGTCGATGGATACTCCCGTGGAATTGCTGCGACGAGCGGGCTTCAATGATGCCGCCGAAATCGACGGGACGGAAGAGTTTCGCGCCGTCGCCAAAGAGTGGATCGATCAATGGGACGATCACCGTGACGCGTTGACCGCGATCTACGGTGAACCCGAGTTCGAGAGCCGTCAGCACGACCGGCGTATGCAGCTGCGCGCCGTCGAAGAGGGCCTCTTACGCCGATCGCTATTCCTCGGCAGCCGCCCCGGTAGCTGATCGGGGTGGCTCCCGCTCTTCGGATCGATGAGCCGATCTGCGACCTAGATTTACTGCGTGGAGCAAACCAGCCGACACGCGACGCAGCGGAACGGATGGGCGTGGTGCGCACTTTCCGCCCTGCTGTTCGGCGCGGCGACACCGGCAACAAAACTGGTCGTCGATCACGTCAGAGCAGTCACCCTGGCCGGTCTGCTCTACCTCGGTGCTGCGGCCGCCGTCGCCCCGTTCGCGCTCCGCGAGCAACGATCCACCGCCTCGCTTCGGCAAAGGTCACGCCTGATGATCGCGGTCGCATTCGGTGGCGGTCTTGCGCCAGTCCTGCTCGTCCTCGCGCTCGACCGAACGCCCGCAGGAACTGTCTCGTTGTTCTTGAACCTCGAACTCGTCGCGACCGCTGTCACTGCCCGCGTGTTCCTCCAAGAACACATCGGTCGCCGCGCGGGACTTGGCATCGTGATCGTCGTGCTCGGCGGTGTCATCCTTGCTGGTGCCTCGGACGCAGGTGTTGCCGTTGGCGCACTGCTTGTTGCGGCAACATGCGTGTGTTGGGGGATCGACAACGCCATCACGGCCAGCCTTGACAGCTACACCCCTTCGCAGATCACCCTTGCCAAAGGCGTGGTCGCTGGATCGGTCAATCTCGTCTTGGGCCTCATCCTGGACGGCGTGCCCATTGGTCGGTTCGTCGTCGCTGCGCTCGCAATCGGGGCAGTGGGCTACGGCCTGTCGATCACGATGTGGATCACCGGGGCTCGATTGGTCGGTGCAGCGCGCGGGCAAGTCATCTTCGCCCTCGCGCCTTTCATCGGAGCGCTACTTGCATGGCCCGTCAACGGCGACGGGCTTACATCGACGACGGTGGTTGCCTTCGCAGTCTCACTCGTCGGCGTGCTGGTGGTCGCAACCAGCCACCACGGGCACTTCCACCGTCATGAAGTCATGGAGCACGCGCACCCGATCGATCCGAGTGATCCTCACCATCGATCGGAGGCGATCCGGGTGCTCTCGGGGACACAACACCGCCACCTCGCAGTCGATCACGAGCACGAGCATCTCCCTGACATCCACCATCGCCACACCCACTGACGTCATCGCTCACTCGATCGAGGCTGGCAGCTAGCCCTGTTGCGGAGTGAGTTCGACGCGGCGCAGGAGTTGTGCGTTGAGAGCGCTGTCGGAGCAGCTTGGCGATCGAGGTACCATGCGCGATGAGCAACGATCCCCAAGATGTCGCAGAGGACCTCGATGATGACGTGACAGGGGCGGAGGCGCTGACCAGCGATCAGGTTGAGGTGGACTACCCACCGACCCGCCCGCACGGTGTGCAGTTCGCCGATTCAGATGTGACCGATGAGTCGTTCGCCGAGAGGTCACTACAGGAGGAGCCAGAGGTGACTGCGGCTGATATCGACGAACGGGATGCTGATCTGTAGCTGCCTTGATCACCGCTGACTTCAAACGCAAGTTGCCGTTGTGACCCTCGAATCACTGAGGGTCGATCGCCAGACGTTCGCCAGTTGACAGCGACACGGTACGCGCGGCGTGGCTGAGCCAAATCGTGACGTCTTCTGCAAGCATCGGTGCGGCGATGTGAAAACCCTGACCCTGATCACACCCAGCGAGCCTCAGCCACTCCTGGGCGGCGGCGCTCTCGATCCCCTCTGCCGTTGATCGCAAGCCGAGATGACGTGCGAGATCGATCGTCGACCGCACGATGACCCGATCGCGTGGATTTTCGAGCACATTGGTCACGAACGACATATCGATCTTCACTTCACTTACCGGAAGATCTTGGAGATAGGACAGCGATGAGTAACCGGTGCCGAAGTCATCGATGGAGAGATGCAATCCCATCGAATCGAGATCTTCGAGCACACGCTTTGCCCGTGCCGGATCAGCCATGATCGAACTCTCAGTGATTTCCAATTGCAGCCGGCTGGCAGGGAGGGAGAACTCCGAGAGCAATCGCGCGATTTCTTCGCTGATCGCGCCGTCGTGCAGGCTTCGCGCGGAGAGGTTCACTGCAACGGCGGTGTCGAGGCCGGCGTGGAGCCAGGCGCGCGCTTGCGTGACGGCTGTGCGCAGCACGAAGCTCGTCAGCGGGCGGATCAACCCCGTGTGCTCGGCGAAGGGAACGAATTCAGCAGGCGGGATCATGCCGAAGAGCGGATGATGCCATCGGACGAGTGCCTCGACGCTGGTCACCGTGCCAGTCGAGAGGTCGAGCTTTGGTTGGTAGTACATCACCACCTCTCCGTTCACGAGTGCGGTTCGAAGTTCACTGAGCAGACTCAATCGGCGTCGACTGTTCTGATCGTGCACGGCGTTATAGATCTCGATCCCAGAGTTGCGTCCCTTCGCGAAGTACATCGCGATGTCGGCTTGCTTGATGAGAACGTCCGCAGAGGTGCCGTGGTCGGGGAAGATGGCGATACCGATGCTCGCCTGTACCTCGAGGTTGAATTCATCGAGCCGAAACGGCGGTTCGAGTACGTCGACAATTGCCTCTCCGATTCGGAGCGCATCATCTGCTCCGACGTCCGGGACCATGACCGCGAACTCATCCCCGCCGAGACGTGCGATCACCCCGCCCTCCGGGAGGACGGGTTGGATACGGGGACCGATCTGGCACAACAGAGCGTCACCGGTTTGGTGACCAAGCGTGTCGTTGACCTCCTTGAAGCGATCGAGGTCGATCAGCAGCACGGCCCCGCTCGTCGATTTGCTCCTGGCGTTCTCGAAGCGCCGTTGTATGACTTCCGAGAACTGCAGCCGGTTGGGGAGATCGGTGAGCGCATCGTGCATCGCCTGGTGCTCTTTCTCAGCAGATAGGAGCGCACTCCGGTACACCGCCAACACTGGTAACAGCAACACCGGCAGCAGTACGAGGCTTCGTTCCGCAGCCACGATCACGATCGGAGACAGCGCGAGCAGTACGACATCCGAGGTCGCTTCTCGCGTGACCATGCTGGTCACGCCATGCCACAACGAGGATCGAGTGCTCACAGCGATCACCATGCCCACGAGCGCGCTGTTGCAGAGGAAGTATGTGGCTCCAGAAACCACGAGCGCTGCAGCCCATCGCCATGTGAATTCCGTCGATGTGCGAGGGGACCGCTGACCCATGATCGCTTGAAAGAGCAGACCCGGCAATGCCCACGCGAGGGCGTACTGGGCAATGTTGAACGCGGTCTTGAGCGCGGGCTTCTTGCCGGCGATATCTCCGATGAGCGAGGCGACCGTCTGCGCTGCGATTGCGGGCAACGGACCAAAGGTAAGGAAGATGGCAAACGAAAATGTCGCCGAAGCAACGACTTCCTGGACTCCCCCAGCTCGCGCAACTGTCACCGGCTTGACCTCGCACACGCATACGAGGAAGGCGAACAGAGCCAGTTCGAGCCAACGGTTTTCAGTGACCAAGACTGGACCAGCCCGCGAGAGAGCGAACAGCGCAGCCGAGGCAGCCAAGACCACACCCCCGACGAACATCGTGACGGGAGCCGTTTCCTGACGCAAGCCACCTCGACCACTCACTGGACACTCACTCTCCAGGCCAGATGGTAGGCCAGGCTCAGCAGAGCCCGACCCAGGTCATTTGTGGATCAACCCCACTTGACGCTAGCGGCGTTGGCGCCGATGGTTGCCACGACGGCGGCGACCATCGTTGCCGCCGGGATTGCACGTGCTACGCATTTCCTCCATTTGACCTTCATGTCGAACGGTTCCTTTCGTTGCACAGGGCGTGTCGGCATTCCCTCCGGGGTCGAGCCGTGTGTTGCTCCGCGACGAGTGCTGGACGCGGCGGGCGGGGCGATGCCGGTAAGGAGTTTCCTTACGAGCCCTATGGTGAAGCACGAGCCTACCCTGAGTGACTGTCTGGCCACAAGACAGGTTTTCTGCTTGGACTACCCGACGTGCCGACCGATATCGAGCGAGTAGAAGGCCCTGGCTTGACGGATGAGCTGAGCGTCGTGCGTTGCGCATGCCACCGCGGCACGCCATGCGGCATCTGCGAGTAGGTCGATCACCCGTTGCGCGTTTCTGTGATCGAGTTGTGCGGTCGGTTCGTCGAGCAGCATCAGCGACGCGTCGACGATGAGACACCGGGCTACTGCAAGTCGTTGGCGTTCACCGCCCGACAACTCCGAGGTGACGCGATCGTATAGATCCTGCAACCCGAGGCGCTTCAGCAATTCGTCCCGCTCGAGTGGATTCGGCTGCTGATGCTTGATTCGGACGGTGAGGTCGAGCACTTCGCGTGCGGTCAGTCCGTCTGGGAATGCCGGCACCGCGGGGCACACCGATACCTCTAACGCTTCGGAAGGGTTTTCGAGGGTTCCTGAAGTTGGCGGCAAGTAGCCCGACAGTATCGAGAGCAGGGTCGACTTTCCGGAGCCCGATCGTCCGACGATTGCGGTGATCTCGCCTCGCTCAACGGTCAGCGACACACCTTGGAGAACGTGGACATCGCCGAATGACTTGATCACGTTGCGAAGAGTTCGGACAGTAGATTCGCCCCGAGTGCTGCTTACCGACGAGAGAGACTCGGCGCAACTCGCAGACATCGGACGATCGGCAGGAACAGTCCCCGAGGGCGCCAAGCAGCCATCGCGTTGGTTCGGCGCGAAACCGTTGGAGTGCGAATCTGGCTACATCCACGGATACCGGCCAACCTCAATTGCTGGGCTCGCTCGGGGCAACGGCCGTTCGGTTCTTGTCACGGAGTTCGTTGTGAGTTGGCGACCGACGAGAACGATACCGAGGCAACGATCTGTCCGTTGGCCTCTCGTGCGACGAGCTTGCCCGACGACGATGCGAAGTCGCTCTGCCGATCGGGCGGGATCATGAATCGGTACGAACCGTCCGGTGCCAAGCCAATATCCGCGGTCGTGCCATCTGGGTAGTCCAGTTCGAGCGTCGTGGCTCCCGCAGCGTTGACGGATCCCTCGACGCCGAGAACGAGCGTGAGATCGTCGCCGGTGCTGATCGTGGACACGAACACCGGTTGCAACCCGTCCATTGCGGTTCCATCGGGGTCTTCGTCGCGTAACGGTGGGACTGCAAGAGTCGACACGTCGAGTCCATCCGCGTCGATGCCGGTGATCTGCACGCCCTCGGTCAGCGCGACAGCGCGTACGCTGTCGGGTACTTCGACCAGCCAGTACCTGGCCAGCCCCAGCACGACATCGTTGCTCGTTCCGTCCGAGTAGCGGACGACGACTCGCTCGACTTGCTCGTCGTTGATCCGCCCGCCGACGAGCAACGCGGCCGCCGGACCGGACGGTATCGGAGCCGTCACCTCTATTGAACGATCGCCGAGTTGCGCTGCGGTCACGCACGCCGCGCCGCGCGGAACGTCACCTTCCGTTGCGATCTCGATGCAGTAGCCGCCATCTTTCAGGTCCGCCGCGTAGAGCACGCCGCTCGCGGTGCTGGCAACTGCCATCGCGTGCTCGACGTCCGGGTTGAGTCGAAGATCTTGGGGCAATCCCTTATCGAGCGCAGCGAGGTGGGCGCGTATCGGGTCCGGGGCGGGTCCGCCCAGAACACCCGACGCGGCGGCCGCGGTGGCCAATGCCCCCGTGACGACAACTGCGCCTCCTGCCAGCCAACGCGCCCGATGGCGTTGCGGCCGGTCGACGACATTGGAGTCGACCACGTGGTCGAACAGTTGTCGTGCCTCTGCTGACGCGCTCCACTGGTGTAGGTCGATCTCCCTGATCGGATCGACTCGACGAACTCGTTCCAACACCGAATCCATGGTGCTCATGACAGATCAGCCTCCTGTTCGTTGGATGGATCAATGGCGGTGCCGAGCGCCGCGGCCAGTCGGCGGCGGGCGCGGTGAACTCGGACATAGAACGCTGCCCGAGAGCAACCAAGGACGATCGCAGCTTCCTCGGCGCTGAGGCCATCCCACGCGACGAGGGTGATGGCCTCTCGCTCGGATGGCGTCAGAGCGGCCAACACAGTCAGCACGGCGCTATCACCGGCTGGCGCGTCAGGCTCGGCGAGGTCCGCGGCATCCAGTTCCGAGATATTCGGATCTGAGGATCCCAGACGTGTACGCAACGCGATCTGGCGGCCATCCGCGCGGCGCTGATTCGCCAAAACTCGACGGGCGACGCCCAGAAGCCATGGCCTGGGTGCCTCTGGAACCGAATCGAAGCGACGCCACGCGACGAGGAACGTCTCCGACACGATGTCTTGCGCAGCCGACGGAGAGGTCCGCCGCAGCGCGAACGCATAGACATCTGCCGCGTGCGACGTGAACAGCACATCCATCTGGGCGCGGCGACGGACCCGATCCGTCGTCGACTCAACCGCGCTCTTCACGTAAGTGCTCACTCACCCAATCAATGTCCACCATCTGATGATCTCTTACACGTCGTGCGAGCGGGGGCCGCGTATCGCCAGATCTGGCACGGAGACGCCGACCTGGCTGCGAGTCATCTGCCACTGAGTTCGCTGGCCAGTCCGATTCCGAGCAGAAGTGGTCCTGGGGATCCGTCGGCGCCCGCCGGCAGGTCGACCGTGGCCAGGACGTGGCCGGATAGGTCGAGGAGTTGGACACCGGAACTTGTCGCGGCGACGAGGCCGGTGCCGCCTGGCAGGAAGGCGACTGAGGAGGTGAGTAGCCCGTTGTGGCCCGGACCGTTGTCGCCGGAGCCGTTCTCGCCGATTCCGTGGAGCAGGTTGGCGCGGAGCTCGCCTGTGTCGACATCGAGGATCGACAGTTCGCGGTCGCGCACGATGGCGATGAGCGGGCCGTCGGGTTGGAATCGGTAGGTGGGGGTCGTGTCGGCGGCAGTGGTGACCGGACCGAGAGTGCGCACGGTTGACTCGACGTGAGCGATGTGCGACCAGCGCAGCGCGTCGTCGCAGGTGGTCTCTATAAAACGTCCGTGCTCGACGAAGGTGGTCGGCCCATCGGCGAGTAGCACATGGCTGGCGTCGTTGTCGATTACGAACGATCGTTGATCCGCGCCGCGCACGACCGGTCGGCCGTCGGCGAGCGAGCCGTACAGAACGGCGCCAACGGGCAGGTCGTAGCCCACTCCGGCGGGCTTTCCCACCTCGTCGAGCAAGACCAGGCCCGAAGGCGACTTGGTGCGCAGCCACATCCCTTGGCCGGGCCCAGGAGCAAGGCGCCCATACGGTGCATCCAAATAGGAGAAGTTGCCGGTCGCCGCAAGAGCGATGGCGTTCACTTCGGTTGCTGTGATCCGCAGCACATCACCGCCGTCGACGAGGACCCCGCCAAGGGCCCCTATCGCGCGGACAAACCAGCCGACGTCAACGCCCAAGTCAACCTCGATGATTCGACCGCGGTCGATGTCATAGACGAGCACCTTGTCTTGCGGGCCGACCGACGGGGCGAGATACACCGCTAGTCCCGTATCTCGTCCGAACGGACGCGCTGGACCACCAACATCGGTGCGAACGTGCATGACGCCTAACCCCGATTGGGGATTTGCGGAAGTTGTGGCAGGTTGAATCGGGGATGGCTGACCAATCGATGTGGGCGATGCGGACGGAACCTCGTTGGGACCACCTGCAATCACGCCGCAAACGACCACGATCGCTACGGCGCCAATAACCACCGCCCACACCCGTCCCGGCCGACTCGGACGGCGCAACTCGACGTCCGGGCGATCGGCGTTGTCGTCGACGATCAGATCGATCAACTCAACATTGCGGCGAGATCGGTTCACACTCGTCGTTTCCTCCAGCCGGGCATCGCGCTCGAAGACATCTTGTCCACCAACCAAGACACCGGCAGTAGCGCCCCGGTTCCCTCGTAGCGTCGAGAACCACCCTTCGGCCTAGCGCCGTCGCGCCGGTCGTCGCCGAGGTCGAGGTCGACCCCCAGCGCCGGGTCAGGGGTCGAACGCGAGACGGAAGTAGGTCTCATCGTCACCTTCGCTCATCGCAGTGATGGTGCCGATACGTTCCTCACCTCCGGCGTCGCTTTTGACAACGATGATGTCTCCGACTCCGGCGTCGGGCAGCGCTGAACAGGGAACGAACATGCTCTCTGCGTCGGCGCGAGCAGGCGCTGGGCATTTCCACTGCCAGATCGGTGGCGGTTGGTTCATTGCTGACCTGTATCAGCCGCATCTGATCGTGGCGCGCTGTTCCGGCCGGTGCTTTCGATGTTCTCCAGCCCGACAGCGAGTCGGAGCTCATGAATGTCATTGCGGAGATCATCGTCATCGTGACGCTCGGAGAGGTGTTCCATCAAGTCCGCCATCCCATCCGCAATCGCGTTCAACTTGTGCTGGAGGGCTTGATCGCTTCGGGTCTGGCTGTTCTGTAACAGAGCAACCATCAGGAATGTGATAATCGTCGTGGTCGTATTGATCTCGAGTTGATACTGGCCATTCAAGAACGCAGAGAACTTCCCGCTGGAGATGATCTCGACCGCACCTTGGATCAACCAGATGAGCACGAGCAGGAGGCAGAACGCAAAGAACGGAGCTCGACTCGCCATCTGCGCGGTGAGACCGGCAAACCGATCGAAGAATCCAACTCTGCTCGACACCTCACTCGGCTTCAACAGACTGGCAGGAGTGGATCGGTCAGATTTCGAAGATGGGTTTGAAATGTTCACGCGGCAACCATATTGCGAGCCGGCCAGAACGTGGAGCGCGCTCCCGGCAAACCCGAATGACGTTGCCACATCCGATGACGGAAGCGGAGCAACTCATTGACCTTCTGGATCCTGGTCGGCGGCGTTGGTGTAGTTCTGCCAGGTGGACGCGGCGTTGCCACCACTCGGGAAACCTCCGAGTCCTTTGAGCATCTTGGCGGTGTGCATCAAGTTCCAGCTCATGATTGTCGCGTTCTTGTTGGTGAACTCGCTGTCGTAACCGACCGGGACATCGCGTCCTTCGATCACGTCGCCGTAACTGGGCCCTGGCCCGATCTCGCCGATCCAACCGCAATCGGCTTGAGGCGGAATCACGAAGCCGATGTGCGACAGTGCGAATAGAACCTCCGCAGCGCATGCCTTCACGCCGTCTTCGTTGCCGGTCACCACGCAACCGCCGGTCTTGCCGTAGTACACGTATTGTCCTTGGTAATTGGTGTCGCTGCTATAGGCATAGAGTCGCTCGACGGCAAGCGTGGCAACACTTGACTTCACGCCGAGCCAGATCGGAGTGCCGATCACCAAAATGTCGGCCGCCATGATCTTCGCATGGATGCCGGGCCAGTCATCGCGGGCGTCGCCGATTTCGGTTGTGTCTTTCACCATCCCGAAACCAATCTGGTACTCGAGCATGTGGATCAATTCGACATCGACCCCCTCGCTCCGCATGACGCCGGCAACCCGGGCGAGGAGGCGTCGGGTGTGCGACTTCGAAGCATCGTGCACGAGCGAACAGTTGACCAAGATGGCCGAGAGGCCCGAGAACTGCGACATGGCCCGACCGTACAGGCGATTCAACCGTCGTCGAAACCCGGAGCGTTGACACCTCGGGTTGCGCTCAGACTCTCATTGTCGATCCGGACCCTCGCAGAGCCTTCTCCATTCCCAGCAGACCTCTTCTGATTCGCGACGTGATCACTTCAGCCGGCAGCCCGCTCGCGGCCGCCACTTCCCGGTAGCTGGCTCGGCTATAGAATGCGACGAGGATTGCGTCGCGCTCGCCAGGATCAAGCGATGCAAGCGCCTCCGCAAACCGAGCCGATGCTTCCAAGGCATCAGACTCCATAACTGAGTCCGGCCGATTCGAGGTTCGGTCGTCCCGTTCGTCGCGCCTGCAGCGCACGATTTCTCGACGCAAGAAGTCGATGGCGACATCGTTGGCGCTTGCCAGTAGATATGGGCGTAGGGACTGTCGTAACGGATCGAATTGCTCGGGATGCTTCCAGAGCCGGAGGAAAACCTCTTGTGTGACTTCACCGGCGCGCTCGGCACCGCAGACACGAAAGGCGAGTTCGTAGATCGCTGAACGATGCTCGCGATACGCCTCTCTCAGAAGCTCATTGGTCTGTCCGAGGGGGTCGAAGGCGGACGACCCCGCGTTCTGCGACGTGGGCGCGCCAGGTGAGCCTTCATCGCTTGACATACCCATCATTCGTCACTCGACCGATTTCGGATTGCTCCGAAGCTCAAGAATTTTTCGAAGCAGACAGATGGCAGCGCAGCGGGCGGGATCGCCAGTTCTCAAATCCCGATATTCGTTGGAGGGCGTGTGATTTGGTTGCCGACTGGCGCGGATGGAGCGATTATCGCGTACGTCGGATCACCGAGGTGAGAAGGGGTGTAGCGACGACGCAGAAGCGCCGGGGATACGCGATCCATGACTCACTGATCGCCGAGATCTCGTGCGACTAGGTGGGCCAATCGCGTCAGGGCACGGCGGATTCGTGACTTGACCGTGCCTTCGGGGAGTCCGAGTTGGTCGGCGATTTGGCGATAGGTGAGTCCGTCGAAGTAGGCGAGCGCCACCACTTCGCGCTCGCGGATAGGTAGCTGTGCTACGGCGGCGCGGATGTCGGCCGCTTGCGCTTTGGCTGTGACGGCTTCTTCGACGACGACGACAGTCGCGCAATGCATCGCTCCAACTTGGCTGACCCGTTGCTGGTACGCGGCTTCATGTCGGATCCAGTCGATCGCGGTGTTACGCGTGACGATCTGCAGCCATCGATTGAGCGATCCGCGGCTCGAGTCGAAACCCCCGTTTCGGATGACGCGGAGAAGAACCTCTTGCGTGATGTCTTGCGCTGCGATTTCGGACCGTGTCAGTCGCAGTGCGGTTCGTCGGATTCCTTCTCCGTAACGGCGAGCCAGCTCGGCGGGTGAGCACATCTGTGCATTGATGAAGTCGGCTTGAACTGCTTCCTCGCCATCGAGCTCGTCATTTGTCATTGCCTGCATGTGCGACTCCGCCGTTCTGCGTTCTCTCGTTGCTCGAATTCGATGCGGGGTCTCGGCACGGTGTCAGGCAACCAACTGTCGTGCAGCGATACCCATTGGCGCGATGAACGAAACGTTCGTTGCTCAGCTGACGTGTCCCGGCAGCGACGCGTCGACTGCCCGGTATCCAATCACCGACTCGGCACAGTACGATTGGATCCCGAGCGTCGGTCGTCGGTCGACGGTCGACGGCGCTTTGCCCCTAAAGGAGGTGTGGTTTGGCTGTTGCGACGTATACGCACCGTGCGTTGTTCCATAACACCGACGACGAGCTGGTCGATGCCTTGGTGCCGTTCGTGATTGAAGGGGTCGAGGCAGACGAACGAGTGGTAGTCGTCGTCACAGCGTCCATCGGGGACACACTTCGCGGCCGAATCGGTTCGAGTGACGGATACGACGTGTGGGATTCCACTGATGTGTATACGTATCCCATTCGAACCTTGGCCGGTTATGTCGACACGGTTCGCGCAGGCACCGAACGTGGGCGACGCATGCGGGTGGCCGGTCAGCCTGTTTGGGAAGGACGGAACCCGCTCGAAATCGCCGAATGGACGTGCGTGGAGGCGGCGTGCAACCTCGTGTTTGCCGAGTCGCCGCTGCTGATGCTCTGTCTCTACGACACATCTCGACTCGACCCGTCCGTGATCGCAGCGGCGCGGCGCACGCATTCTGAGATCAGGCGCGGTTCGCAGGTTGCAGCGAGTCCGGAGTTCGCGCCGTTCGACCACCAGTCGAATGTGCGTGCTAGCGAACTTCCGCCACGCCCGGCGTCGTGTGAATCGATTTCGATCTTCTCAAGCTCGGACCTCGACCCGGTGCTGTCGTTGGTGGAGGCGTTTGCACAATCGCAGGCGATGTCCGAAAGTCGCATTCCCGACCTCTCCGCGACCGTCCGGGGGCTGATTACACGGGCCATCGACTATCGACTGGGTCCTGCTCGACTGCACATCTGGTCAACTGCCGAGGAACTCACATACGAGATCGAGAGCCACGGTTTGCTGACCTCACCATTCATTGGATATCTCCCACCCTCGGCATCGGCACCCGACGACGGAGGCTTGTGGTCCATCGGTCAGCAGTGCGACGTCATCGCTGTGCGCGAAAAACGCGGCATGACCACGGTCCGGCTGAACTTTTGCGACCACCTGGTGCCCGTGAGACCGCAATGCAACGGCATTGACAAGCTGCTCGGGGTGTACACCCTTGGCGCCTGCGATCCCGAGGAGATGGCCCTCGTCGAGTCGCACTTGACCAGTTGCGCCGAGTGTTCAGCCGAGTTCGGCGCGCTCAGTCGCGTGGTCGGTTTAATGAACGATCCCGACGAGGACCAACACCGGTCCGACGGCTGAGCGCCGTTGGGGTCGCAGGGGCCCGGGGCGATATTCGGCGACGGTCGCAGCAGGAATGTTTGGTCCGGTTCGTCCTCCGCTCCGAACTAAGTAGATGAATCGATCGTCACGCTTCAGTGCCAGATCAACAGCAGGACCGTTGCTCCGGACCCCGGTGACGTGTCGATTTCGCGCGTCGCTCGTTTGAGCGTCGTCAGCGAGACTCGTGAACCAACCAAGGAGCAAACCGATGACGATGCTGCACAGACCGGATCGAATCGACGAGCCTGCGCTCGATCGATTGATCGAGGAGTCGCAAGACCTCCACACCGACGCGATGGTGGTGGCACGATCCACCATGCCCGACCTCGCGGATCTGGCAGCGGATCGTCGGCGCACCGCCGCAACGGTCGACAATCGCAGCGTGCAGGATTTCGTCAGCGCGAGGCAAAACCTCATCCGACGCCTCACTCTCTCGATCGGTGGCCTGCTTGGTTTCGGCGTGGTCAGCTCGGCATTCGCACGCAGCGCATCAGCCGCCGACGGTGACATCGATGTGATGCAGTTGCAGACGGCGGTATCCCTCGAGCTGCTCGCCGTTGCGACCTATGGCGCGGCGTTGACCTTGCCGTTCATCGCCAACGGCAATCCAGTGATCGTGAAGTTCGCGCAGACCACCATGAGTCAGCACGATGAGCACCGCCAGGCGTTCTCGGCCCAGACCAAGACGTTGGGTGGCACCGATCAGACGGCCACCAACCCGAAGTACACCCCGATCGTTGAGGCCGCGAAGCCGACGCTCGCAGCGCCGATCGACGTGGTCAAGCTTGCCGCAACTCTGGAGCAGGTTGCGACCGAGACGTATCTTGCCGACCTAGCCCGCTACACCGATGTCACCTCACGCGTGCTGATGGCAAGCGTCATGGGTGTGGAGTGCCAGCACCTGGCAACGCTGCGAGCCGTTGGCGCGTTGCTCGACGGTGGAGTCCCCGAACTGATCGCGATTCCACTCGGTGCCGACGTCGCCAAGCTGCCTGCAGCAGCCGGAAGCGTCGCGTTCCCCGAAGCATTCGAAGGAATCACCATGGCCAGCCCACCCGAAGAAGGAGCCGTCAAGTGAACGAGCCCATCAAACTTCCGACGTTGACTCGCCGGCACATCCTGGCGGGCGCTGCGGCGATCGGCGCCGGCTTGGTCGCTGCCGCCTGTGGCAGCGACACCAACGATGCAAGCGGCACCAGTTCGGGTTCGTCAGCGGCTCCGGGTTCGTCGGTGTCGACGACGCCTGTGGTAACCAGCGCGGTGCCGGGCACAGACGCAACAGCGACAACAGCTGCCGCCGACGGTGGTGTCGATCTCAAGGTGGCCCAGCTCGCTGCAGGACTCGAGGTTCTCGCGGTCGGCACGTACAAAGCGGCGCTCGATGCTGCCGGTGCCGGCAAGCTTGGCGAGGTGCCGGCAGCGGTCGGCGAGTTCGTGACCGTTGCGATGAAGCAGCATCAGGCTCATCTCGACGCCTGGAACAAAGTCCTCACAGGCGCCGGTGGCTCCGCGGTGACCGAGCCCAACGCGACGTTGAAGCCGACGGTGGACACGGCGTTCGCCGCAGTCACAGACGTTGGCGGTGCAGCCAAGCTCGCATTGATGCTCGAGCAAATCGCCTCGGCGACCTATCTGAACGCGCAGAACGTGCTGACCGACAAGGACGCAATCATGCTCGCAGGTTCGATCCAGATCATCGACGCTCAACATGCCGCGGTGTTGCTGTATGTGCTGGGCGAATACCCCGTACCGGACGTGTTCGCCAAGACAGATCTCGCCGCAGCGGCCTGACGCGCTGGCGCTTCGTTGCTAGCCAAGCTCACGAGCTGGCCCGACCCATCCCCCCGGCCCGGCCAGCTCGTAGGGCTAGTACGCGTTCCGCGGGACGCGCCGCGTACGATGGCGAGGTGCTGACTCGCCGGCAGTTCGTCGTTTGGGGAGCTACCTCGGCAGGCGTTGCCGCCGTTGCCACGTCATGCTCGTCGACCACGCCGGCCGCCACCGGCGATACTGCTGCCAAGTCCGGCGAGGAATTCTCGGCGCGGTTCAGCGACTTTCAGCCTGCCGACGAGCCGAATGGCGACATCTCCAAGGTGGACTGGCCGAGCTTCGTCACTGACGCCGACCCCGAGGTGAAGAGTCTGTACGAGTTTCAGATCACGCACGGCGAGTTGATGCGCTACATGCCCTGTTTTTGCGGATGCGGGCAGAACTCTGGGCACCGAAGCAACCGCGACTGCTACGTGAGCAGCGTGAATGCGGACGGCAGTGTTGTGCTCGACTCGATGGCGCCCACTTGAGGCATCTGCCTCGGAGTCACGCGTGACGTGATGCAGATGTTCAACCAAGGTAAAGGGCCGCGGGACATCCGGGTTGCGATCGATCGTAAGTACGCCGACAACATGAAGTTCGCATCCCCGACGCCCTACCCGCCAGCCTGACGCGACGCAAGCGAGCGCGGCCTACCAGGCGACACTGGCCTGGTTCTCACTGCACCTCGCTACATGACAGGTTGAAGTCAGCCGGCAGGCAGTCGCGACGCAACCGCACGACCGGCTTCGTCGCGGAACTGCGAATCGAAGTTGTAGGCCTCGGCCTCGAGCGGGTTGCGATGGTAGGCCGTCACATCGTCGATGTATGCGGGAAGCGTGCCGCCACCCGCTATGTATCCGCGACCGTATTCGCACGCGAATGCCGATTCGCTTCCGTTGCGTCTGACCTGATCCACATGAACGAGTTCGTGGATCAGCTTCACGAGATCGTCCGGCGCGCTCTCGTCGAGCTCGTCGCGCCAGTAGATCGTGTAACCGAACGTCATTGCGTAGATCGTTCCCGTCTCACGAAAGCGGTTTGACGGCAGCCGGCAAGGCGTTCGCACCTTCACATTCTCGATGTCGAGCTCGGGGAAGAGCGGCTTCAGCCGCTGGATCGTGGTCGGCTGCAGCGGTCGGCCCCGGCGCATGATGTTGACGATCTGGGCCGAGCGCTTCGTCTCGGTGAAGATGGATTGACCGAGCATGCAACCGACTGACACGACTTCTCGTCTCTTGATTCCGAGCGCATCTCCGACGGACCGTACGGTCGACCACCACGACACGCTGGCAAGTCTCCCACGATTCGTGACTACCAGCGCCAGACCTGCTCGTAACCCGCAAACAGTGACGGCAGGTCGTCCGCTGGCACGGATTGCACTCCGGCGATCACGGTTGCGGGCTAAATGCCGCGCGTTCGAGGCGGCCGCGAACGCGAGAAGAGGCCGCAACCTCGCTTGGCCGACCGACGCCCGGGAGTTGCTGCTGTCTGCCCTCGGGGGCTACGCATACGTCGGCGCCGCGCCGTCGGCACAGCGGGTGCGGGTGCTCCTCGATCGCGGCGTATCAGGCGAGTGATGTGCTGCGACGCAGTGCTTCGACGAACCGGAGCGCTGCTCGAGACGATTCGATCCTCCACAGGTCGACGACATCGGCGCGTGTGGCGTCATCGACAGGGCCGGCTATCGCTCCGGCAAGTTGTTCGATCAGGACGTGCTGTTGCTCGAGCATCGAGCTGACCTCGATGCCGCAGAGGTCCGCGATGATCAGCTTGAGGAGCAGTTCGCTGCGCACGTCGCGGAGGTGCTCCACAGGAGTGTGCAACCACTTGCGCAACTGGGCGCGGCCCGAGCGCGTGGCCGCCAGGATGGTGCGATTCCCGCCGGCGATCCCGCGTTCCTCACCAACGGCGTGGATGTAGCGGCGGTCCGCCAACTGCTCCAGGCAGCGGTAGGTGAGTGGTCGCGAGATGGACCACACCCGCCCTACATCGCCATCGGGTTTGAGACGCGCAGCGATCGCAAAGCCGTGCGTTGGCCTTGGATAGAGGATGCCGAGACACGCCCATTCGCCGAGTAGAAGTTGTTGTTCGTTGGCTCTACCCACGCCACCATCGTCGCATGCTCACGGTGCGAGGAACCCGTACTTGGCGAGAATTGCCCGGCCGGCGTCACTGGACACGAAGGCCATGAACGCCTTTGCTGCATCGGGGTTAGCCGACTCTTTCGTCAACACCATCGGGTAGTTGCTGATCACATTGATGTCGGCGGGGATCTCGACACCGTCGGCCGTGCCTTTGGCCGAGTTCACGTCGGTGGCGAACACGATCCCGGCATCGGCCTCACCTGCAGAGACCTTGGTGACGACGCCTTTCACCTTGTCCTCCAGGCTCTTCGGGGTCGCCGTGACCCCGGCGTTCTTTAGAACTGCGGCAGCGTTCTTTCCACACGGAACCGTGTCCGCGCAGAGCACCACGACCAGGTCAGGCTAGGCGAGGTCAGCAACACCGGTCACTACTTTCGGGTTCCCCTTCTCGACTATGATCTCCATGGTGTTCTTGGCGATCGACACCGGGTCGCCGACGCTCTCGCCGGCATCGGTCAACTTCTTCATGTTCGAGTCGTCCGCAGAAACGAAAACATCGGCCGGTGCGCCTTCGGTGATCTGAGTGACGAGATCACCGGAGCCGGCGAAGGTGAAGGTCACGTTGGCATTGGGGTTGTCGACCTTGAACGCCGTCGCAATCTCGTTGAACGCCTCCGTCAACGAAGACCCGGCGAACACGACGACATCACCGGAGGTTCTAGCGGCTGTGTTCGAGTCGCTTCCGCAGGAAACGCCTACGAGGCTGAGTAGAGCGATTGCCGGAATGAGAGCTCGAGTTGTTCTAGGCATGACCGCAACAATAGTCACACACTTACTAAAGGCGGGTGCCGATCGCCCCATTCGACCAGTGTGCGCTCGAAGGCCCGTGCGGCCTCGGGCCGGCCGAAGAGGAAGCCTTGACCGGAATGGCATCCCATCTCCAGCAGCGATTGCGCTTCGGCGTGCTCCTCGATGCCTTCGGCAACGACTCTGAGCCCGACAGCATTGCCGAGGCTCAGGAGCCCCTGGACGAACTCGGGTCGCTCGCCTGCAGAACCAAGGCCTTGCACGTACGACCTGTCGATCTTCAGCTCGGCGATCTGGAACCGGCGCAGATACGACAACGACGCGTTCCCAGTCCCGAAATCGTCGATCGCCAGACGTACGCCCAACCTCGACAGCGCCTGCAAACGCTCGTCGACCAAACCTGCGTCACCGACCAGAAGATCCTCGGTGAGCTCCAACGTCAACGCTGCCGGGTCGAGGTGTGCGGCGGCCAGCGAAGCCGTCACGCCGCGAACGAGATCCAGGGACTCGACCTGCTTCGTGGAGAGGTTGACGCTGACGCCGAGCTCTTCCATGTCGGTGACCAACCTGCGCCACGTCGCCACCTGCCGGCACGCTTCTCGACACACCTGCATGCCGATTTGAACGATCAAGCCGGTCCGTTCGGCGATGGGCAGGAACTGACCCGGAGCGAGGAGCCCTCGCGACGGGTGGTTCCAGCGAACGAGAGCTTCGACTGCCTCGATCCTTCCGGTTCCGATCGCGACGATCGGCTGATAGTGCACGACGAACTGCGCCGGGTCCGTCTCGATCGCTCGACGCATGTCGGCCTCGAGCTGCACCCAGAGCATCTCGGCATCTCCCATACCGGGTGAGAAGACGACGAAGCGCTGCTTGCCTTGCTGCTTCGCGGCATACATGGCGAGATCGGCGTGCCGGATCGTCTCGGACCAGTGAGATCCCGGGCTGTGTATCGCGATGCCGACGCTCGCGCTCGGCGTGATGGTGCGGCCGCCGACCAGCATTGGCGCGCCGATTGCGGCGATGACGCGCGCAGCGGCGCTGGTCGCCCCAGTCACATTCTCGAGACCCTCGATGAGGATCGCGAACTCGTCGCCGCCGAGACGGGCGACGGTGTCCGAGCTCCTCGAAGTGCCGGCGAGGCGTATCGCGACTTCGGTCAGCAATGCATCTCCCGCCGAATGGCCGAACGCGTCGTTGATTCCCTTGAAGTCGTCGAGATCGAGTGCAAGGACCGCAAAGGTCGAGCTGCTACGCGCGAATCGAGCAAATGCATGTTCGACTCGATCAGCGAACAGGGCGCGGTTCGCCAGCCCGGTGAGATGGTCATGCAGAGTCTGGAAGCTGAGCTCTTCCAACGTCTCGTCCAGCTCCTGTCTGCGCGCATCCGACTGGCGAACCAGGCCAGTGAGTCGAAGCAGCACGAGCGATGCGAGGACGACGCAGCCGCACGCTGTCACTGCTGCGGCGCTCCAGTCGCGATTCATTGCTTCGACGACAAGAAGGGTGGGACCCGCGAGCGACGCGATTGCGAGAAGTCCGAGCGTCACCCGGCCGATCGTGCGTCGGGTCATCTGCTCGGCGGGTTGCGCGCGGGTCCCAGCCATCGATGGATGAAGGGCCGCGGTGCCGAGCAGGACGTATCCGACGAGCCAGCCTCCGTCGATCCATGCTCCGTCGACGTAGGAGCCCTGAATCACCATCGCCGAGTAGATCGTGTCGGTAGCGAGCAGCAGCGCTAGCCACGACATCAACAACGTCGAGGACGGACTTCGCCTACTGCTGGATCCGATCATGGGGATCATGACCCCAAGGAGGATCAGATCACCGATGGGATAGGAGATGGACACAGCCTTCGCGATCAACGTTGCCGCGTTGTCGTCGAGGTACGGACGCATCAGCAGGACCCACGAGGCCAACGATGCGCTGAGCGTGATGATGGTCGCCTCGATGATCGTTCCAACGCCATTGCTGGTCCGGTGGCGCTCCCGCGTCAGCAGAAGTCCGGCCCCGAAGAACGGGTAGGCCAGCAGAAAGAGCGGGTCGGACACGCTGGGATAAGGGACTTCGAGGCCCATGCCGATCGACGCGTTGTAGAGGCCGTCCCCAATTGCCCACAGGACCATGCCGGCGGCGAGCAAGTACCACGGCAACCGTCGTTCCGGGCGGTTCAGCCTCACCCCGACGACGATCGCGATCGCGGAGCCCACGCCGATGAGGAAGTAGTCGACCTCGGTCCCGTGCGGTATGGCTCTGGCGACGGTGAAGTACACGGCGATCGCTGCGACTCCGACGGCCAGCCAGATCCGCCAGACGATGTCCCGAACGGCGCGTTCGTCCCCACGTACCTCATCGTCTGCCACGGTCCCCATGCTGACGGCGCAGCCTGCCACCGAGTAGGGGAAAAGGTCCCATTGCGGTCAAGTGCACGCTCTAGGTGGCTTTTCTAGCGATTACGTCCAGGGTGCGGTTGCAGAGGGGCGCCGTCGACAGCGCAATGGACGCGCCGTGCAGTGCACGGCGCCTGCGTGTTGGCACCCAGCCCGATGAACGCCAACGGGCCCGCCGCTGCAGCCACGAATGCGGTGATCACGAGACCGATCCGAAACGCGTGCGTGATCTCGCTGGAGTCCGTCGCCGTTGTAAGTCCAGAGACCAGGGGGATGACCGCAAGGGCGCTGAGGTTGGCGGCCCTGGCGATCGCGTTGTTCACTCCGGAGGCAACGCTGACGTGGTCAGGGTCGGCCGCCGCCATGACCGTTGCACTCAATGGAGCGACAATGGTGACGAGCCCGAAGCCGAACACAACCGCACCCGGCAGCACGTCGGTCAGCCAGGACGCATTGGGGCCGATCCGGGTGAGCAGTAGGAGCCCTGCAGCAACCAGCAGTGGTCCCACCGTCAGTTGAAGTCGCGGACCGATCCTTTGTGCGAGCGCGCCGGAACTGGCGGACAGCAGCAGCATCAGCGCGGTCGCCGGCAGCAACGCCACGCCCGCTTTGAACGCAGACCAACCCGTGGCGACTTGAAGTTCGTACGAGACGAGGAAGAAGGACACGCCGAGCGCGCTGTAGAGCAGAACGGTCTGCAGATTCACCACGGTGAACGTGCGGTCGCGAAAGAGGGCGGGCGGCACCAGTGGATCGTCGGTGTGAAGCATTCGACTCACGAACGCAGTGATGGCTATGACCGCGACCGTGGCGGCGGTCAGCACACCCGCATCCGTCCACCCTCGTGGGCCAGCTTCGGTCAGGGCCCATGTGCTCGCGGCGAGACCGAGCACGGCTAGTGCGGCGCCGGCGAGGTCGAGGCTTCGTCGAGCGTGCGGATCGCGGGTTTCCGGGATGGCAGCGCGAGCGCAAACGATGGCGATCGCTGCCACGGGAAGGTTGATCAGGAACGCCCACCTCCACCCGGGGCCATCGACGAGCCCACCGCCGACGATTGGACCGATCGCCCCGGCCACGCCTCCCAATCCTGACCATGCGCCTACCGCCGCTGCCCGATCGGCTTCGCGGAAGCTGGCCTGCAGGATCGCCAGGCTGCCGGGCGTCAGCAGCGCCCCGCCGACACCTTGCAGCACACGCGCCGCAACCAGCACCTCGATGTTGGGCGCCGCCCCGCAGAGCAGGGAAGCGGCGGCGAACCAGACCGTGCCGAGCACGAAGACTCTCCTGCGGCCGAAGCGATCACCCAGCGCGCCGCCCAGCAGGATCAGCGAGGCGAGGGCGACCAGATAGCCGGTGAGGACCCATTGCAACGCACTGATCGACGCGTGGAACTCGCGGCCGATGTGCGGCAGTGCGACGTTGACGACGGTTGCATCGAGGCTTGCCATCGCGCTCGCGGCGACCGTTGCCACCAATGCGGTCCGGCCACGCGTCGAGTGCAGGACAAGCCCGTCGACCTGACTCTCTTCCGTGATGACACTCACAGGGCATGCTGCGCCTGTGCGGCCAATCAGCCGGCGGCGAGTTCGGCTTCGTGCTTGGCAACCATCTCCTCGACGGCTTTCATGTTGCGATCAGCCAGCTCGGGTCGGCTCTCGACGGCGCGTGCCTTGGCGTTCAACGTGCTCGAGGCCTGGCCCTGGAACTCGGGCATCACGCGTTGGGCGATCAACTCGTAGCTGCGATGAGTAGCCACGGGGTTGGCCCATTCGTGTGCCAACTGCATGTAGCAACCAAACCCGCCCGACTGCTTGGCGAGGCGGTCGATCTGTTCGCAGGCCATGTCGACGGTGCCGATCGAACCGAGGCCACTCTCGTTGACGAAGTCGATCATCTCGCGGACGTTGTCGCCAGCGACCGCCATCTGCGGGAAGGCGGCCACCTTCTGGAAGTAGTTGAACCAATGGGCGATGCCGAACTCGACGTTCTTGTACGCCTGCTCCTTGGTCTCGGCGATGTGCATCAAGCCGACGAGTCGCCATTGGTCGCGGTCGGCGACGGCGTCGAACTTGGCTGCGCGCTCCTCCATGACGTCCCAGTGCAACCCGAGGACGTCGAAGCCCTCCGACTGCGTCGCGCCGATCGACAACAGGCCGATGCCATATCGACCCGCCAAGCGAGGCCCGGATGGAGATGCGACAGCTGGCACAGCCACATCGAACAACGGGTTGGAGTAGGGACGAAGGTGCAGCCGGGCATCGACGAGGTTCCATGTCTTGGTTTGGCTGGTGACGGGATCGTCGGTGCGCAACAGCTTCATGATCACGTCGACGCCTTCTTCGAGCAAGGGACGTGTCTCCGTGGGATCGAGCCCCAGCATGATGGCGTCGGTCGGCAATGACCCGGGTCCGAGTCCGAGCATGAACCGGCCGCGGGTGAGGTGGTCGAGCAGGACGGCTCGCTCGGCGACCATGTACGGGTTGTGATACGCCACGCTGGTGACACCCGTGCCGAGCTTGATGTGGCGCGTGCGCTCGGCAGCGGTGGCGATGAAGATCTCGGGGCAAGCGATGATCTCGGTGCCGGCGGAGTGGTGCTCGCCGATCCACGCCTCGTCATAGCCGAGCTTGTCGAGGTGCACGATCAGATCGAGATCGCGCTCCAGGGCCCACGTCGGGTTCTCGCCCGCAGGGTGGAACGGCGCCATAAAAATTCCGAAACGAACACGATCCGACATGATGGCTCTCCTTCGTGTAGCTGCCGTCTCAGCGCGCCGCGGCGCGACTCGTGCCGCCGGCTGCTCCACCGTGATTTGGCGAGGCGGCGGCCTTGATCTTGCTGACGAGGTTGTTGGGAAGGATCTCGTCGTGATCGTGCGTGGCGACGAACCGGCCACGACCGGCGGTCAGCGAACGCAGATCGAGCGCGTAGCGAATGATCTCCGCTGTGGGCACCAGTGCGGAGACCTCTTGCTCACCGTGTTCGCCGGCTGACGTGCCGACGACGCGGCCGCGGCGCGTTGTGAGATCGGCAAGCACATCGCCTTGGTAGCCAGAGGGAATCGTCACCTTCAGCAGCGAGATCGGTTCGAGCACCACCGCACCGGCGCGGCCGAGAGCTTCTTTGAAACCAGTCGCGGCAGCATTCTTGAAGGCCATGTCGGACGAGTCGACGCTGTGGTATTTGCCGTCGTAGCACTCGACTCGAACGTCGACAACCGGAAAGCCGTGGGCCCCACCGGTGTTCATCGCTTCTTCGATACCTTTCTGCACCGCTGGGATGTAGTTGCGCGGGATGGCGCCGCCGACGATCGAGTCGACGAACTGGAACCCGGCGCCGCGCTCCATGGGGCTGACACGAAGATTGGCGACCGCGTACTGGCCGTGCCCACCGGACTGCTTCTTCACCTTGCCCTCGGCGTCGCCGGTACCGACGACGGTTTCGCGGTACGGCACCCGGACGTCTTCGGTCTGCACGTGGACACCGAACTTGCGTGCCAATCGTTCGAGAGCGACGGCCAGGTGGGTGTCTCCGGCACCACTCAACACGGTCTGGTGAGCATGGTTGCGGTCGACGCTGAGGCAAGGATCCTCGGCGATCAGGCGGTGCAGCGCGCCCGACAACTTGTCGTCATCGGTCTGCGTCAACGGCTTCAGCGCGAGCCCGAACACCGGCGCCGCCTGTTGCTGGCCGATGACCCGCACCGGCATGTTGCGCGGCGCCAACGTGGCGCCCGTCGTGGTGTTGGTCAACTTGGCCACAGCCACGATGTCGCCGGCAACCGCGCGAGCGCACGGCAGTTGTTCCTTGCCACGCATGTGGAAGAGGCCATGCAGCCGCTCCTCGGCCGATGTGGTGCTGGCGATCAAGCGATCGTCCGTGGAGATCGTGCCGGAAACAACCTTGCACAACGAGACCTGACCGACGAACTGGTCGGCAAGAGTCTTGAACACATACGCCAGGGGCTGAGCGGTTGAGTCGGCAGTGACCTCGATCTGCTCGCCTCCGGCAATGACCGCCATCGGGCGATCTGTGGGGGCGGGCCCGATCTCGCAGATGAAATCGGCAAGCCGGTCGATGCCCACGCCCGTCAGCGCCGAGCCGACGAGGACGGGAAACTCGAGGCGGTCGAGGACCTCGTGGGCCAAGGTTCGCTCGAGCTCGGCCGCGCTGGGTACGTCGCCCGACAAGTACCGCTCGAGTTGGTCGTCATCGCCCGAGACGATCTCTTCAACGAGTTCGTCGTGAACGCGGTGTTCTTCGTCGGCGATGTCAGAAGGGAGGGTGACGGTGCGATGTTGACCATCGCGGTCGTACTCGAAAGCCTGATCCGACAACACGTCGGCGATGCCGTGCAGCGACTCTTCTTCACCGAGCGGTAGTTCGAGAGGGATGAAGCCATGGCCCCATTTCGACCGCAGGGCAGCCAGCACGTTGTGGAAGTTGGCTCGTGGCTTGTCGTCCTTATTGACGAACACGAGTAGCGGGATCCCGCTGGCCGCGCCGCGCTCCCATGCCAACTCGGTCCCGACCTCTATCCCATCGACCGCGCTGACCACCAGGATGGCCAGGTCGGCGACGCTGAGAGCCGCCAGTTCTTCGCCGACGAAATCGGCATAGCCGGGGGCGTCGAGGAGGTTGATCTTGTAGGTCTCGCCGTCGGTCGCCTTCCACTCGAACGGGGCGATGCCGAGCGACAGCGACATGCCCCGTTTGACCTCCTCGGGATCGGTTCCCGTTACGGTCGTGCCGTCTTCGACTCGTCCGATGCGTGTCGTGACGCCGGCTCGGTGAAGCAGCGCTTCGACCAGCGTGGTCTTGCCACAACCGCTGTGGCCGACAAGAACCACGTTACGGATGCGCTGCGTTGGGATGACGTCCACCAGCTTGACCCCCATGTTCGAACTGAGCCGTGACGGGACTTTACCCATCACTGACAAGGTCGCGTTACGGCTTGTGCATGAGCGAACGAACGCCCACTGAAAACCGCACCGGGGCATCGGTATACAGTCCGCGGATCTGACAAGGCACGAGAGGAGCACGGGGAATGGAACTGTCACGTCGCGAATTGTTGGTCTTCTTGGGAGTCGTTGGCGCCGCAAGCGCTGTCGACCTCGGGTTGCCGGACTATGTGTTGGCGGACGCCGAACCCGACGGTCTGCTGGCTCGCCGGCTGACGCCGGTTCGCCTTCCGCACGATCTGCCCGTCTACTCCCGGCCGAGTTTCCTGCCCGGGCCTAGCGGTGGTGTCGGCAATTTCTCCGCATCCCTCGCTGCCTACACCGTTGTCGACGATGTGGTCGTCGCACCGGAGCTCGAGCGGTACCTGATCGTCGGCTTCGGTGATCGGGTCTTCCCCAACGCCGACGACTACTTCGGCTTCAACTGCGACTACACGTCCTTCCGTGCGCGC
>JANPGV010000264.1:0-5928 GCA_031424145.1 Ilumatobacteraceae bacterium
ACGTCGTCACGACCATGTACGACGAGACGCTTCCGCTCACGATCACCGAGTGGGATGAATGGGGCAATCCCGCCTCCGAGCCGCTGGCCAGCTACATGCTGAGCTACTCCCCCTACGACCAGACCACACCGCACGACTATCAGGCGGTGTTCATCACGGCCGGCCTCAACGATGTGCGGGTCAGCTATCACGAGCCAGCCAAATGGATCGCCAAGCTCCGCGCGTTGCGCACGAACGACGCCCCACTGCTGATGCGATGCGAGATGGGCGCCGGCCACGCCGGGCCGAGTGGTCGTTACGACGCGTGGCGAGAAGAAGCGCGCACGCTGACGTTCCTGCTCACCGTCGTCTAGGTTCGGCCGCCCCGACCAACTGCCCGCCCGATCGCCTGATAGTCAGGCCGTCAACGCGAGAGCCGTGGCGAGGATGAGGAACGCCACGTTGCGGGCCACGTCTACCCAACCGATCGGCTTCGTCATCCATGCGCCGAAGCAGGCGCAGGGTGGGCGCCGGCCCTGCAGCAAACGCACGACCAGCAACACCGTGAAGGCCACCAGCAATGCGGCTGCGACCATAGCAACTTGTCGTCGGGCGATCTGAGCGACGAGAAGCGCGCCGATGACGATCTCGATGAGGGGGACGGTGACGGCAAGCGGGGCAGGTACACCGAGGTCGGCGGATTGCGACCTCCACTGCGGCGCAGCGGCGATCTTCGATACACCGGCAGCGAGGAAGATTGCACCAAGGATCACGGCCGCGACGACGATCACCGTGCCACGCTAAGCGACTTCGACGACGAGCCCCTCTGATGCTGCCATCACATCGACCCCCCGGCGTGCACCTGCATCCACGGCACAGCGCAACAGGTCATCCAGGTCGTCATCACGACGCGAGGGGTCGTGGTGGAACAGTGCCAACCGCTTGGCTCCGGCCTGAGCCGCCAACCAGACCGCGTAGTCGATCGTGCAATGCCCCCATGTTGCTTTGGCCTTGAACTCGGTCTGCGTGTATTGCGCATCGTGAATCAGCAGGTCGACGCCTTGCACGAGCTCGAGTGCGCCCTCGGACGCGGAGTAGCTGCCGTCGAAGGGCTGTTGATGGTCGGACAGATAGGCGACGGATCGGTTCTGCCATTCGACACGGAACCCGAGCGTGGGACCCAGGTGAGGGATCATTCTCGACATCACGTCGAACTCTCCGATCGAGAACTCGGTGTCGGCCGTGTCGTGGAACCTGACAACGCCCGGCAACTCATCGACGCTCACAGGGAAGAGGGGCGGACGAATCGTGCACGACACGACCTCCTCCAATGATCGCCCGTCCGCCTGCGCGGGGCCGAACACATCGAGCTGCGATCCGTCGTGCAGGAGGGGAACGAAGAAGGGCAACCCTTGAACGTGGTCCCAGTGCAGGTGGGTGAGCAGGCAGCTGCCCCTGAAGATCTGGTCGGTCGGGAACTTCTTTCCGTAGTAGCGCAGCCCGGTGCCCATGTCGAGCAGCAACGGCTGCTGCCCCGGCGCGTCGACCGACACGCACGACGTATTGCCCCCATATCGCCTGATGTCATCGCTCTGGCACGGCGTGGAGCCGCGGACACCATGGAACGTGACGCGCATCACAGTGCGATCCTCAAGACCGGCACGATACGCGCGTAATGCACAAACGAAAAGTCCAGGCAACGTGACGTGCGTCGCACGGCGCTACGTTTCCTGCCATGGCCGAGCGTCCCGAACCACACTCCGGCACGCCGGTTCTGCCCGCCGGTTTGCCGGACGGTTTGATCGTCGTCGTCAAGCGCGACTGCGAGACGTGCCAGATGATCGCGCCGTTGTTGAACGAGTTCCAGGCGACGATCTTCACCCAGGACGATCCGACGTTCCCAGCCGGAGTCAGCCCGATTCACGACACCGACCTCTCGTTCAGTTGGCACAACGACATAGAAACAGTTCCAACGCTGATGCGCGTCATCGACGGCCAGGAGATGGAGAGAACCGTCGGGTGGCTGCGATCCGACTGGCAGAAGATCACAGGAATCGAGACCCTCGGAGATCACCTTCCGACGATGCGTCCCGGCTGCGGCTCCATGAGTGTCGACCCCAACCTCGTCGATGTGCTCCGTACCAGGTTCACGGAGGGAGCGTTGCGCTCGCGGCGGCTGGAGGTTGCCGATCTCGACGACGAGATGGAGTTCCTCTTCGACCGAGGCGTGACCGACGGGCTTCCGGTGACCCCACCCACTGAGCAACGAGTCCAGAGGATGCTCGAAGGCACGTCGCGAACTCCGGACGAAGTAGTGGCTGTCGTCGCTCCGGACCTGGTCGAGGTCACGGTCGAGAAGATCGCGATCAACGCGGTGATGGCAGGGTGCAAACCGGAACACCTGCCATGGGTGATCGCGGCGCTCGACGCGGTGTGCACCGACGAGTTCAACATCCACGGGGTGCTGGCCACGACGATGCCGGTTGGGCCAGTGCTGATCTGCAACGGCCCGGGAACGCGAGCGATCGGGATGAACAGCGGGGTCAACGTCTTCGGTCAGGGCAATCGCGCGAACTCGACGATCGGGCGGGCGGTCCAGTTGGTGGTGCGCAACATAGGCGGCGGTCGTCCCGGTGAAGTTGACCGTGCCGCGCACGGCAACCCGGGAAAGCTCGGTTTCTGTTTCGCCGAGGACGAGTCCGGTTCCCCATTCACGTCGTTGGCCCTCAGCCGAGGGTTTCCCGCAGACGTCGACACTGTGACCGTGTTCGCCGGAGAAGGCCCGCGAGTCATCGTGGATCAGTTGGCGCGCGATGCCGACCAGTTGGCCAACACCTTCGCGGCGTGCCTGCGAACCGCGCATCACCCGAAGCTGGTGATCGGCTTCGACTGCGTCCTGGTCGTGGGCCCAGAACACGGCCGGGTGTTCGCCGAGGCCGGATGGGATCGTGAGAGGCTGCTTGCCGAGCTTCATGATCGCCTGCAGATACATGGCAGTGAACTTGTCCGCGGTGCGGGGGACATGGCTGAAGGCGTGCCCGAATGGCTTGCCGATGAAACCCTTGGCAAGTTCCGCGCCGACGGCTTGTTGCTGGTCCACGCTGGTGGCAGTGCTGGATTGTTCTCTGCAATGATTGGCGGCTGGGCCAATGGCTCCACCGGCTCACAGCCGGTTACGCGAAGGGTTGTGCGATGACAAGGCTGCTGCTCGATCCGACGAACGAGAGCACGGTGTTGCAACGGTCGCTCCTGCCGCGCCCCTCCTCGCTGAAGGGAAAGACGGTCGGCTTGCTCGACATCTCCAAGCCGCGCGGCGATGTTTTCTTGAACCGCCTCGAGCAACGGCTCACCGACTTCGGTGCCACCGTCCTGCGGTTCAAGAAGCCGACGTTCGCCAAACCGGCCCCGGTCGATCTTCGCCACGAGATCGCCATCAAGTGTGAGTTGGTGATCGAAGCGCTGGCGGATTGAGGCAGTTGTACGTCGTGCAGTGTGCACGACATCGTTGATCTCGAGAGCCGCGGAGTGCCCGCGGTTTTCGTCGCCTCCGCCCAGTTCGTCGATGCCGCGATCGCCCAGTCGAACGCGCTCGGTTTTCCGACCGTGGCGCGCGTTTTCACGCCGCATCCGATCCAAGACCGCACCGACGACGAGATGATCGCCTACGCGGATGCCGCAATCGATGAGATCGTCGCTGCGATCACGTTGGAAGGCACACCGCAAGCCCGACCCTGACAACGAGTCCCTCACGTTCGAGATCCTTCGTCAGTCGGCCGGCCCGGGTCGCCTCACAGCGCATCACGACGGGCAGCTGTTCGACGGTTACCGGTCCCGCGTTCAGTGATCTCATCAGCCGGCCGCGAGCTTGGCGGTCACTGCCGTCGAAGCGCGCCTGTTGAGTGCTCACACCAGCGGAACCGACAGCCGGATCGTCGCCGCTGCCGTGCCATACGCACGTCGTCTGCAACGGGCACATGTCGCAATGCGCAGCGGCGGGGCGGCACACGACTGCGCCGAGATCCATCAGGCATTGGTTCCACGCCCAGGATTCTCCGCGCGGGAGAGCCGCTTCGGTGGCCTCTTGGGCCTGCCGCGCTGTCAGGCGAACGCCCGCCACCCGAGCAAGCACCCGGGCAATGTTGGTGTCGACGACAGCGGCTTCCCGCTCGAACGCAAACGCCAGCACGGCACGCGCCGTGTACTGCCCGACGCCTGGAAGCTGCAGCAGATCTGCGAGCGTGCTCGGAAATTCACCGAGATCTTCAATCCGGGCCGCCGCATCATGAAGGTTCTTCGCCCGTCTCGGGTAGCCGAGGCCGTGCCACAGCTGCAGCACCTCGCCGAGCCCCGCTTCAGCACACGTCGCAGGCGATGGGAACCGTTCCAGGAACGCATGCCACTTCGGGATCACCCTCGACGCCTGAGTCTGTTGCAGCATCACTTCGCTCACCAGAACGGCCCATGGGTCGCGAGTTCGCCGCCACGGAAGATCGCGGAGCCTGGGCAGGCCCCATGTCAGCACCTCGTCGGTCAGAGACGACACAGAGCGCGCCACCCGTCAGTCGCCCCAGACCTCGGCCTCGTCGTACGGCCTGCTACGAGACGGCATGCTGTCCCGCTTCCAGACCATCACACGACGGCGGAAGTAGCAGACCTCTTGGCCGTGTTGATTGAAGCCTTTGCTCTCGACGGTGACGATCCCCCGGTCGGGCTTCGATTTGGAGGGCTGCACATCCAGCACCCGCGTCTCGGCATGGATCGTGTCGCCGTGAAAGGTCGGGAACTTGTGCTGCAGAGTCTCGACCTCGAGGTTGGCTATCGCGGCTCCGCTTACGTCGGGCACGCTCATTCCGAGTACCAACGAGTAGACGAGGTTGCCGACGACCACGTTGCGTCCTTGGACGCTCTGCTCGGCAAACCAGTCGTTTGTGTGCAGGGGGTGATGGTTCATCGTGATCATGCAGAAGAGGTGATCGTCGTATTCGGTGATGGTCTTGCCGGGCCAGTGGCGGAACACGTCGCCGACGACGAAGTCTTCGAGGCACCGCCCGAACGGACGCTCATGCGCGGTCATGGGCCGACAGTAGCTAGCCGTCGGTGTCGTCGTCGACGAGGCCGATCTCGGAGGGCAACTCGACGGTCATGTCCTCCGGCTCCGCCTTGCGTCGCTGGGCAAAGCGCACGGAGAAGTCGAGAGCTCGCTCGTTGCTCGTGAGATCCGCGGCAATGTCGCGCAACCGGCGCAGTCGCTCGCGTCGGCGAATGCTCCACGGCCCGACCCGCAGCGTGGCGTACAGGATTCCTCCCAGCACGATGGGGAAGAAGAACTGGGCAAGTCGATAGGTCGCCGTACCGAGGACCGCCGTCGATCTCGGCAGACCGAACCCGACCAGCACGACCGGCAGGACACCATCGATGATGCCGAGGCCCCCAGGCGTGATCGGTATCACAGCCAGCACGTTGACGAGGCCGAAGGCCACGATGAGCGCGTCGATGCCGATCGATCCTCCAAACGCCCGCAGAAAGACCCACAACGCGGCGCAGTCGAGGATCCAGTTGGCTGCCGCCCACCCGAGCACCCTGGCGAGCAACTTTCGGTCGCTGGCAAGATCCTCGAGGCGAGAGCCGATGTGGCGTACGCCAGCCGCAGCGCGATCCTCACTGAGGTGAAGATGCCGAGCCACCCAGCGCAGGAGGCGCTCTGCGCGTCCCTGGCCCTCCATCAATCCAAAGACGATGCCGCTGGCTATTAGCATCAGCACGATCCCGGCGATCGCCGCGGTCGAGTAACCAGGGTTGACGCCACGGATGGGGATCGAGACCATCAGGCCGATCCAGAACAAGAAGTTGAGCACGACGGCAGACCCCAGACCGGCGGTCGCCAGGGCAAAGCCGGCGTCCGGCCCGCCGACACCGGACAGCGTCATCAACCGGTAGCCCATGGCCGAA
>JANPGV010000265.1:0-18854 GCA_031424145.1 Ilumatobacteraceae bacterium
GACATGACTGTTGCGGAGGGCGTTGCTGTTGCGTTGGAACGATGGACGACGCAGCGAAGCGTTCTGGCCGCGGCGCTTCGCTTCCCAACGGTCTTCGATGACGAGGAGCGAACCCACCTTCGCGTCGACGAGCTCATCGACATGATGAACCTTGGCGCCTACCGCAACTCGTTCATTCGCGAACTGTCGACCGGTACGCGCCGTATCGTCGATCTCGCCTGCCTCGTGGGTCACCGTCCGACCGTCGTGCTGCTCGACGAGCCGTCCAGCGGCATCGCTCAGCGCGAGGTCGAAGCACTGGCGCCGGTCCTGCTGAGGCTGCGTGACGAGATGGGCGCCAGCCTGCTGGTGATCGAACACGATCTGCCGTTGATCTCATCGATATCCGATCGACTGATCGCTCTCGATCACGGTGAGGTGATCGCTGTCGGCGGGCCTGCTGAGGTGTTGACCCATCCTGACGTGGTAGAGAGCTACCTGGGCAACAACGTACCGGCGCGCCAGCGTTCCGGCCTCAGGGGGTAGTCATATGCAGCCAGCCAGCTCGACGGGTGCCGAGCGCAGTCGACAGCTCCGTCGGTGGGGCCCGATCGCCGCGGTTGTCGTTCTCGCCGCTGCCGTCGGCGGGATCGTGATCGCCACGCGCGATTCGGGCGGCGATTCGAGCTCGAACACCTCGAGCGGATCCGGGACCACCACCGTCTCGTCATCGACATCGGTGTCATCCACGGAGTCACCGGGGTCGACGGTGGCGGGCTCCGACACCACGACGCAGGGGACCGCGGCACCTGCCCAGGTGACGTACCCGCTGTCGTTCGATCAGGCGACCGAGCAGGGTTTGGCAGACCAGATCGATTGGGGTGCTCGATGCGACACCTCGACCGGCAAGTTGGCAGTTCCCGACTTCTTCGCCCAGCCCTGCTTCGCCCCGTTCGCCGGAGACAACGGCGGAGCAACAGCGCAGGGAGTAACGGGTGACGAGATCACCATCGTCTACTACGAAGGTCAAGAGACGGACCCGATCATCGCCTACATCACCGACGCGATACGCAGCGACGACACCAACGGAGACCAGTTCGCGACGATGAAGGAGCTGGTTCGCTACTACGAGACGTACTACGAGTTGTACGGACGCAAGGTCAACCTCATCACGTTCGAAGGTACTGGCAACGCCACGGACGAAGTGGCAGCTCGCGCCGACGCGGCGCAGATCGCCTTGCAGTACAAACCCTTCGTCGTCTTCGGTGGGCCTGCATTGACCAGTGCGTTCGCCGACGAGCTGGCAGCACACCAAGTGATCTGCATCGGTTGCACGCCCGGTCAGCCCACAACGTTCTACAGCGACCGCGACCCGTATGTCTGGGGTCTCGACGGAAGCCCGCTGCAAAAGCAACACCATGTCGTGGAGTTCCTCACGAAGCAGATCATCGGCAAGAACGCCAGCCACGGTGGCGACGCTGTCAAGGACCTGCCTCGCAAGCTCGGACTTCTGTATCTGGAGAGCAGTGGCGCGTCGAAGGAACTGGCCGACACGTTCAGCGCCGCGATGCAGACCGCGGGATCGCCTTTCGCCGAGGTCGTCGCCTATCAACTCGACCCGACCACGATTCAGTCAACCGCGACACAAGTGATCACGCGCATGAAGGCTGCAGGTGTGACGACCATCATCTTCAGCGGTGATCCCGTCGCGCCACGCGACTTCACCAAAGAGGCCACAGCCCAGGAGTACTTCCCGGAATGGGTGATCTCCGCGAGCACGCTCGTCGACGTCAGCGCATTCGCTCGTACCTACGATCAAGAACAGTGGAAGCACGCCTTCGGCGTGACTCAACTCGCCGCTCGCACGCCCACCGATCAGATCGGCTCCTTCTTCATCTACAAGTGGTTCACAGGCGTCGAACCGCCGGCCAACGACTCGATCGGTATCATCGCCCCGAATCCCGCATTGTTCTTCGCGGCGATCCAACGCACCGGGCCCATTCTCACGCCGCAGACGTTCCGCGATGCCATCTTTGCCCTTCCGGGCACGTCCAAGGGACTGGTCGTCAGTCAGCCCTTCCTGTCATACGGGGACCAGGGTTACTGGCCCGACAAGGACTACCTCGGGGTCGACGATGCCACGGCGATCTGGTGGGATCCGACAGCGACCGGACCCGACGAGATCCGCAAGGACGGCGTCGGGATGTACCAGCTCGTCGACGGTGGCCAGCGCTATCTACCTGATCAATGGCCGACCACCGACAAGATGTTCGATCCCGCTGGTGCGGTCGCGATCTACACCACCCCACCGCCAGGGGAAGCCCCACTGTCGTACCCCAGTCCCGCCGGATAGTTCATTTCACTCTCCAGTCGATCGGGTCTAGTCCGGCGTCGATCAGCGCGGCGTTTGTGCGGCTGAACGGCTTGCTCCCGAAGAAGCCGTTGTGGGCGCTGAGTGGAGATGGGTGCGCGGACTCGATCACGGTGTGCCTGGTGAGATCGATCAGTGCCTTTTTCTTGCGGGCGTGGGCACCCCACAGAATGAAGACAACTCGGTGGGGCTTGGCGTTGACGGTTTTCAGCACTTCGTCCGTGAACGTCTCCCAGCCCTTGCCCTGATGTGACGCCGCGGCGCCCGAGCGGACAGTCAGGCTGGTGTTCAGCAAAAGAACTCCCTGCCGGGCCCATGACTCGAGGTTGCCGTGCGCGGGAGTGTCGATCCCGAGGTCGTTGCGAAGTTCGGCGTAGATGTTGACGAGCGACGGTGGCAACTGGACGCCTTCCCGCACCGAGAAGCACAGGCCGTGCGCCTGGTGGGGACCGTGGTACGGATCCTGACCGAGCAGCACCACGCGCGTGGTTTCGTATGGAGTCAGATGCAGGGCGGCGAAGACCTGATCCGGCGCTGGAAACACGGTGTGACGCGAGCGTTCCTGCGCGACGAACTGCTGCAGTTCCTTCCAGTACGGCTTGTCGAACTCCGCACCGAGCACCGGGTTCCAGTCGGTCTTCACCGACATTATTTGAGCAGGTTGGGCTCAGTCGCCGCTGTCGTCGCCGCCGCTGTCGTCGCTGCCGTGGTCGCTGCTGCTGCCCGAGCCGCTGTTGTCGCTGGATTCGTTGTCGACTTCGGTGGCGTCGTCATCGACTTCGGTGTCATCGACTTCGGTGTCATCGACTTCAGTGTCATCGACTTCGGTGTCGTCGACCTCAGTCACGTCGACTTCGGTATCGGGGGCTTCGGTTTCGGCGACGGCGGGAGCCAAGGCTTCGACCGACGGAGTCGCGTCGAGCAGTGCTGCCGTTTGCAAGGCGGTCGTTGTCGTGTCGTCCTCGACCGTCGTGGGCGCAGCGGCCGCGGTGCTGGTCGTCGTGTCAGCGTCGAGTTGGCTGCGCATCTCGGCCTGCACCTTGGCGACGGGGTTGGCGCCGGTGGCCGCGGCTGCAAGGCCGGCGGCAGCCAGCACCAACGCTCCTGAGAACGCAGACGCGACAAGGATTTTTCCGTGATTATTGAGCTGCATTAGACCCTCCTAGTAGCTCGTACGAATCTGACACGCATGAGCCGTCGAGATGGTTTTGATTGGCCGCGTCAGCCGCCGCCACCACCTTTGCCATCGCCACCACCACCGCCGCCGCCGTCGCCGCCACCGCTGTCAGGAACGGTGATGTCGTGACCTTCGTTGTCTTCTGCCACCGACGCTTTCATGACTCCGTTGACCAGCTTGACGCTGATCTCGGATTGATGATCGGCAGACTTGAAGGTCACGTCGACGTGGTCACTCGGGTGGGAGACGTCGCCCGTCTGGAAGCCGGCCGCAGGGCTGGCCGCGATGATGGTGAGTTGGTCCCCGTCCTGGCGCACTGTTATGGAACCACCTACGGAATGGAACTGACGCGTTGCCGAGGTCGGTGACGCGTTCGAGGGCGAACCGTTGCTCGGCTGCTCGCCGGCTGCTGCGGTGGTCTCGGCCTCGGGCATCGACGTCTCGACGACCTCGCTGCTCGGCGGGGTCTCAGGTGCCAGGTTGGCGAGCTCGCTGGTCTCCGGGGCCGTGATCTCCGTGGTCGACGAATCGTCAGCCTCGGTGCTGTCGACGGCGTCGGTGATCTCGCTGTTCTCTGCCGATGGCACCAGGGTGTGCCGGCCCGGGCTCTGCACGGCGGCCACAGCGACGGTCGCGATGATCAGAGACATTGCTGCGCCCGTCGTCCACGCCACTACACGGCGTCGCCGGGCGTAACCGACGCGGCGCTGCCATGCGGCGAACGCCACGTTGTCGTCTGGATACGGGCCGCTGAGGCGACCCAATTGCTGGCGCAGATCGGGATCGTGGAACTCACTCATCCGAATGCACCTCCTCCCCGCTTGCTACCACGCTGCGAAGCCGAGCGCGGCCCTGATGTAAATACGATTTGACGGCACCCTCGCTGACGTTGAGGGCGGATGCCACCTCCACGATCGACAACTCGTCGACGTAGAACAACGCCATTGCTATGCGTTGCTGACGTGGCAACTGGGCCAGGATCGTCGACAGATCCGAATCGAAGCCGTTCTGCTCGACCGATTCGGATTGTGGTTCGCCGGCCAGTCGCTCGAGGGCGCTGCCCTTGCGATTTTGCCGGCGATGATCGTCGCGCAGTCGATTGATCGCGACACGACGGATCCAGCCGACCGGATCGTCGTACTTCTCAATCTTGCGCCAGTGCACATGGGCTTTCACGAAGGCCTCTTGCACCGCATCGGCCGCGACTTCACGATCGCCGCAAGCCAATGTCAACGCACGCACCAATCTCCCATAATGGGCGCGAAACAGAGAGTCGATGGTCGCAACGACCTCGACGTCTGATATCTCACTCATCGTGGAAATCGCGTACGCCACAAACCTGACACGCAGTAAGTGTTACCGAGGTTTGGATCGAAACGAAGAATTTACCGGTCTACCTGGGGGAATGTGAAGGGCTACGCTCCGGCCATGGATGACATTCTCGATGTCGATCTCCTGGCCTTCGAGCGTGGCAGCGCCACGCAGCGCGCCGCCGTCGTCGACGGTGTTCGCCGGAGCTTGGCGACCGGTTTCGTGTACACCCGGCACGACCTCTCGGAGGACCTGCTGGACAGCGCGTACGGCATGCTCGCCGACTTCTTCTCGATGCCCCAAGAGGTCAAGCAACGCTTTGTCGCCCCCGAGAGCCATGGCCAAACCGGTTACACCGGGTTGCTCGTCGAGACTGCTGCGTCGAGTGACGTGCCGGATTGGAAAGAGATGCTCAATTGGGGACGTGAGCTGCCCGTTGGTCACCCGCTCCGGCAGCGCTACCCCCATCGATATGGGCCGCAGGTGCTCCCGGAAGCGGCTATTCCGGGATCCGCAAAGCTTCTGACGCTGTTCCACGATCGCATCGAAGACATCCAGATCAGGTTCCTGCGGGTCATCGCCGAGGCCATCGGGTGCCACGAGTCGTTGTTCGACGAGATGACCCACAACGGGGCAACCCTGACGCGGGCGATCCGCTATCCACCGATGACCGAGTCGCCCGGCGGTGCCCACGTCTGGGCGGGGTCGCACGGCGACATCAACCTCATCACGGCGCTCCCGAGGGCCACCGCGCCCGGCCTCCAGGTCAAGGTCGGCGACGATTGGGTCGACGCGGTCGCCCCGGAAGGTCAAGTCATCATCAACACCGGGATGATGCTGGAGCGCCTGACGAACGGGGTGCTACCGACCGGCATCCACCGCGTCGTCGCCGCGCCCGGCTTCACAGGAGAGCGGTACAGCGTCGTTCAGTTCTGCCACCCGACCCCGTGGACGCTCCTGACGCCGCTCAGCAGTTGCGTCACGGCCGAGCATCCGCAGCGGCAATCGGCGATGGTCAGCGCCGATGCACTCGACATGGTCCTGTACGAGATCAACCTGATCGAGAACGCCCGCCGCGTGGGTTAGCGCTCCCCGAGCCAAGGTACGGTCACGGCTTGATGAGTGAGACACGCGACGTGGTGCTGGCGATCGACGTCGGCGACACCAAGTTGGCGGCCGGCCTGATGACGATGAAAGGCGAACTGCTCGATCGCGACGACGTCGACATCGACTTCGGCCTGAAGGCCGACGCGTTGTTCGCGTCGCTCAACACCATCGCCCAGGCTCAGCTGGAACGTGCACGGACCCACCACAACGCCCGGCCGGTTGCAGTCGGGGTCGGCTGCGCGGGGCCGGTCCGCCCCGACGTCGTCGCGGTTTCACCGACCAACATCGGTGCCTGGCGATCATTTCCGCTGCGGTCGAGTCTCGCTTCGGCGACCAGTCTCAACGTCTATGGCGAGTTCGGGGCGAAGGCGCTGGCGCTCGCCGAAGGATGGTTGGGTGCGGCTCAGGGCCGTCAGAACTTCTTGGCAATGGTTGTTTCGACCACTGTCGAGGGGGGAATTGTGTTGAATGGCCAACTCCTCGACGGTGCAACCGGCAATGCCGGTCACATCGGCCACATCATGGTCGAACCGAACGGTCGTCGATGCCTGTGCGGGTCGCGCGGGTGCCTCGACGCAGAGGCATCGGGCCCGGCCATCGAGGCCATCACCGGCCGGTCACACTCCGAGCCGACGTACGAGATCATGCAGCGCACCGGGCGTCTCGTGGGCAGAGCGGTCGCGACGGTGTGCAACCTCCTCGATCTCGACCTTGCAGTCGTCGGCGGTTCGGTTGCCCTCGGGTTCGGTGCCACGTTCTTCAACTCGGCCCAAGAGACGCTCGACGAACATGCTCACTTGGCCTTCAGCCGCAGCGCCAGGATCATCCCTGCCCGACTCGGAGGTCGAGGGCCGTTGATCGGGGCCGGTGCAGTCGGACTTCGCGGCCTGATCCGGGCAGGCAAGCGACGTGGCTGAAGTTCTATCCGTCACATCTCGGCGCCTCGGTCGTGGCGCCGTCAAGGAGGTACCAAGGTGACCAAGATTCGCAGCGGCGACTCGTCGATGATCGATGATCGTCGGGGAAGTGGCGGAGGCGGCTTCGGCGGCGGCGGTTTCCCGATCCCCATCAAGGCCGGCGGCGGTCTGCTCGGGATCATCGTTCTGCTGGCCTCGATATTTCTGCCGAAGATCCTCGGCGGAGGACAGAGCGCGTCCAACGTGCCACAGCCACAGGCCGGGAGCGCGGCCGACGGGACGTGCAACAGCGAGCTCGAACAGATCGTGTGCGGAGCAACGGTCGATGTCCAGACGTACTGGCAGGCCAACCTGCCGACGTTCTACGGCGTGGCCTACGAGAACACCAAGACCGTGTTCTTCACCGACGCGACCGACACCGGCTGTGGCCAGGCCACGTCGCAGACGGGCCCGTTCTACTGCCCGATCGATCGTTTCGTGTACATCGATCTCGGGTTCATGCAGGCACTCGAGCAGCAGCTCATCGGCAAGCCAACCGACCTCGCCGAGCAGTACATCGTTGCCCACGAGTACGGCCACCACGTCCAGAACCTCGTCGGGATCAACGACCAGGTGCAACAAGCCCAACAGAACGATCCGGGTCGGGCCAACCAGTACTCGGTGGCAATGGAGTTGCAGGCCGATTGCTTTGCCGGAATGTGGGTCGGGAATGTCGCCAAGCGCGGCAAGCTCGATTCAGCCGACGAGATCAAGGAGGCGCTCGATGCTGCCGCCGGTGTCGGTGATGATCGGATTCAAGAAAAGACGCAAGGCCGGATCGACAAGGAAGCCTGGACGCACGGCTCCGCCGAGCAGCGCCAGACGTGGTTCACCCGCGGCTACAACTCCGGCGACGCGAAGCAGTGCGACACGTTCAGCGAAGTGCTCTAGGTTCCGCCGGCTCGCCAGCAGGGACCTCGGGCTCCACTGGCATGGTGCTGCCCCCGAACCTGCGGTAGACCCACTCGAATGGTCCGATGCCGAAGCGCTGTTGCCACAGCGCGGCCAGCACGATGGCAACGACCCAGAACCCACCGGCGAACACCAACGCGACGTCGAGGCCAGTTGGCCGTATCAGCTCCCAGCGGATCACGACCAAGTTGAAGACCAGCGCGTGCAACACATAGAGGGTCAGGGTCATGCGGCCGGCGGCCGCCAGTGCTGTTGTGATCCGGCTCGAACGTGTCGCATCGGCGATCCAGCCGATCACGCAGAAGGCCGCGATCGATGAACCGAGCGCGCTCAGCGTGTAGTTGAGACTGCGGCTGCCAGGGTCGGTGGCGAACATGCGCGAGCGAAGCACGGAGTCGTTGAACACGTGGCGGGCGAGGTAGGTTCCGGCAACCAGCAGAACACCCCCGGCGATGAGCACTCGACGCCACTCCTTCGCCAACGGCAAGTACCGCCCGATCACCATGCCGGCGCACAGGAACGCCACCCATGGCAGCACGGGATGGGTGCCGTTGACGAAGGTGTCGAACAACAGACGGCGCGGTGAGCGGTAGCGGCCCACGGTGTACCAACCGACGAACAGCCATCTGGTGTCATGCTTCGCATCGACGTCCCACCATTGGATCGCGGCCGCAGACAACGCCGCCAGAGCGCCGATGAGGACGAGCCATCGCGTCTTCAACTGGAAGAGCAGCGCACCGATGATGAAGAAGGCTCCATAGAAGAACAGAATCGTTCCGCTCCACACCCAGTCGAAGAAGAACCCGAAGCAGTAGAGCAGGAACCCGCGGCGGATCAATGTCCAACGGTCTGCGCTTCGCCGCGCCCGGTCACCGGTGAGGCGTCCCCTGTTCGTCATCAACGTGATGCCCATCCCCGCCACCAACACGAACGTGGCCGCGAACCGTGTCGACAGGGGACCCATCCAGGGGTCGAAGAAGCGGTTCACCACCGAGTCGCCGACCTGTCCGCCGCGGTTGATCAGGTAGCCGTGGTAGTTCATGACGGCAACACCGATCAATGCGAGCGCCCGGGTGACGTCGAGATCGATCACGCGGTCCTTCGTCGGTGTGCTCACATCCACTCGATCTCGTCGACGTGGGTTGTGATCAACGGCCTCTGCACGTCGACACGATCACCGATCGCCGGGCACTGGGACCCAGCCTGAACGAACAACATCGACGTGTGCATGTGCGGTGGTTCGAGGAGCCGCAGTCGCCCCCGCGCGAAGTGGAACGGACTGGCACCGTCGGGCAGCGGAGCTACGCCGTGAGCCGAGCCGGCACCGACCAGCACCAGATTTCCGTCTCCCGGGACCTCGGTCAACTGATAGCCGGCGCGATCGCCCGCACCGACCGAATGCACCGCCGTCACATCGGCGTCCAACTGCAAGAAGGACTTGTCGCCGTGCCACAACGCCGTGCCGAGCCGCAACCGGAACTGTCGGTCGGGGTGACGTGCCCGAAGCTCGGCGTACGAGTGCGGTTGCAGATGGCTCAGCCACACCGGTCTCGCGCCATCGATCAGCGCCAGCCAGGCCTCGACCTCGGCAACGCGGTCGACGTCCGAGCCCGCCAGAGGGAGGTGCAAGGCATAACCCGCGATGTCGAGACCGCTCGCTGTCGCGGCGGCCACCACGCCATCGACCTCGCTCGGCGACGCCCCATAGCGGCGCATCGATGACTGCAGCTTGACGACCACCCGTCCTCGCCAAGCCGCCAATGCAGCGACGTCGTGCTGCGAGCCGACGGTCAGGATCGGCGCGATCCCTGTCGTCGGCGGAGGCGCCGTCGAGGCGGGCGTGAGGACAAGTGGAGTGACCCGTTCATGGACGTGATCGAGCTCGTGGATCGTTCCGACGCAGACATAGTCCGCGATGCCCTTCACCAGGGGATGCAGCGTTGGCCTGCCGAAGCCGTATCCATTGCCTTTGACGACCGGGACCAATCCGTCGATGCTCGCCGCGACGGCATCGACATGGGCCTTCCATGCGGCGCGTTGAACGGTCAGTCGCAGGGCCATGCCTCGCAAACGGTACCTGGTCGGCGCAGCTCGAGGGGATCCATCAGGCTTCCGCGGTGGGGCGCAGAGGCGAATCCCGAGTTGTCTGATCAGATTTATCGGACTAACGTCTTCGATGTGCGCAGGCTGTTCGGTTTTCCCAATCCGGTCAACGAGACGTCGGCTCGTCTCGTGGCTGCAGGAGTGGTCGCGCAAGCTGTTGCCTTCCTCGCCCTTCGCCAGTGGTGGGTGCTCGTTCCGTTGGCGTACGGCTTCGTGGCAAGGGTGCTCACCGGTCCACGGCTGAGCCCGTTGGGTCAGTTCGCGACCCGCGTGGTGACACCGCGGCTGCACATCGCCCATCGGTTCGTTCCGGGCCCGCCGAAACGCTTCGCCCAAGGGATGGGGGTCGTTTTCAGCACTGGGGCGTTGCTGTCGTGGGGACTCGGGGCGCATGCAGTGGCGTACGGACTCATTGCGGCGCTTGTGGTGGCGGCGACCTTGGAGTCGGTGTTTGCCATCTGCCTCGGTTGCCTCGTGTTCAACCGGTTGATGCGTTGGGGGCTGATTCCCGCCTCGGTGTGCACTGAATGCAACGACCTCAGCCGGCAGCTCGTCCAGGCCAGTTCGTGAACTTCGGCGCCAGCGCGCCGATGCTCCGTTGTTCGAGCGCTCCCAGCCACACGCCGGCACCGTAGGCAGCATCGTCGACCAAGCGCAGGGCGATGTACTCCAGGCCCATCTTCTGCGTTGGGCTGTCGGGTCCGCGATGACCTAGCCAGTCGAGGGCCGCGGGAACCGTTGCGGCCGCGAGGAGCGGGAGCCTTGCCCGTGGAACCAGCAGCGCTGTGAGCAAAGCCAGCGGCCACCAGACGCGGGTTAAGGCGCTGGCAACCTGACGCCCGGCGTAGAGGTGACCGAGCCCCGCGAGCCGAACCGATTCCTGCGCCGGGAGGTCGTCGAGCTTGCGGCGCAAGGCGACGATCGTCCCTGCTGCAACGATCGCTGCAGCACCTGATCGCCTGGCGAGTACCAGCGCCCAGACTGCAGCGCTCCACCCGCTCATGCGCAGCGGTGCAACGGCGCCCGGATGTTTGCGTTCGAGCGCGGCAGCGGAGCGACCATAGGCGAGACGTTGACGAACCAATCCCGCCGTTGTCGAACGCGGCCGATGATGCACCGTGATCTGCGGCTCGTAGCGGCATCGATACCCGGCCTCGATCAAGCGCCACACCATGTCGACGTCTTCGCCGGTGCGCAGCATCTCGTCGAAGCCGCCGATCGAGCGCAGCATCTCCGTGCGCACGACCAAGGCTGCCGCGGGCACGTAGCTGACCCGCGTGCCCGGGGCGATGCGTGCTACCTCGCCCCCGAGATCAAGAGGGGATCTCGCAGTCTCGTACTTCGCGAGTGTCGACGTTCCCGCTGTTGACGCGACCCGCGGCGCGACGAGCGCAACCGAAGGATCATTGAAATGGGGCAGTAGCGCGCCGAGCCATTGGTCATCGACATCGGTATCGACAACGACATCCGTATCGACGAAGGCGACGAGTGGCGTGGTGACCTCCGCCAGTCCGGCGTTGCGAGCTGCACCGGGTCCCCGATTGTCGGCCAAGCGGATGATTCGACTTCCGACGATCGGCTGCAGCGGCGGATCGCTGCCGTCGTCGACGACGATCACTTCACCGCCGTGCGTCAATCCACTTGGCCGGTCGTTGAACGCCGGAACCACCACGGTCACATCCGCCGCGCTGAATCTCGATCCGGTCGGACTGGGGTGAATAGCGCCGGCATCGACGAGACGATCGGTCAGCTTCTTGTGTTTCATTGGAAGCGGCTCGTCCAGCTCGATCGCTTCGACTACCCGCTGGCCGGCCGGTGACAGGCGAAACAGGCGCAACGGTGAGCCGGCGAGGACAACGCGTTCGTGTCGGCGATACGAGCCGTCGAGGCGGAACGAGTCGGTCATGCTCGCCATTCGTCCACCGCTGCGACCAAGTCGATCGTCAACCGAGTCAGGAGGGCTTTGCCGTGGTTGGCGGTTGCTTGCCGCGGATCGCCGAGCACGCCGTTGGGGCTCACGGCGCGCACGCCGTTGGCCCGGATCTTGTCGATCAGGTCGACCAAGGGCTCCGATCGTCCGGCCACAGCTTTCGTCATCCGAACCAACGCGGGGGCGATGGCCAGCATCATCGAGGTCTCCGATTCGCCGGCATGGGCGTCGCCATCGCGAATGTGCGGCCACCAGGCCAGCACCCGCCTGCTTTCGCCGAGCAGCTTGTTGACGGCGCGTTGCACTGGCTGCGCGTTGCCGCCGTGACCGTTGATCAACACGATGCCGCCTGACCAATCTGCGCTGCGGACGAGCTCGACGATGAGGTGCTCGACGACGTCTGCACCGATCGACAGCGTGCCCGGGAATGCTCCGTGCTCGCCGCTGGAGCTCATGGTCAGCGTCGGGCCGATCAAGACATCGCCCGGCTCGAAGGAAGCAACCAGACTTTCGGCGAGCGCATTGGCGATGCGCGTGTCGGTGTCCAGCGGCAGGTGGGGCCCATGTTGCTCGAACGACCCGATCGGCACCGCGATGATGGGACGAGGCTTCAGGTCCCATAGGTCGGTCCACGTGACATGGCCTAGCCGGCTGCTCACATCGCCTCAGCGTTCACGCCAGACCCGTCATGATCATCGTCATCGCCCGGTCGTACACATCGGGCCAGTCGATCGCGGTCGGTCCGACCTCTTTGAGTTCCAGGCTGACCACACCGTGACATGTGGCCCACACCAGGGCCGCGGTCGACAGCGGATCGCTCGACCGGAGTGCGCCCGCCGTCATCGCCCTCTCGACTCGATCGGCGAGCAGGCCGAGGGTGGCGCCGGCCAGCAGATGGGCTTCCGGTGTGGGCCGGTAGTCGGGAACCACCCTGTCGAACATCACGGAGTACAACGTCGGGTTGTCGATTGCGAAGCGTCGATAGGCCAGCCCGCACGCGATGAGGTCGGCAACCGGGTCACTGCTCGCGGCAATCGAGCTCATCCCGGCTGCCAACCGACGAAAGCCTTCGATGAAGAGGTGCTCGACCACGCCGTCCTTGCCGCCGAACCGTGAGTACACGTTCATCGTGCTGACGCCGGCCGCGTTGGCGATCCGTCGCACGGTCAGGGCGGCCGGGCCGTCGCTGGCCAACAGGTCGCTGGCGGCCTTGAGCAGGTCGGATCCAACGGAGTCGAGCTGCACCATGGGCGCAGGATAGTGGCGCTCAGCTGTGGCGAATGTCATGTGGCCCTCTCGATGACGCCGTGATAACAATGTTATAGCAACGTCTCGAGTGAAGATCAACGTAGAGCGTCGAACCGAAAGGATCTCCGATGAACGAACTCCCGAGCAGCCCGAGCAGCCCGAGCAGCCCGAGCAGCCCGAGCAGCCCGAGCAATTCGATCAGCCGAGCCCGTGGCACGAGCAGATCGCCGTGGCTGATCCTCGCTGTCCTGTGCGCCAGCGTGTTCATCATCGTCGTCGACGGCACGATCGTGAACGTGGCCCTGCCGACCTTCGTCCGTGAGCTCGGCGCGACCACCAGCCAGCTGCAGTGGATCGTCGACGCGTACGTCTTGGTGTTCGCCGGCTTGCTGATGGCAGCCGGCAGCTTCGGCGATCGGGTCGGTCGCAAGGGAACGTTGTTGGTCGGGATGGCCGCGTTCGGAGCCACCTCGGTTCTGGCAGCGCTGTCCTCAACGCCCGGCCAGCTGATCGCCTGGCGGGCGGCGATGGGGGTGGGTGCGGCCTTGATCTTTCCGGCAACCCTGGCCTTGTTGGTCAACGTGTTCACCGACGCCCGGCAACGAGCCGTCGCGATCTCGATCTGGGCAGCGACCAGCGGCCTCGCCGTTGCGCTCGGTCCCGTGACTGGAGGCTTTCTGCTCGAGCACTTCTTCTGGGGCTCGGTCTTCCTTGTCAACGTGCCGGTGATCGTGCTGGCCATGATCGCGATCTGGCGAATCGTGCCCACGTCACGCGACACGACCATCCGACGCTTCGATCCGGTCGGTATCGGGCTGTCGGTTGCCGGTGTCAGCCTGCTGGTGTGGGCCGTCATAGAAGGGCCGAAGCACGGCTGGACCTCTTCGACGAGCGTCGTCGCCTTCGGGCTCGCGATCGCGCTCTTGACAGCATTCGTCCGCTGGGAGCGGCGCATCGATCACCCGATGCTCGACGTCGCCGTCTTCACCAACATGCGCTTCACCGCCGGCAGCATTTCCGTGACGTTCGCCTTCTTCGCGCTGTTCGGGTTCATCTTCATGGTGACGCAGTACTTCCAGTTCGTGCGCGGCTACGGCACTCTCGAAGCCGGGGTCCGTACGGTGCCGTTCGCACTGTTCACCGGGATGGCTGCACCGCTCAGCGCCAAACTGGCCGAACGATTCGGCACGAAGGCAGTCGTGACCGCCGGGCTCGTGTCCATGGCGTTGGGGTTCGCATGGACGACGCGCGACACGACGACATCGTCGTATTGGATCGTGGTCGGCCAGATGTTCTTCATGGGCGGCGGCCTCGGCCTCGTCAACGCCCCAGCCACAGAAGCGATCATGGGTGCATTGCCGCCTGCCAAGGCAGGCATCGGCTCAGCGGTCAACGACACGACGAGGGAGTTGGGCGGAACACTGGGAGTCGCGATCATCGGCAGCCTGTTCGCCTCCGTGTACTCGTCGCGGCTGGGTGAACTGCTGGCCGGCTCGGCGGTGCCCGCCAACGCCCAGCTGATCGCCCGCGACTCGGTTGGCGCAGGCATCGAGGTTGCCCGCCGCGCGGGTGAGCAGGCCGGACCGCAGGCGGGTGCTGCAGTCAAGGCCGCCGTCGATTCGGCGTTCATCGAGGGGTTCCACGCCGGCTCGTGGGTGTCCGCCGCAGTTGTGATGGTCGGCGCGATGATCGCCCTTCGCTGGTTGCCGCGTCAGGCGACGGAGGATCACTACAGCGGGGTGCTCGCAGCGTCGCAGTCAGTCAGCGAGGTAGCCCCAGTGGTCTAGGACCTCGATGATCCGTCGTGCCGCGTCCGGCGGGCTTGCCTCGACGGTCTCGCCTGGCTGCGACGCGGCGGACGCGTCGGTCAGGGCTCGCAGGCGATCGAGCGCAGTGGCTCCCGCCGGTGCAGCCAGCACGCGAGCCCGAGGGCGATAAGGCCGCACCGTGACGCCGGACATCACGCCGGAACCGCTGCGTGTAGACACCGGGGCCGTGCCATACGGCAACAGCTCTGCGGTCTGGGCCGCGACGGCAGCCCGCACGGACGCTCTGCGCAGGCGGGCGACCGAGCCCTCGACCGAGAGAACGGATGGGCCAGTCACGCGCAGCACTTCACGGCGGCCTCCGTCGAGCCGCCGGGTGACTCGCAAGGGATCGATGAAGTCGACGCCGACAACTCCGAGAGCCTGCTGCCGGTCGAGCATCGCCGCGAGAAATGCGGGAACGCTACCCGAGCCGCGGTCCGCCGAGTAGTCCCCGCACCAGACAGCCGCACTGTGCGCCACCACCGGGCTAAGGGCCGCCGCGACAGCCGCGCTGTCCATCTCGAAAGACGCATCGACGCGTACGGCTGTCTTGACTCCGCATGCCAACGCGTCACGCAGACAACGATCGGCCGCCGGCCCGCCGACGGTGACGGCAATGACGGAGCTGCTGCTCGACTCTCCGTGGCGCAACGCCAGTTCGACAGCCGCTTCATCGGCAGCGGACACTCCCGAGACCGCCGCGTCACCGATCCATTTGATGCACACCGCGATCATCAGGTGCTCCGGAAAACGACGCCGAATCCACCCTCGGGGTACGACCAACTGATAGCGCCCTCGTTGTCACAGACCAGGTAGCAGGTGCCGCACTCGAAGCACTGTTCGTAGTTGAAGAGGATGCCGCCGTCGCTGGTCGGGACGAACAGGTCGGCCGGGCAGGCAACGATGCATGCCCGCGTGCTGCAATCGGCGCAGACCTTGCCGTCCACGACGATGTGCGGCTTCTCGCTGACCTTGAACTCGACGGTGTCCATGCGATCGCTGAACGAGATCTCGGGCCACAGTGGGTTGCGGTCGGTCATCCGAAGCTCCTGAACGCGTCATGGCCGTCGCGCACGAGGCCGCGAAGGTGCACGCCGGCGCGCTTGCGCTCTTCGTGGAAGATCCGCCGCAGACCGGGCTTGGCCAGCGGGTTGTCGACGCGGAACATGCGCTCGGCGATCCCTGTGATCATCGACGGATAGAGATGCTGGACGCGGTCGCTGAGAACGAGTTGCGGTGCGCGACGCAGCTTGCGATGGTCGCGCAGGACGAACGTGTCACTGAGCCTCCGTGCGTACCCGCCGAGGCCGCGCTGGCTGACGTCGCCGTCGGCGATCGCTTCGACTGCCGTCTGACCGGCGTACATGCCGCTGGCGATTGCGAAGTTGACACCCTCCAGCCAGATGCCGGCGGCGAGGCACAGCGCGGCAGCATCGCCGGCGACCAGCAGGCCGTTGCCCGTCATCTCCGGCATCATCGACAGACCGGCTTCGGGGATCAGGTGCGCTGAGTACTCGTGCAACTCGCCGCCCTCGACCAATGGAGCGATCGCCGAGTGACGTTTCATTGCGGCGATGATCTCTTCGGGTCGTGTCTTCTGGGCGGCGAGCTTGGTCAGCTTCAAGACCACGCCAACGGCGATCGTCTCGAGGTTGGTGTAGACGAAGCCGCCGCCGTTGACCCCGCCGGTGCAGCCGATGATCTCGATGTCGACGCCTTCACGACCGCGCACGCCGAAGCGCTCGTCGATCACCTGCTTCGGAAGGGACAGCGTCTCCTTGACACCAAGGGTGAAGTTCTTGGCGTTTGGTGTGCCGTAGAGCCCGGCCTCTTTGGCGACGAAGCTGTTCACTCCGTCGCAGGCGATCACGACCGAGGCTGTGACGTCCCCGTCGGGCCGGTCCGTGCGCACCCCCGTCACGCGCCCTCCAGATCGACGTGACGTGTCGCGCAGCAGTCCGGTCACGGTCGTATCGCACAGCAACGTCGCCCCCGCGGCTACAGCGTGGTCGGCCAGCCAGCGATCGAACTCGGGACGGTAGGCGGTTGCGCCGTTGTAGGGCGGCGCGGCCCAGGCGTCGTTGCGGAAGTCGACTGACAGTGATTGGTTGTCCGTCAGGATCATCGTCGACCGGCGGGTGACCCATCGTTGAATCGGGGCCTGCTGCCACCACTCCGGGATCAGATCGTCGAGGATTCGTGGATACACGACGCCGCCGTACATGTTCTTGCTTCCCGCGAACGGACCACGCTCCAGCAGCAGAGTGCGCAGGCCGGCGCGTGCTGCTTCGATCGCGGCGCACGACCCCGCGGGACCGGCCCCGACGATCACCACGTCGTAGTCGGTGTCAGTCATCGCCAGCGCCCGTGCGTTGCGGCAGTTGTTCCAGCAGTTCGTCGAGCACCTCGTTGGCGTCGGCGATGACAGCCAGGTCGGCGAGTTGCATCATCGGACAGTGGGGGTCGGTGTTGACGCTGATGATGTGATCGGGTTGGCCGAGACCCGTGGTGTGCTGCACAGCGCCGCTGATGCCGAGCGCGATGTACAACCGCGGGTCGACGATCACACCGGTGGTCCCGATCTGACGCTCGTGACCCACCCAGCCACGATCGGTCACGACCCGGGTGGCCCCGACGCTGGCTCCGAGGAGCGCACCCAGCGCGACGAGCTGTTCGAATCGACGCGGGTTGTCGAGACCGGCCCCTCCGGCGACTATTCGGAGGGCTTCCGAGAGATCGATCGTGGCCGCGTCCGGGGGAAGCAACTGCTCGACGGTCGCGTCGTTGCGCGAAGCGACAACCGCTGTGACGTTGCGAACGGTCGTCGTGCCTTCGACCCGGTCCACCCCGCGCACACCGGGTTGCAGGGTGGCCACGAAGGCCGAAGCGGGTTTCCTCGAATGAAGTTCGGCGCCACCGCCTCGAATCAGATCGACCTTCGATGGTGAGACGCCCATCGCCAATGCATACAGCGGCCGTTGGAGGCGCGCGGCCAACCGCGGCGCCAGGTCACGACCGTCGGGTGAGGCGGGCAGGACGAGGATCGGTTCATCTACAAGATGCGCTGCCAACGCCTCGGCCCATCCGCCCGGTCCGAATCCGTCGACCTCGATGGTGGTGAGCTCACGGGCGACGCCATGCAGTTGGTCTGCGGCAGATCGGGTACCTGACCCGACGAGGACGCCTCTGCCGTCGCACTCGGAGATGGTCTCGTCGGCGCCCGCGGGCAACTGCCCATCGCGCACAATGATCACGGCAAGCATCGCAGTCAGGCTAAACGGCCGGGCTCGCGGGCGAGCGTCTTCTCCAAGCAAAGGGATCTCGACGACCCGGCATTGCCGTGGTCGTACGGTCGCACGCGGTACCCGAACTTCTCGTACGCGACGAGTTGCGTTGGCCCGGTGTGCAGACAGAGCCGCTGCACGCCGGCGGCCGCCGCCGCCGCTTCGAGCTCGGCGACGATCGCCGCGCCCAACCGCACGCCCCGAGCGGATCGAGAGACGTGGATGCGGTCGATGTGAGCCGTTTCCTCATCAAATCGCCGATAAGTCCCGAACGCCTCGGCAACGTCCTCGAGCTCGCCGACGACGGCGGCTTCGATGTGTCCCGCAACCTGATCACGCTCGTCGTCGACCTGGAGCATCATCTGCCGAAGCCGCGGGTCGTCAGCCTCGACGCGGTCGGTGATCAAGGTGGGATGGTTCTGGCCCATCCGGAACGCGTACGGCGAATGACCGAACGCTTCGATGAAGCCCAGCCGTCGCTTGGCGTCGTCCGTGGTCGGCAACCGACCGGCAGGCAGCCACCACAGGCCGGTTCTCGTGGACCCCTCGACAAACCACTCGGCGCGTCGCTGCAAGTAGTCGCGATGCAGTCCCCGGAAGGCGAACGTTTTCAGCGCGTCGACCGACTCCCACACCGTGAGGTTGACGATCATCAACGGATCGTCGAA
>JANPGV010000266.1:0-1527 GCA_031424145.1 Ilumatobacteraceae bacterium
GGCGATCTCACGGCGACCTGCAGCCACTGGTTCTGGCCGATGAGTGGCGGGCTCGACGCATCCGGGCGGCTCGCGGTCTTCTACGTCGAGATGGCCAACGACCTCGGTACCGGCGCGGCGGTCGGCGCCCAGCCAGTGTCGGTGTGGTTGGCCCGGTTCAACGCGTCGACATTCGACCTCGTGTCGTTCGGACCCGCCCCTGCTTCGGCCGGCGACATCGTCTACGGCGCGGCGATCGAGTCAGACGACTCGTTCAGCTACTTGTTCGGTTGGTCGTACGATCAGTTCAACCTGCCGGACCCGACGTCTCCGCCCCCGTCGCAGGTGTTCCTGGCTCGCGTGCCTCTCGGCAGGTTCGACCTGCAGCCGACGTACTGGAACGGTGCAGGGTGGGTCACCAATCGCGCCAGCGCAGTCCCGATCAGCACCTCGCCCGATGGATCCGCCAATCCGATGCAGCCGAGGTTGATCGACGGGATGTGGATCTCGGTGGTGAAGAGCGACGATTGGGAGGGGACGTCGGTGCGAGTCGATGTCGCCGCCGCGCCGCAAGGACCGTGGACCACATGGCACACCGTCACGGTGCCGACCCGCACTGTCGACGGACGCACCAACACGTACGGCGCGCACCTGATGCCCTGGAGATCCGGCACGGGCAACCTGGTGGTCGCGATCTCCAACAACGCATGGCAGATGGACCCGTTGGCGTTCGACAATCCAACGCTGTATCAGCCTCGATTGTTCGAGTTGACTGCGCCACCCGAGTTGCGGTCACCACAACTGGGTGCGACGACGGAACCGCTCGGCTTCGTGCCCGCAAGCCCGCCCATCCGGGCCATCGACACACGCGACGGTCAACCGTTGGCGCAGGGCCACGTGTTACGAGTGAGCCTGGCCGGAATGGTCGCGGACGGCGCCGAGGCTGCTGTGATCGACCTCGCTGCCGTGGACCCAACTGCCGCCGGATTCCTCACCGCATGGTCATGCGACGAGCCGATGCCGGCGACGTCGAACCTCAACTACCTCGCCGGCCTCACCCGGGCCACGCACGCCGTCGTGACGTTGGCCGCCGACACGTCGATCTGTGTGTTCAGCATGGTGCAGACGGATGTGATCGTCGACGTCACGGGTAGCTACTCCGAAGCATCGAGCGGCTTGTTGTTCCACCCCCTGTCGCCGACCCGCATCTACGACTCGCGGCTCACCGGTGGCATCTGGCGTGTCGGTGAGACGCGGGCCGTCGCGGTTCCCGCGAACGCAGCGGCGGTGGCAATGAACGTGACTGTGACCGAGCCTGCGACCCCCGGCTTCGTCACTGTCTTTCCCTGCCAGACGACCCTGCCGCTCGTGTCGAACATCAACTTCGTCACCGATCAGGTGGTGGCCAATCTCGTCCAGATCGGCGCCGCCGGTGGACAGGTCTGCGTGCACAGCAGCACGCGGGCCCACATCGTGATCGATCTGCAAGGAACGTACGACGGCGACGCCAGCGGTCTGCGCTATCAAGCAGTCACGCCGACCCGCATG
>JANPGV010000267.1:0-15593 GCA_031424145.1 Ilumatobacteraceae bacterium
CAGCGTGTACGCAAAGAGTGCAGCGACCTCCAGGAGCAGGCCCAGCCCCAGCAGCGCGGGATTGACGTCGCGCAGCTTTCCAGCCGCCTCGCGAACGCCCGGCACGATCGTGACCATGGCGAAGTAGACGACCGTGAAGAACAGCAGCAGTTTGAGGGTGAATCGGTACGGTCTGAACCGGTGTGGGCGCGGCGGGCCTCCGGTGTCATCTGCCGAGACACGCGGCAGTTCGCCGGTCGCTGGGTCATCCGAACCGATGGCCATTGCATATTGCTTAGTCCAAATCAGTGGTCATTGGAGGCGATGAGACCTGCGGAACACGAGTATCTGGACGACTTATGCCGATATCTTCTCCGAACCCAGAGGGAGAATGTCATGAAGAAGATCATCTTGGTCGGCGCCATCGCGATGCTTGCCGCATGCGGAAGCACGACGAACGACGTGTCGGGCGGGGCGGGCACCAGCGACACCTCTGCTGCCACGTCCATCGCAGGGTCCGACGACACCATCACGGTCGAGAACTTCGGCGACATGCCTCCGAAGTGCATCGAGATGTTGGGTCAGTACCTCAAGAAGATCGAACCGACCGTGTCGAAGATCGACTGGGACAAGGCGACGTTGGGCGACTTCAACAAGTTCGGCGAGCAGTTCAAGACCGAGTCGGATTCATTCGACGCCAAGTCAACAGCGGCAGGTTGCAACAAGTACAACCTCACCGGCTCCGACGACAAGCAGATCGAGCAGATGACCGCCCTGGCCGCGGTCGAGGCACCGGGCACGGTCGGGTTCATCAAGTTCCTCGGCTCGCTCTCCGCCGGCGCAACGGCTGCTGGATCCATCCCCACCGATTGCGCTGGCACGATCGCAGCAATCGAGCCGTTCCTGGTCGACGGAAAGACCGTGCAGGATCTGACGGTCGCGCAGGTGACTCAACTCGGTCCCTTGATGACCGGGATCAGCACCAACTGCAGCGCGGACGAAGCCTCGGCGTTCTTCGCGCGTACGGACGTGACGGCCTTCGTCGGCGCCTGAACCACTAGCAAGCGACTGCGTCGATGATCGCGCGTAGGCGACCGGTCAACTCCCCGCGTGTCTCGGCCGGGCACTTGCCGAGATGCACGAGAACCAGCTCCTTGTCCGGCACGACGACGCAGTACTGACCCTCGTAGCCGTGGCAGGCCATGCTGCCCGGTTGATCGCGCCACATCCACCAGTGGCTGCCGTAGTCCATGCCGTCTTCGTCACTGGCGACAAAGGTCCGGCCGTGGTCCCGCCAGCCCGCTGGTAGCACGCGGCGGGCGCCCACCATCCCGTCGTTGCGGTACAACTCGCCGAAACGGGCGAAGTCGCGTGCTGTGGCATACACGTAGGACGACCCGATGAGCGTTCCACGGTTGTCGAACTTCGGTGTCGCGCTGTGCATGCCCAACGGCTCGAAGAGACGTTGGCTCAGGAAGGCTTCCATGCCTTCGCGACCGCCGCCGACCACGTCGCCCATGATCCGGCAGATGATGTTGGTCGTCCCACTGGAGTAGTTCCAAGCCGAGCCCGGCGGGTGGACCAGTGGCTGCGATGCCGCGTACGCCGCCATGTCGTCCTGACCAGAACCGAACAACATGTCGATGCAATGACTGATGGAGTCGTCGACGTAGTCCTCGACCCATTGGAGCCCCGGTCGCATGTCCAGGAGGTCCTGCAGGGTGATGGCCTCCTTGGGAGTGCCTCTCCAGCTGGGTACGGCCGCAGGCTGGTCGAGGTGCAGCAGTCCATCGGCCACCAAGATGCCCACCGCACCGTGCGTGATGCTCTTGGCCATGCTCCACGAGATCAATGTCGATTCCGCCGAGAGCGGGCCTCCCGGTCCGAACGCGGAATCCGGTGTCACCCCATACCGCTCGAAGATGACCTCGCCGTGCTGCTGCACCAGCAGCGCGAGTGTGACTCCGTGGGTCGCATCGGGCTCGAAAAGCTCGTCGGCGACTGTGTGGATCGTCTCGCTCACGAACGCTCACCGTAGCGAGATTGGGTCGAATGACTCATTCCGTAACAGGGGCGACCCTGTTACTAATGCTGTATGGGACGGAATCATCGGGCGCGTTGGTCCGCTATAGGTGCAGCAGTGGCAGTGAGCATCGGTGCGGGTGGACTGATCACATTTGTAAGCGCTTCTGGCGGGAGCGCGTCATCGTTCGTGGCGATCACGCCATGTCGCTTGCTGGACACTCGCGTCGGCGGACCGCCCACTGGCGCGGCGCACCCGCGAACCACACCACTGGGCCAACAGGAAACGCTGACCGTGCCCGCACGAGGTAACTACGGCGACTGCGTCGCATTGTCGCCGACGGCCACCGGTGCAGTCCTCAACGTCACGACGGTCAACTCGACCACGGGCAGCTACCTGACGGTTTGGCCGGCTGACAAGCAGCGACCGCTGGCCAGCAACCTCAACTGGATCGCCGGTCAGGGCGCTACGCCGAACCAGGTGACGACAGGCCTCGACTCGAACGGCAACCTCAATGTTTTCAATGCAACGGGCTCGGTCGACGTCATCATCGACGTGGTCGGCATGTATGAGCCGTCCTCGGTTGGCGGCGGCAACCAGTCAAGTGATGGCGCCCAGGGCTCCAAGGGCGACCAGGGAGCAAAGGGCGACCAGGGAGCGAGAGGCGCTCAGGGCGCTTCGGGCACCCAGTTGATGACCTCGTCGAAGCCCGATGGTTCAGCGAGCAACGGGCAGAACTCGTCGATCAAGGTCGACTCCAACGGCAACCCGGTGATCAGCCACTCCGGTGGTGGGCAGTTGCGACTGACCCACTGCGACGACCCGGCATGCGGTCTCTCGCACTCGAACGTCGTCGACGACGGTGGGATCAACGGCGCCATCGTCGGCGGCTACACGTCTCTCCAGCTCGACGCCGACGGCCTCCCCCTCATCAGCTACTACGACTCCAGCAACGGTGATCTCAAGTTCGCCCACTGCTCGGACGCAGCCTGCGCAGGCGGATCGGTCAACATCGTCGACGGGAACCTGTCCGGCGCGGACGTCGGTCAGTTCACATCACTGCAGCTCGACCACAACGGCCTGCCGGTGATCAGCTACTACGACGCCACAAATCATCAGCTCAAGTTGGCTCGTTGCGCCGATCTCCAGTGCGCCTCAGCTTCGTCCAATGCGGTCGCAACCGGCGAGGGATCGGACTACGGCCAGTACAGCTCGCTCGTTCTCGACCCGCACGACGGGCGCCCGACGATCGGTTACTCCAACGCCGGCGCCGATTCGTTGATGCTGGTGCACTGCACGACCGACGATTGCGCAGGCGGACAGGCAGCGGTCCTGGTCGATGCATCTGCCGGAGCAAACCTGTCGATGACCGTCGATCAGGCCGGCAACCCGGTCATGTCCTACTACGGCACCACCGACTCGGCGTTGGTCATCAGCAGGTGCGCCGATCCCGCGTGCGTGACGGTTGCGACCGCCGAGCCGATCATGGGCCTGGCCAACGCGGCGATCGACACCTCCATCGTCGTCGATCCCGTTACCGACCTCGCAACTGCCAGCTACGTCGACGGCTCGAACACATACTCAGACGTCGTGGTGCGCGTCGTCCACTGCAACAATCCAGGTTGCACCGACGCCGACTCGACCACGCCTGATCCCGTCGCCGGCGAGGTTCCGGCCAACACATCCATGGTCCTCGATCTCCACGGCAATCCGATCGTCAGCCGCTACGACAGCGGTGCTTCGAAGCTCGTAGTCCTGCACTGCGTCGATTCGCTGTGCACGCCGCACATCAAGGTCATCGCAAGTCCATAACACATTCTGGGATTCCTCCCCCAAAACACATCAGGTGAGCGTGTGAGCCATCGGCGGCTGATCACACGCTCACCTGATGCGCGTATACGCCGTGGGACTGCCGCCAAGGACAAGACTCGGGCGATGGATGTCGCCTCCGCGCTGGGTACGTATCTCGAGATCGTCGACTCGACCGCGCCCCGACTGATCGAGGGGCTTTACGTGGTCGGCTCGTTCGCCCTCGGCGATTGGCTCCCCGGACGCAGCGACATCGACATCGTGGCCATGACGGCGGAGCCGGCAAGCGACGCCGACTTCGGCCTGCTGCAGACAGCGCACGGCCTGCTCGGCGAACGGCAACCGCTTCCACACATCGACGGTCCGTACCTCGCGTGGGCTGACCTGATCAGCGCGCCGGCGACAGGCCTTCATCGTCCATGGGCGCTGGACGGCCAACTGCACCACGACGGCGAGTGCTTCGAGCTCAACCCGGTCACCTGGTACACACTCGCCAGGTACGGCTTCACGGTGCGCGGCGCGGATCCTGAGAAGCTGAACATCTGGCACGAGGTCGAAGAGCGAGTGCGATTCGTCGTTGACAACCTGAGGACCTACTGGAAACACCTTGCGGCGTCCGTGGTGTCCGCGTGCGAGGAACCGGCGGCTTCCTTCGAGCCGGTCCTCTTCGAGTGGTGCGCGCTGGGCGCCCTGCGATTGCATTACACCGCGTTCACCGGCGACGTGACGTCGAAACGCGGAGCCGGCGAGTACGGGATCGTGGTCACGCCGAACTACATGCACGACACGCTTCGAGCCGCGCTCGAGGTGCGCGCCGGTGCGGACCTCGAAGTGACGACGGCGATGATGCTGGGAGCGGCAGACGTGATCAGTTGGACGGTGGCCGAGGTATCCCAGGCATCGGCGTGAAGTCGCGGTCGATCCACTTGTGGCCGACGTCGGGAACGGGTCCGGTTGCCAGCGCGATCGCTTCGTCGACCGTGTGCGCTCGCTGAGCCAACATCCGATGAGAGTCGCGTACGAACCCGGCCGTGACCGAATTGCACATCCACTCGAACAGCGGAGCCCAGTATCCGTCGACGTCGAGGAGCACGACGGGCTTGGCGATCAGGCCCAGTTGATTCCAGGTCAATGCTTCGGCGAACTCGTCGACGGTGCCAAAGCCTCCCGGCAAGACCACGAAGCCGTCTGCCAACTCACTGAGCCTGGCCTTGCGGTCGTGCATCGTCGGAACCACCTCCAGGCGGGTCAACCCGTCGTGGGCGACCTCGGCACGTACCAACCGCTCCGTGATCACTCCAACCACCTCGCCACCGGCAGCAAGTGCGGAGTCGGCAACGAGGCCCATGAGACCGACGTGACCGCCTCCGTAGACGAGGCCGATGCCACGATGGGCAAGTGCCGATCCCAGCTGTTGTGCCGCCTCTCCGAACGACGGCGACGTGCCCGCATTCGACCCGCAGTACACGCAGAGGCGTGTGGTTGGTTCTGAACGCATATACAAGCCTGTCACACACGCGCCGTGGTCGTCACTGCTTTCTCCGCCGGTGCGGTCGTCGGGGCCGGCCGCTGTTTCAGCGGTGTTGTTCAGTCTCGGTAGCCTCGCAGTGTGCAGGAACCGCTGGCTGATTCGCCGATCGAGTTGCCGGGACCCGATCTTGCCGCAGCGGCCGACAACATCGAGATCGCCGCCCATGTGGTCGGCAAAGCGGTCCGACACCTTGCCGCTTCCGGAGGCCCCGACAAGCAGCAAGTGCTGGCCTACGACATTGCCCACTCGGCTGCCCAGGTAGCTGCCGCCAAGGCAATGCTCGACTACGGCGCCAAAGGTGAGGTCGAGGCTCGCCTCACATGCGCGTTCGCCGCAGAGGTGATCCACGATCTGAGCAGCCGGCTCTGCGGGCGCGAATCAGTGTGGGGATTCGACAGCGATCCTCTGCGCGACACGCACCAGTTCCTCGAAAAGTTCCGCGCAACCGCGTTCGTCGCATCACTCGCGGATCAGCCGGGGCCGCGTCACCTCGACAGCGAGTTCGAGATGGTGCAAGACACGTTCCGGTCATTTGCCGACAACGAGATCGCCCCGATCGCCGAACATGTCCATCGGCACAACACCGACGTACCCGAGAAGTTGATCGGCGGTCTTGCCGACATGGGCGCCTTCGGTCTCAGCGTTCCCGCCGAGTATGGCGGCTACAGCGAGGGTGGCGATGGCGAATACACCGCCATGGTCGTCGCTACCGAGGAGCTCAGTCGCGGCTCGCTGGGCATCGGTGGTTCGTTGATCACACGTCCCGAGATCCTCACCAGGGCGCTCGTCAAAGGCGGAACGGAGGCGCAGAAGCACCACTGGCTTCCCAAGCTGGCGACGGCAGAAGTCATGGCAGCGGTTGCGGTGACAGAGCCCGACTTCGGCAGCGACGTTGCCGGCATCAAGGTCACCGCCACGCCTTTACTGGGCCCGGACGACGCTCCCGGCTATGCCATCAACGGCGTGAAGACGTGGTGCACCTTCGGCGCCCGAGCCGACGTGCTGATGTTGCTAGCGCGCACCGACCCGGACAGAAGCAAGGCTCATCGTGGATTAAGCCTCTTCATCGTCCCGAAGCCCCGCGGGGACAGCCACGGCTTCGTCTTCAGCCAAAAGGCCACAGCCGACGGCACCGTAGGAAAGATGGAAGGCCGCCCAATTGACACGATCGGGTATCGGGGCATGCACAGCTATGAGGTGGCTCTCGAGAATTGGTGGGTGCCGGCCGAGAACTTGATCGGCGAAGAGGACGGGCTCGGCAAAGGGTTCTACCTCCAAATGGAAGGGTTCGAGAACGGCCGTCTGCAGACCGCAGCGCGAGCGCTCGGAGTTATGCAAGCCGCATATGAAGCAGCCGCGGAGTACGCCCATAACCGAACAGTCTTCGGCACGGTCATTGCCGACTATGAGCTGACGGCTGTCAAGCTTGGTCGCATGGCGGTGCTGATCCAGGCGGGAAGGCAGTTCAGTTATCACGTAGCTACCCTGATGGCAAAGGGTGAGGGTTCGATAGAAGCCAGCATGGTGAAGGCATACGTGTGCAAAGCGGCCGAGTGGGTCACCCGTGAGGCGATGCAGATCCATGGAGGCTACGGATACGCCGAGGAGTACGCCGTGAGCCGACTTTTCGTCGACGCCAGAGTGCTCAGCATTTTTGAGGGAGCGGACGAGACCCTTTGCGTAAAAGTAATCGCGCGTAACTTGTGTAATACTTGACAGAACGACCTACGACTTCCGTCGTATAGTCGTTAGACTCTTGACTCAGATGACGCTCGACCAAAGGGACGGTTCGGCGGGGCTTCGTAGCCTGCGCGGCGCGGTTGGTGCAACCGTGGTCTTTACCGCGCTCTCACTCGTAGGGCTCGGCATCGGCTGGGCCTGGCTTTTTCAACGGACGTCACAGAACTCGGCTATCGAAGATGCCGGCCGGTATGGCGCACTCAGCGGCAGCGCCGCACTGGCTCCGTTCATCAAAGACGAGCTGCTGACCGGCGACAAAGAGGCTCTCTCCCAGGTAGCCATCGCCGGCAAGGCGCTGATCAAAGAGGGCGGCGCCTCTCACGTCAAGATCTGGTCCGTCGAAGGGCGCGTGCTGTGGGCCGACGAACCAGACCTCATCGGCCGCACGTTTGCGTTCGGGGACGACGAGAAGAAGCTGCTGCACGGTCCCGGGCCTGTGCTAGCCAACATCAGCAAGCTCGACGAAGACGAGAACCAGTTCGAGATCGCCGCGGGCGAACGTCGTCTGCTACAGGTCTACTTCGGTTGGAAGACCACCACTGGCACGCCGATGGTGGTCGAGACCTATTACCCGATCAGCTTGGTCGACGAGCGGGCAGCGGATCAGCGCCGCAGCTTCTTGCCGCTTCTACTCGGTGGTCTCGGCCTCCTCGCTGTCGCCCAGATTCCTCTTGCACTAGCGCTGTCGCATCGGCTCAAGAGGTTGCAAGCGCAACGAGAAGACTTGCTCGAGCGAGTGATCGACTCGAGCGACATCGAGAGACGGAGAATTGCGGCGGAGGTTCACGACGGAGCCGTGCAGGAACTGATCGGGATCACCTTCAGCCTCTCGGCGGCGGCGGACGAGGCACCATCACCCATGCACGAACGACTCGGTGGATTGGCCGTCGCCACCCGTCACACGGTTCGAAGCCTGCGTTCGCTGCTCAACAGCATCTATCCCGTCGAGGTACCCGAAAATGGCTGGTCGGCAGGCCTCGATGACACCATCGCGGCGCTTCGTCAACGTGGTGTGACCGTCGTGATCAAGGTTCCCGAAGTACGGCTGTCACCAGCAAACGAGCTTCTCTTGTTGCGCGTAAGTCGCGAGGCTCTGCGCAACGTCGACGCACACGCTCACGCGACGCGTGTCGACATCTCGATGAAGCAGAGCGGCAAGACGGTGACCCTGAAGATCGTCGACAACGGAGTCGGGTTCGACAAGGAAATGGCTCTATCCCAGCGGCAGGTCGGCCACCTCGGCCTGCAACTTCTACGCGACTTGTCCGAGGACATGGGCGCGGTTTTGGTGGTCGATTCCACACCGGGGTCGGGGACAACAGTGCATCTCGAGTTGGAGGAGAATCGATGATTCGCATCGTATTGGCGGACGACCACTCGTTGGTTCGAACCGGACTGTCACAACTGCTCGACGCGCAGGCCGACATCGAGGTCGTCGGCTTGGCCTCAGATGGGCGAGAGGCGTTGCAGCTCGCGCGCGGGCTGACCCCCGACGTCGTGTTGATGGATCTGCAGATGCCGATCGTCGATGGAATCACTGCCATCGGCATCCTGGCGGCCAGCAATCCCGAGATCGCAGTGATTGCACTGACGACGTTCCAGGAACCGCAACAGGTCACGGCTGCCCTCGCCGCCGGCGCGCGCGGCTACCTCGTCAAGGATGTCGAGCCCGAGGTGCTGGTCGCCGGGATCCGCGCGGCTGTCAACGGCGGCGCTCCATTGAGCCCTTCGGTCGCCGCTCAACTCATCCGCAATGCATCGAGCCAACCCAACTCGGGGGCATCCCTCACCCAACGGGAGCGTCAGATCCTGCGTCTCATCGTCAGCGGGCAGAGCAACAAGCAGATCGGGCGCGAGCTCGGCATCAGCGAGAAGACCGTGAAGTCTCATTGCGGCAGGCTCTTCCAGCGGATCAGCGTTTCTGACCGCACACAAGCAGCCGTCTGGGCGACCAAGCACCTCCCCCCCGACGACAACTGATCGCCCGAATCCGAGGCGAGCAAAATGGGCCCTAAGCCCTATTGCGACCCTGAGTGACATTCACCGCGCAGCGTCACAACCCGGACGGGTTCGTACAAAGGCGGCGAGGGAAGCGCCAGCGACGAGCCGCACGGAGGGAGCAGTCGAAGCGAAGCGGAGACCAGTCCCGACCACTTAGCCACAGCTCACGCCGTCGAGGGGACGGATCGGGTTGATCCCTCCACAGACCGGCAGCGGCAGTACCCGGATGACGCCCCACATGCCACCTTCGGTGAATGGCCGGCGGTTGTCACCGTAGAAGAAGTCGCCCTTCTGGTGACCTCGTCCACCGGCTCCACCGATGAGATGCACGTCGATGCCCTGGAAGGGGGCGAGACCTTGTGTCGACACCTCGCGGGAATAGGCCATGTACGGGTCGCTCAGCCAGCTGAGACCACCCGCTCGAAATGCGTGCGGTTGCTCGGAACCAGGTGTGGACAGCACATGGATCCTCATCGGATCGCCGACATAGGCCCGCAACAGTGGTGTGGCAACGGTTCCGCTGAAATCGTCCGTCCGGCGACCAGCGTTCTTGTAGTTGATCAACGTGAGCCCGCCGACCTGGATCGGATATGGCATGAAGTCGGAACCGATCTGCGGATCGTCATCCTGCAGGAACAGCGTGTTGTCGCGATAGCCAGGCATGCCGGGTACGTGGGCGTCGACCATGACACCGGTCATCGTCCTGGCACCCGTGACCCGATCCGTGAACCAAGCACCTCGCTCGTGCACGACGAACGCGCCGTAGAGCCCGATCTTTCCGGTGGCCTCGCCCCCGAAGTCCGAGAACTGCGCCGCCTCGATCGACTGGCTCTCTGCGTAGAACTTGTACGTCTGCGTCTTCCCCGGCAGCACCGTCTGCTCGGGATCGAAGCCGACGTTGACGCCCGAGGAGCCACCCGCCTTGCTGAGCTCGCCAACGCTGAGGCTGGCTCGATCAATCGCCCGCTGGTTCGTGAAGTTCACAGTCACGCAGTCGCCGGCGTTGATGTGCACGACCAATGGATCGATGACACCCTTCGACTTGGCCAGGGCGGCGTTTGCGGTCATGACGTAGGCAGCGGTGACAGCGCCCGTCACGGACGTGCTGGTTCCACCTTTGCCAGCTGTGCCCTGAACGCTGTCCGGCACATCGACCGCGCTGATCGCGAACGTCTTGTCGGTGGAGCCGGCCGGGCACGGATCACCTGGACTCGTCGTCAGCGGTGGCCGCGCTCCGGTGACGGCGGGCGGAACATAGGTTCCTGCGGGCGCCGCGTACAACGGCAGGGCCTTGAGATCGGGCGAGGCCTTCGGGAACACCCGCATGATGCCCCACGCACCTTGCTTGAAGCGCCGGGCGATCCCGTTGTGGTACAGGTAGTCACCGGGCTGCTTGTTGATGCCACCCGCTCCCCCATCGAGGATCAACGTGTAGCGCTCGGACACACCGCTATGGATCGTGTCCGTGACACGGCTGTACATCTCGCCGGTCATCGCGTTCCTGGATCGCTTCTCGATGTAGAAGTTGTGGCCATCCATGCGGAAGCTGTCGATCGTCGGGCCGACGTGGATCGCCCTGATCACGACCGGATCTCCGGGATAGGCCCGCAACAGCGGCGTCCCCGGGTCGCCCCACTTGTAGGAGCTGAACCGCAGCGACGGGTCAGTGCCGCGATCACTGAACGGTGCCGAGTGCAGGTTGATGGTCGAGTCGGTCACCGGGTTGTCGTCCAGTGTCCAGATGACCATTTCGCGGAAGCTGCCTTCGACCAATCCGGCCGCCAGCGGGTGAGCCATGCCGTCGACCTCGGGGTGTGAGTGGATGTCGACGACCGTGCCGGAGGAGACCTCTGCGCCAGTGGTCGGGTCGTGGTAGGTGGAGTTGCGCGGCTCGATGATCAACATCCCGACCCCGCCGTGACCCCAACCGTGGATGCCATCGACGTGGTCGTGCCAGAAGACGTTGTCGAGCAATGCATCGGCGTACCAGCGGTACCGCACGAACTCGACGCCGGCACCCTCGCCGGCAGCGTGGTCGTTGCCGAGCGCTCGGTCGAGGACGATCGTATTGGTCGACGGATCGACCGACACGATGTACGCCTGTTCGATGCTCTCCGTTCCGAGGCCGACACCGAATGCCACGCCGGGGCGGTACTTCGGATCTATGCGGTTGACGGTGACCGATGTCGAGCCTTGCGCAGCGGCAACGGCCAGTGTGGTGTCTTCGATCGTGTAGGGCCGGATCGAGTGCTCGTAGCTGAACCCGACCGAAGTACCGTCCGAGCCGGTCGGGTCGAACTGCACGTGGTGGATGTGCATCTCGACCTTGGCGAACCCGCCGAATACATCCTCATCGCGCTCTTCGGAGGTCAACGTGACGGCGCCGCAGTCGCCGACGTTCATCCGTATCGCCAAAGGCTCTTTCTTGATCTGGCCGCTGAGCAACGCTGTCTTGTTCTGCGCCAGCGTGAACAACATGCCCTGTGGGTCACTCAGCCGTGACGTCACATCGACGCTGGTGCCAACAGCAACAACGTTGAACTTCTTGACCGGAGCGTTGGCAGGACACAGCCCGTCTGGCCGGCCGAGCCAAGGATTGGCAGAGTCCGGATTCATTGGCCGATCGGCCGTCTCCCCCAAACCCGGGGCACCGGAGTGCAGGCTCGGCGCGAACGGTGGTCGCCGCTCCAGATGAGGTCGCATCAGCGGGAACGTCGGCCGTCCCGTTACGGGGTTGAACAGGATCACGGGTCTGGTCCCGTCGAAGATGTCGCCCGGCCTCGACCCGAAGTGTCCGGCTACGCCCTCAGTGAAGTTGGGGGTCTCTGCGCTCGTCGGCTCTGGCTCGCCGAGGTACAACGGCTTCAGCGGGTCGGAGTTGTCGACCGTCCAGTCCCAGACGGTGGCGTCCTCGGTGCCGATCTCGACGCCGGGCGGCGGGATCTGTGGCGTGATCCACGCCGCGAGGTTGTCCTTCGTCAGCACGGTGCCATTCGGCATCGTCTTGCCGATCAGATCGGCCGATGTGACAGCGCTCGCAGGCCCGACGCGGTCCGGCAAGGGTGCCAAGCCTGGTTGCAGCGTGTCGAACACTCGCCAGATGCCCCACATCCCGGACGGATAGTGCTCGGCGATGTGGCAGTGGAACAAGAAGTCGCCCGCAGCTTGCTGCACGCCGCCGGCGCCACCTTCGATCTCGGCGTTGAAGCTTTCGCCGGGGCCAGTGTTGACCGCGTCGACGCGATCAGACTGCGAGACCTCGACCGGAGTCTTGTGGAGGCCGGTGTCGGCGTACGTGTTGGTCGGGTCGCCTTCGGGGTTGGTGCGCCAGCGATCGCCACCGCCGTGCAGGTGATAGATGTGGAACACCTCGGCACCGCCGTGAACGACTCGGAACTTGGTGGGATCGCCGAGGTAGCCCTGCGGGATGATCGTCGCCGGATCACCGAAGACCGTCGACGCGTACGAGTGTGCCTTGTCGTGCGGCTTCAGGTTGAGCCGGTCCATGAACGGTTCGGACCGGTAGTTGATGGCGCGACTGCCGGGCCTGTAGGCCTCGGTGATGGGATCGACGGTCGGCAGAGGCAGGTTGTTCTTGTCGAGAACGTCGTCCTTCTCATTGCCGACCTCGTGCAGGATCTGCACGTCTTCACGGAACGACGGAGCAGCGGCGGGCCAGATGATGGCTTCCCAACCGGACTCGATCGGCGTGGCGGCGTCTTTCGGGGACAACCACACCGAGTTCGGCGGCTCCACTGACAACACGCCGAAGAGACCGTGGTCGATTCCGGCACGATGGCCGGCACCCGGGCTGATGTAGTGGGCGCCTTCGAGTGCCTTCTGGTTCGGAACGTAGAAGCGATAGGCGGCCGTCTGGCCTGAGGCAACTTCACCGCTGGCGTTGTTGCCGACCCTGTCCCCGGGTCGCTCGTACGGCAGGCCGTCGATGTGCAGGCCGAAGCTTCCGCCGGACGCACTGTTGGTGACGTTGATCTCGACACAGTCACCCTGGTTGGCGCGGATCACCAACGGCTGGATCGGATCGTCGCGCAGGCCGAGCGACACGTCGCGACTGGCTTCCTCGGCGCGAATCGCCGGGATCTGACTGTTGAGCGCATACATCTTGCCTGCCGGGTCGTGGTCGCCCCAGCGGTTCAACGGGATGTCGACATCGATCATCGTCACCGCATAAGTACGGGTCACGCTGCCCGCGGGGCACACGCCGGGCGGCGTGACCGCGCTGGCCTGCGACGTCGGGATCGTGATGATGCCCACTGCGAACAACGCGGCCAATCCCAACGCTGCGCGCTGGCGCGGCGAAAGCGTGGGACGTGACGGCCAGGAGATCGCGGAGACGCTGAGCAGCGCGACACCGATCAGCAAAGCGGCGGGCATGTCGATGAAGAACTCGGCGAGCATCGAGATCGGCAAGGGCGGAACCGCACCATGATGAACGGTGTGTCCGAAGATGCCGGCGTGCATCGGAACACCCAGCGCCAACGCTGCTGCTACGGCGGCGGCAATGGTGCCGGCCATGCGCATCGTGCCGGCGCGACGGCCGGCCGCCATCGTCGCTGCAATCACAGCCAGGAGGACCAACGGGATGGACAACGTCGAGTCGCGCATCCAGTGCGCCCAGAAGGTCACGTCGTGCGCTTCTCTCGCACCACTGCGCCAGTGCACGACGTGCGTCCACAGACCCACGCCATAAGCGGCAGCGACCGCAATGCTGCACGTACGGCGGTCAAGCCGTGCGAATCTCGAGTCGCCCGTCCAGCGATTCATCTTCTGTCCCTCTCGTCCTGTGGTTGCCGGTGCGGTTTCGGGGTATCCACTCCCGCCCGCACCGGGCATTGCAAACTTTGCCCTTCGGTATCCCTGCTCGATTCGTGCTCTATCCGTGCGTGTGGTCCTGCTTCGGTGCTTCGCTGCACCCACCGGTCACCGGCAACGGCTGACCCGTGCCGCTCTGCACCGTGCAACCGACAGCACCGAGGCCGATGAGAATGGCTTGCTTGGTCGCCGGGTCGACGAAGCGCACACTGAAGGGGCGCGCGTCGGCCGTTGTGACGAAATCGATCAACACGTCGATCGCGGCGAATGGCTGCAATTCGCCAGGTAGCTCCGCCGCGCGTGAGATTGGCACGGTCGCACCGGTCTTGTCGATCAGCTCGAACTGTGTCGGCTGATAGACAAGAACGTTCTTGGAGAGATTGGTGATGACCGCGGAAACCTGCACGTCGATCGAACCCGCCTCGACAAGGCCCGGCACGCCATGGGCGCCCGTGACCTGTTTGTCATCGAGGCCACTGATGGCCGTCGCATGCTCGACCGCCACCACTCCGAAGCTGGTGGCCACGTCTTCGCCGATCGAATGAACGACGGGACCCGAAGCACCACTCGTCGACGCGACCAACGGGTTGTTGCCTTTGAGCATGTCGAGCGCCAGCACGCCGCCGGCCAGACATGAAAGAGCCAACGCCGACGCCATTGCCGGTCGTACCCAGCGCCGGCCGGAGTGCGGCGGATGAACAATGATCGCAGTCATCAGGGCACCGTCAACCCGAACACCTGGCGGCGCCCGGTTGCATTGCCGTCCTCGGTGTCGGCGTGCGCGCCAACCGATAACTCAGCCCGTCCGTTCATTGTTCTTCCGTCCACTAATCACCTGCCCTTGTCCGAGGGCGGGTTGTCCGCACGCAGCGTGACACCAAGAGACGGATCTGGCAATGATCCGATGGGGCTACGGCGCAGGTCCCAGTAGTTCCACGTTCGCTACGGACCTGAGGCCTACGACTTCCGCCTAGAGTCGACTCACCGTGGTGTTTCGGGCGTCAGAGCGTCACAAGCTGTGACAAATGTCGCCAGTGTCTGGCTTCCAATCACGGCATCGCGACCCCTCTAGATTGTCCGGGTAAGTCCGACGAACAATGAATCCCCGACCACGCATCGTGGGTTTTGTCCCGAATTTACGTGCATGGGGCGCCATCGAGCACTCGGACGGGTGCGGTCGCTGTGCAGGACGGCTTGGGAAGCACCCGAAGGATCCCCCACATGCCGCCCTCGGTGAAGACGCGTCGATTGTCGCCGTAGAAGAAGTCACCGATCTGCGAGCCGCGCCCGCCAGCGCCGCCTATCAGGTGAACGTCGATGCCCTGATATGGCGAGAGACCCTGTTCGGCAACCTCCTGCGAGCCCATCTGATACGGATCGCGCAGCCAGCTCAGCCCTCCAGCACGGAACACGTGAGGTTGCTCGGAACCTGGCGTCGACAGGACATGGATCTCCATCGGGTCGCCGACGTACGCCTGCAAGAGCGGCGTCGCCACGTTTCCAGAGAAGTCATCCGTGCGACGACCGGCGTTCTTGTAGTTGACCAGTGTCAAGCCATCCACCTTGATCGGGTAGGGCATGAAGTCGGAACCGATCTGGGGATCGTTGTCCTGCAAGAACAACGTGTTGTCGCGATAGCCGGGCTTGCCCGGCACATGGACGTCGACCATCGCCCCA
>JANPGV010000268.1:0-5725 GCA_031424145.1 Ilumatobacteraceae bacterium
CTGGCGAGTCGACGGGTGACGATTCCACGATGGGAATGCGAGTCGACTCCGGGAAAGCGTCGCTCATGGCGAGATTCATACCTGGTATCACGCACCGCGAGCGCGTTCCGTTTCAAATTGCTTCAAGAAAACGAGTGTTTCCTGCCCTCCCGGGGTGGCCGCAAACACTCGTTTCAGGTTGCCTGCCCGCCGATGATCGTCGAGGCGACCAGCGGAACGCCGGGCCGATAGACGAAGTCGATCGGCTTGTCCGTTTGAAGGATGACGAGATCGGCACGGGCACCCGTGGCGACGATTCCGATGTCGACGCGTCTCAATGCAGCGGCCCCTCCCGCGGTAGCGGCCCAGATCGCCTCGTCGATCGTCATCTTCATGTCGCGCACCGCCAGCGCGATGCAAAACGGGATCGACGTCGTGTAGCTCGAGCCCGGGTTGCAGTTCGATGCCAGCGCCGCCCGGCCACCGGCATCGAGCAGCCGGCGCGCATCCGGATAGGGCTGTCGCGTCGAGAAGTCGGTGGCAGGCAGGAAGGTCGCGATCGTCTCGCTGGCGGCCAGAGCGGCGACGTCGTCGTCGGACAGGTACGTGCAATGGTCGGCGGAGGCGCATCCCAGTTCGACGGCCAGTTGCACTCCCGGACCGTGGCCGAGCTGGTTGGCGTGCAGTCGCAGACCGAGACCCGCTTCCCGCCCGGCGTGCAGCACGGCCCGGCACTGGTCGACGTCGAACGCGCCTCGCTCGCAGAACGCATCGATCCATCGCGCATGCGGTGCGCACTCGGTCAACATCTCGCCGCAAACCAGGGCGACGTAGTCATCGACTCGATCGACGAACTCCGGCGGCACGACGTGTGCGCCGAGAAACGTGGTCTCTGCGGTCAGGTGACGTGCCACCTTTAGCGTGCGTGCTTCGTGACCGGCGGTCAACCCGTACCCGGACTTGACCTCGATGGTGGTGGTGCCCGATTGCCGTGCTTCGGCGAGCAGCGACGTAGCCCTGACGAGCAACTCGTCGTCGGTCGCGGCACGCGTCGCGGACACGGTCGTGAGTATTCCGCCTGCTTCGTAGCTGCGTCCGGCCATGCGCGCCGCGAACTCCTCGGACCGGTCGCCGCCGAACACGAGGTGGCTGTGGCTGTCGACGAAGCCGGGCAGCACGCAGCGACCGGCGACATCGATTCGCTGATCAGCGATGGGCGCCCGCCCGGTGCCAACCGACTCGATGAGCTCGTCGATCATCAGCACCCACGCGGCACGCAGCTCGCCCGTTGCACCGACCTCGAACTGAGCGTCGTTGGTGATCAACCGCCCGATGTTCTCGATGACCGTCGATCGCCCGCTCATGACCACACCGCGATGATCGAGCGTTGCAGTTCGGCGGCGACGTCGATCTTGCGATGAAGCCCGTCGGCAACGACGACCTCGCCAGCGACGATGACGTGGTGAACGTCGCCGGCGGCCGCAGCGAACACGGCGGCCGCGCCCGCATGGTCGGCGTCGATCCCGGCCAGCCGCGTCGAGGTCAGCGACACCGTGGTCAGATCAGCCAGCGCACCGGCAGCAATGCGGCCGCCGTCGCTCCAGCCGAGACTGCGATAGCCGGCCTCCGACGCTGCGGTCAGGAGCTCGCCAGGACGGTGCGTGCCGCGTCGCAACGAAGCCAACCGCTGATCGAGCTCGATCGCTCGCGCCTCTTCGAACGGATCGATGACCGCGTGCGAGTCGCTGCCGATGCACATCGGGATTCCCTCCGCGCGCAGCTGTGCGGTCGGGCCGATTCCGTCGGCGAGATCGCGCTCCGTCGTCGGGCAGATGCAACAGGTCGAATGGCTCGCCTGCAGGTGCGCTACGTCGTGATCGGTCAGATGGGTGGCGTGCACCGCTGTGAATCTCTCGCCGAGCGCGCCTTGGCGATCCAGCAACTCGGTCGGTGTGCAGCCGTGCGCCGCAAGACACTGTTCGTTCTCCGCGGGCTGCTCGCTGACGTGCGTGTGAAGGACGGTGGCCCGCGCCGCGGCCCACTCCGCGACTGTCGACATCGACCGCGGGTCGACGCTGCGTACCGAATGGATTGCCGCACCGACCTTGGCCGTGGACGTATCGACCAGACCGTCGGCCCTGTCTGCCCATGCCTCTGCCTCGCCATCGCTGAAGCGTTGTTGCGTCGGGTTGAGCCCGAGATCGTCCGTCATGCCGGCGCGCAGGTAGCAGGTGTCGAGGAGGGTCATCCGGATCCCGGCGGCGGCCGCCGCCTCGACCAACACCTGACCCATCTCGTTCGCGTGCGCATAGGGAACGCCACCGATGTCGTGATGCAGGTAGTGGAACTCACCGACACACGTATACCCGGCCAGCACCATCTCCGCGAACGCAGCCGTGGCGAGGTCCCGGTACGAGTCAGGGTCCAGGCGGTCGGCCAACGCGTACATGCGATCACGCCACGTCCAGAACGAGCCGGTTTCTCCATGGGTACGACCGCGTAGCCCGCGGTGAAAGGCGTGACTGTGCGCGTTGGCCAGCCCCGGCAGTGTGAGTCCCCGGAGAACGTGATTGTGATCGTGATCGAGTGCTCCGCGCTCGACACCGACGGCCACTGAGGTGATGCGGTCGTCCTCCACGGTGATGGCAACATCGTGCTCGACCGCACCGTCGAGATCCCCGAGCCATGCGAGCTCACACAGGTAAGTCGTCACGGGCCGGCGTCACGACCCGACGCGGTCGACGAACTCGGTGATGCGCTCGACGAACGCCGCACGATGGAACCGCTCGAACTGCTCCCACGTCGTGAACGTGCGCGGATCGACGACGCGATCGAGGAACAGCACACCGTCGAGATGATCGCATTCGTGTTGGAACGTGCCAGCGGTCAGTCCTCGCCTGATCTCGTCGTGAGCGACGCCATCACGGTCCAGATATCGAACTCGCACGTTGACGTTGCGCATCACCGAGCCGCGCAGGTTTGGCACGGACAGGCAGCCCTCATTGATCTCGACCAGCTCATCGTCGACCGGCTCGATGATCGGGTTGACCACCACTGTCAACGGGATGCGCGGCTTGTAGGGATACCGCGGGTTGTCGCCGACTTCGATCGTGGCGATCCGTATCGGGACACCGACCTGATTGGCCGCTATTCCGGCGCCGTTGGCATTGCGCATCGTGTCGATGAGATCGTCGATGAACTGCTGAGTCTCCGACGATGCCAACTCCTCGGCGGTGACCTCGCGAGCGCGCTCGCGGAGCACGGGATGCCCGACCGTGAGGATCTCGCGCACGCTCATCGCTGCTCGTCCGATTCGGACATGGGGATGCGCACGCCGCGCTCGGCAGCGACGTCGATCGCCCGTTGGTAGCCCGCATCGGCGTGACGGATCACTCCCATGCCAGGGTCGGTGACAAGCACCCTCGAGAGCTTCTGTGCTGCCAGGTCGGTTCCATCGGCCACAACAACCATCCCAGCATGGATCGACCGTCCGATCCCGACACCTCCACCGTGATGAATACTGACCCACGTAGCACCGCTCGAGGTGTTGACCAGCGCGTTGAGCAATGGCCAGTCGGCGATCGCATCGCTGCCGTCGGCCATCGATTCGGTCTCTCGGTATGGCGACGCGACGGAGCCCGAGTCGAGGTGGTCGCGACCAATGACGATCGGCGCCGAGACCTCGCCCGTGCGGACCATCTCGTTGAATCGCAGGCCAAGTCGATGACGCTCGCCGTAACCGAGCCAGCAGATGCGGGCGGGCAAGCCCTGAAACGCAACCCTCTCGCTGGCTAGTTCGATCCACCGGTGGAGGTCCTTGTCATCGGGGAACTCGTCGAGCACGGCCCGGTCGGTGGCCGCGATATCGGCTGGGTCGCCCGACAACGCGACCCAACGGAACGGCCCTTTGCCCTCGCAGAACAATGGGCGGATGTAGGCCGGCAGGAATCCCGGGTAGTCGAAGGCCCGCTCGAAACCGCCGAGCTTGGCCTCGGTCCGAAGGCTGTTGCCGTAATCGAAGACCTCGCTGCCCTTGTCGAGGAACCCGACCATCGCCCGGCAGTGGGTGGCCATGCTTTCGCGGGCGCGGCGGATGAGCTCCTGAGTGTTGCTGCGCGCCAGCTCGGCTGTTGCCTCGGGGGTGAGATCTGCAGGGACGTAGCTGAGCGGATCGTGGGCGCTGGTCTGATCGGTGACGATGTCGGCGGGAAAGTCCATCTCGAGCAGCTTGGGAACCACGATCGCCGCGTTACCCACCAGTCCGACGGACAAAGCACGCTTCTCGTCTCGCGCCCGCACACAGCGGGCGACAGCATCTTCGAGCGAGTCGGCAACCTCGTCGAGATAGCGCGTCTCGACACGTCGTCCGACACGCCACGCATCGACATCGATGCACAACGCGACGCCGCCGTTCATCGTCACGGCCAGTGGCTGCGCGCCGCCCATGCCACCCAACCCGGCGGTGAGGGTGATCGTGCCGGCCAGGGTCCCGCCGAACTTCCGCCGTCCGATCTCGGCGAAGCACTCGTACGTCCCCTGCAGGATGCCCTGCGTGCCGATGTAGATCCACGACCCCGCCGTCATCTGTCCGTACATCGTCAGACCCATCGCCTCGAGCCGCCGGAACTCCTCCCAGGTTCCCCACTCGGGGACGAGGTTCGAATTGGCGATCAGGACGCGTGGTGCCCACTCGTGCGTGCGAAACACGCCGACGGGCTTTCCCGACTGGACGAGCATGGTCTCGTCATCTCCCAGCGTCGTCAATGTGCGCACGATCGCGTCGAAGGCGTCCCACGACCGCGCAGCGCGACCGGTGCCGCCGTAGACGACGAGATCGTCTGGCCGCTCGGCGACCTCTGGGTCGAGGTTGTTCATCAACATGCGCATCGCGGCTTCTTGCTGCCAGCCGCGACACGTCAGCTCCGAGCCTCGCGGTGCCCGTACTGGCCGTGGTCCTGACATCTGTCGTTCCCTTCGTCTCGTCCGGGTCAATCCAGCGGACCGGTGACCCGCTCGACCGCCGCCAACATCTCGCCGCTCATCACCAACGCCTCGGCCCGGGCAAGCTCGGGCGACAGCCAGCGATCCGGTCCAGGGCCGGCGACGCCGGCGTCTCGCAACGCAGCCACCGCGGTCGCCGTTGGAGTCGCCGGCCGCACCGGCCAACGAAGGTCGATCCCACGCGCCGCACAGACCATCTCGCAGGCGATGATCCGCCCGAGGTTCGCAACTGATTGACGTAACTTGCGCGCCGCGCCCCAACCCATGGAGACGTGGTCTTCCTGCATCGCCGATGTCGGCAGTGAATCGACGCTTGCTGGTGAAGCGAGACGCCGATTCTCGGCGACCATCGCGGCCTGCGTGTAGTGAGCGATCATCAATCCGGAGTTCACGCCGGCGTCTTCGGCCAGGAACGGTGGCAACCCGTGCGAGCGGGTGCGGTCGAGCATGCGATCGGTCCGTCGTTCGGCGATTGCACCCACCTCGGCTGCGGCGATAGCCAGGAAGTCGCAGGCGAACCCGACGGGCGCGCCGTGGAAATGTCCACACGACTCGACCCGGCCGTCCGGCATCACGCTGGGGTTGTCGATCGCGGACATCAACTCGATGTCGGCAACCGAGTGGGCAAACGTGATGGCGTCGCGAGCGGCTCCATGCACCTGTGGCGCGCAGCGCAACGAATACGCGTCTTGCACGCGCGGGTCATCCGTCCGATGGCTGGCGACGATCGGGCTGCCGTCGAGCA
>JANPGV010000269.1:0-2322 GCA_031424145.1 Ilumatobacteraceae bacterium
TCACGTCCACGAGCGGACCGAATCGTGCCTGCAGTCGGATCGCTTGTAGGCCCGCGTTCAGGCTGACCCGATTCAGGTCGCCGAACCGTTGGGCCTGATGCTCCTCCAGCGAAAAAGCCTGCACGAGGCCGATGCTGCTCAGGTCCTCCGTGGCCGCGGCCGCCACTTGACCGTCGGCCTTGCGTGCGCCGCGTGAGGCGATCTTGAGGGCGCGGGTCGAGCGATACACGGTGTATCCGAGAAGGGGTGTCGCCACCAGCGCGAGCAAGGCGAAAACCGGATCGAGGATCACCATGATGGTCATCATCCCGACGATCAGCAGCGCGTTCGGAATGAGGATGGACAGGGTCTGAATGATCATGTCCTGCGTGCGATCGACGTCACTGGTCACCCGAGCCGACAGATCGCCCACCCGGTTTTCTCCATGGAAGCGAAGCGATAGCCGGTTGAGGTGAGCAAAGACCGTCTCCCGGATCGAGTTGCCGAGCTTCAGTCCTTCCGAAGCCAGCAGACGTGTCGCCCAGTAGTCGGCCAGCGCATTGACGATCACGAGGAGAGCAAGAGCGGCACAGGCCAGCGCAAGGAGCTGGCTCGTGTTGCCAGGCCGCGGCCGAGCGTTCAATACATCGTCGACGACGAACTTGAGCGGCCACGGCTGTGCCAGCCCGAGGAGCACCTCGATCACGGCGAGGAATCCGCCGACGGCGAGCATGCGTCGATGAGGCCGGACAAATGGCCAGATCGAACGAAGACTCTTCATGCCGCCTTGATCTCGGCTAGCGCGAGCAACTCCCTTGCGGCGTTGGCGGCGCCGTGCAGGCTGAGACCGGCCTGCGCGAGTGCACCGGGAAGATGGTGACGAGGACGGTCCAGCAACCAGTCGACCTCGGCAGCGTCGGCACCCTGGTCGACGACGTCGGCGAGGCCGAGCGAGGCCAAACGCGAGGCTCGGATCGCCTGTTCGCGCCTGGGGCTACGCCGCGGCATCAGGATCGGGCGGATCCCTAGCGCGAGCGACTCGACCGTCGAGTTGTACCCCGCCATCTGCAGCACCGCGCCGGCAGCGGCGAAGAACGGCAGGCAGTTGGCGGCGCCGCGCACGACTATCAGCCGATCGATGGCGCCCGAACCGGAGGCAATGCCCCGCACGTCAGCCGCGTACGGCCCGGCGACGAGCGTGCCGTGCCAGTCAGGACGGCGTCGGATGAGATCGGCACCGAGGCGGAACACCTCTCCGCCGTCGCCGCCGCCGCCCGCGGCGACCACCAAGTGGCGAGGCTCGGCCACATTAGGCACCTTTGGGTGCTCACAAACCCACCCGCAGTAATTTGGCGCGATGGGAATGTCGTATTCGTCCTCGTGGTCACACATGACACGGTCGCCGTACACGAGCAGGCGTGAGAAGTTGGTGACGACGTCGTCCCAGCCCTCACCGCTCAACTCGGCGCGAACCTGGGCCGGCTCGTCAAGCACGTCGCGCAACCCGATGACGATCGCGGCACCCTGCCGACGGGCGGCTTCAACCCCGGGCCGCAGCTCACCGGCGGTGCCATATGGATGCCGGTCGATCAGCACGACGTCGGGGCGTTGCGCGTCGACGAGCTTACGAAACACGCGCATCCGCGTTCCGATCGCCCTGTGGAAGCTCATGCCGCCGCTTCGGTAGGTGCCCCCGGCGTCCTTCAGAAGTGCCGGAACTTGAACGACTCGCAGTCGCGGGTCGCGCAACCAGCCCGGGCGCACCGACACACCGGTGACGATCGTGATCTCGGCCCTTGGGCAGGCCTCAAGCAACGCAGCAGCGATCAAGCTGTTCCGTCGAACGTGACCGAGACCGAAGCCATCGTGGGACGAGAGTATGTAACCGCCCATTAAGCAATCGTTTACCTCGCGACGGAGTAGTCGCAATTGAACGATCGTCGTAGTACTACGACCATCAAAGTGGCGGACCGACTACCTCGTGAGGTCGCTAGTTCGGCATCTCCGCGGTGATCAAACGCATTCGACAACGCCGTCGGTGTCCACCGTGCATTCCGTGGCGCCCGGATGGGCGGACGCGGGCAGGATCTGACCGTTGCCCGGCGCGGCTTGTTCACGGTGGAGCCGGGTGTGAGAATCGAACTCACGACATCTTCATTACAAGTGAAGTGCTCTGCCGACTGAGCTAACCCGGCGACTCGTCGTGAGAGTGTATTCCCAGCCTTGGCCGGCAACCGTCGAAATCAAGCCCACCGCTTCCAGCACGTCGGGGTTGCGGGCACTCACCCTTCGTGCTTGGCCTTCCCGTCATCCCTCTTGTCTTGCTGGTCGCTCTTGTCGTCC
>JANPGV010000270.1:0-2930 GCA_031424145.1 Ilumatobacteraceae bacterium
TCAAACCATCACGAGTCGCGCGACGTTCGAGCCGATCGGCCTGTGCCTCGATCAACGTGCTGGAGTGAGTCTTCACACCGACACCCATTGCATCGCACAGCGCCATCATTTCGGCGTTGGTCATTCCGAGCTTCTTGGCGAGCTCGTGCACTCGCATATTTTTCGCCAAAACCAGTTCAGCCTTTCCTTGGCATCGGCGTGCCGGAGTTTGTTCCGGCAGCCGATAAGTCTTTCACGTTGGTGATAACGCTTTCGAATGGGATACGCAACGCATCGAGTGTCGAACCGGGCACATCGCGCCTCCAGGCACGAATGAACGCCCGTCGTCGCACGGCTGTGTCGAAACATTCGATCGAGCACAACCAAGCGCCACGACCCGGAGACGTGCGGCCGATTGCAGGCCCATCCAACCCGAGCGTGCAGCGGATGAGCTGCGCCTGAGGGAGATGGGTCCGGCATCCGATGCACATCCGGATGGGAGCTCTGCGTTGGTCATTCTGCTGCGTTGTCACCGTCTCCTTGTGTAGTTGGTACGTCGGCAGTTGCCGCCGGCACAGTTTCGGCCGGCACAGTTTCGGCCGGCACAGGTTCGGCCGGCACAGTTTCGGCAAGCACAGTTTCGACCGGCTCGGCTTCAGCTGCGTCGACCGCGAGGTCGCCCGCCGCCTGCGCGTTCCATTGGTCCTGGGTCATGACGCTTCCGTCGGCGGCATGCCACTCCATCTCGCCGGTCTCGGCGTTGGCGACCCACTCGCCCTCTTCGTAATCGGCGTCGGCGTAGTCACCCTCGGGCACCTGCGTCTCGCCACGGATGTCGATACGCACGCCCGTGAGGCGCGCGGCGAGCCGGGCGTTCTGCCCTTCCTTGCCGATCGCCAGGCTGAGCTGGTGATCAGGAACGATGACGTCGGCCTGGGTGCCGTCGTCGCTGATGATCACTTCTTTGACCTTTGCGGGCGACAGAGCCTTGGCAACGTAGTCGGCGAAGTCTTCGCTGAACGGGACGATGTCGATCTTCTCGCCGCGTAACTCGTTGACGACCATTCGCACGCGGCCACCCCGGGCGCCGACGCATGCGCCGACCGGGTCCACGTTGTGGTCGTTGCTCCACACAGCGATCTTCGTGCGGTGGCCTGGCTCGCGAGCACACGCCTTGATCTCGACGATGCCGTCGGCGATCTCGGGCACTTCCAGTTCGAACAACCGCTTGATGAGACCGGGATGGGTGCGGCTGACGACGATCTGCGGGCCCTTGGCGGTCTTGCGGACCTCAACGATGTACGCCTTGACCCGATCACCCGGAACCGGTCGCTCGAAGGGAACCTGCTCGGCCTGAGGCAGAAGCGATTCGACCCGACCGAGGTCGAGCAACGTGTACCGCTGGTCGGTCTGCTGGATGATCCCGGTGACTATGTCGCCCTCGCGGTTGGCGTACTCCTCGAACTTGCGATCACGCTCGGCCTCGCGGATGCGCTGGCTCATCACTTGACGGAAGGTCTGGGCAGCGATGCGGCCCATCTCTTCCTTCTTCGGGGTGTCGTCTCGCTCGTTGACCCAGTTGCCATCCTCGTCGACGTCGTATGCCGTAAAGGTGAACTCCATCGTGTCGGGATTGACTTCGACCATCACTTCTTCGGCTGCCGTCGGACGACGCTTGTACGCCGTGGCCAGGGCATCGACGAGCACGTGCAGCAGAGTGTCGACCGAGATGTTCTTCTCGTTCGCCAACATGCGCACTGCCTCTGACATATCGAGCCCACTCATTGGGTACTTCCTCCTACTTCTCTGGTCGCCTGCATGCCGCTGCGCTTCTCGGCGCGCCGCTCGCGACTCGTCTCTGCAATCTTCTTCTTTGTCGCCGACGGTGCTTTGCCGGGCTTCGGGGCGGGGCCCCATTCGAAAACTGTTCGTGCCCTGTCGATCTTCTCGTAGGGCACGTTGCGCTCGGTCTGCGCTGCATCGTTGAGCTGGATCGTCGCGGACTGTTCGTCCGCGGCGATGAGCACACCCTGAAGTCGCCGTTCGCTGCGCTCGCCATCCGCGGCGACGATGTCGCGCAGACGCAACGCAACAGTCTTGCCGATCGAGCGTTGGAAGTGTGTAGGTGTGCGCAGGCTGCGCTCGAGACCTGGGCTGGTGACTTCCAGCGTGTAGTGACCACCCATCGGGTCGTCGTGGTCGAGCTCGCGTCCGATCAACCGAGAGGCCAGTGCGATGGCCTCGAGATCGAGACCTTCCTCGACGCCCGCAGGTCGGTCGATGGTGACACGAAGCGTGCCGCCGCGGAACTCGATGTCGTAGAGGTCGAGCTGCAGGTCGGAGACGATGGGAACTATCAGTCGTTCGACCTTCTTCAAAGTGTTCGTGTCACTCATATCGTCTCCTTTCCTGCTTCTTGCAATTCACTCTCGTAGGTTTTCACGGCCCGACATCGGGCCTTTCAGTAAAGAAGGCGTGGACCCCCGAGGAGCCCACGCCTTCGGTTCATCGAACTTCAAAGACCCATCGAGTATATCGGCTTGCGGGTAGTGTTTCGCCGCCGCCCGCAACCCATCCGACACCCCGAATCCGAGGTAACAGCTGTGCTCCGAATGTCGACGATGTTCCTGCGTACGCTGCGCGAGGACCCCGCCGACGCCGAGGTGGCCAGCCACCGTTTGCTCGTGCGGGCGGGCTACATCCGCCGCGCTGCTCCGGGAGGGTTCACGTGGCTGCCGATCGGCTGGATCGTCTACCAGAACGTCGAACGGATCGTGCGCGAGGAGATGGATCGGGCCGGCTTTCAGGAAGTGCACTTCCCTGCCCTGTTGCCGCGCGAGCCCTACGAGCTCTCCGGCCGATGGACCGACTACGGCGACAACCTGTTCCGCCTGAAAGACCGAAAGGGTGCGGACATGCTGTTGGCGCCGACCCACGAGGAGCTGTTCACG
>JANPGV010000271.1:0-18686 GCA_031424145.1 Ilumatobacteraceae bacterium
GATCCCCGGATGCCGCGTCGGGTTCGACCACTGCGACATCCACCACATCTTGTGGTACCGCAACCTCGGCCGCACCGACATCGACAACCTGCTGCCGATCTGCACCAAACACCACCACCTCGCCCACGAAGGCCACTGGAACTCGCCCTCGACCCACGCCGCAACCTCACCATCACCTACCCAGACGGCAACATCATGACCACCGGCCCGCCGACACGATAACAAAACAGGTTTGGACGAGATCGAAAAGCGACAATGGGTCGGTGGAACCACTTCCGGAGACGATGCCGGCACCTCGGTTGAGTTTGCGACGTTGGATCGCCTCCGACGCGCCGCAACTGTCAGCGGCCGTCGAGGCGAACCTCGAACACCTACGTCCGTGGATGCCGTGGATCAGCGGCGAACCGCTGAGCCCAGGTGATCGCGTAGCGCTCATCGATCAGTGGCAGGCCGAGTGGGAGGGGGGCGGCGATGTGGTGATCGGCGTGTTCCTCGACGGTGAAGTGGTCGGTTCGTCCGGGCTGCACCGGCGCCGCGGACCGTCGACTTTGGAGGTGGGCTACTGGGTGCATCGAGACCACACCCGGAAAGGCATCGCCACTGAGCTCAGTGCGGCGTTGACCAGTGTGGCGTTCACGGTTGCGGGCATCGATCACGTCGAGATCCACCATGACAAGGCCAACATCGCCAGTGCGGGTGTGCCGCGCCGTCTGGGTTTCACGTTCGTGGAGGAGACCCAGAACTCGGTCACGTCTCCGGGCGAGGTCGGAATCGACTGCCGATGGATGATGGATCGCGAAGGGTGGATGGAAAAGATCGCCGAGCATTCGTAGGCACGCACGTTCAACCCGTGGACCAACCTGGCACCCAACCTGTCACCCAACCTGTCGGCGTTGGGTGCTTCTTCGGGCAACGACGCGTTGGGTCCGACCTTGCCGGACGGTAGCGTCTCACGAGTTATGGGTTCGCTGATCAAGAAACGCCGCAAGAGAATGCGCAAGAAGAAGCACAAGAAGATGCTTCGCCGTACCCGTCACCAGCGCCAACGCGGCAAGTGAGCTGTTGATCCCGGCAAAGAACTCCTGAGATCTAGTCGTCGGCCGTCCGCTTCACTGCGGGCGGCCGTTACGCGTCTAGGGGCTGGTCGCGGTGCGAACAACCTTTGCGCCCTTCAGTGACCTGCCGAGATCGTGATGCCCGCGCAGGAACCAGGTCGCGCCACTGCCCGCGAGCGTCGGCTCGACGCCGGCGGCGTCGCTGATCCGGTCCCGCCACCGGCCGAGGACAGGAAACGCGAAGATGGCCGCAGGCTCGAGGTCGTTGTCTCCGCTGCTACGCGGGCCACCGAGGTCGTCCCATGCCCTGTACACCGCCGGTGTGCTGACCGACATGCGCGGGACGATCAAGGTGACATCGATCGGCTCGAATGGGAGCGCTTCGACCACCTCACCGACGCCACTCACACGAGCTCGCCCACCGACGAGACAGAACGACACGTCGGCGCCGAGGACGGAGGCGCCGGCCACATCGTCGTAACCCGCCCAACGCAGAACGGCTGCAGCATCGGCCGAACCTCCGCCGAGACCGCCTCCGCGCGGCAGAGCCTTGTGGATGTGCACACCGGCCGAGCGACCGGCGAGTCGCAGCGCCTTGGCCACGAGGTTCGACTCGTTGAGCGGCATCCGCCGCGAATAGGGGCCACCCGCGGTCAGTCCGGTGCCCGCAGGATCGATCGTCAGGGTGTCGTGCCAATCGAGCGTGACCATCTCCGCGTCGATGAGGTGATAGCCATCGTCTCGGACCCCGCAGATGCGCAAGCTCAGGGTCAGCTTGGCGTGGGCACGCTCGACGACCGGGCTCACGTAGCAGCCAACCACGCACTCGCCAATGCACCCCATTCGACGACGTCGAGCTCTTCGGGTCGGCGTTGCGAATCGATGCCAGCGGCTTCGAAGACTTCGGGCGTGACCACGGCAGCCAGCGAGCGGCGCAACATCTTCCGTCTCTGTCCAAACGCGGTGCGCACCAACTGGAACAGCGGATCAGATTCCACATCGACTGCCGGCGCGTCGCGGCGGCGTATGTCGGCGAGCGCCGATTCCACCTTTGGTCGAGGCAGGAACACGCTGGCGGGCACTGTGCCAACGATGCGCGCGGTTGCCCAGTACGCCACCTTGACGCTGACCGCCCCATACGCATCGGAACCGGCAGGCGCACAAAGCCGTTCGGCGACCTCACGCTGCACCATCACCAGCATCCGTTCCACCGCTGGAACGAAATCCAAGATGTCGCACACCAGGGGAGTGGCGACGTTGTACGGCAAGTTGGCGACGAGGACCCAACGCGGTGCGGCAGCGAGCGTCTGCTTCCAGTCGAGTCGCAAGGCGTCGCCTTCGACAACGCTGACGTTCCGGAGATCGGCCACGACTTCCCGTAAGGCGCCGGCGAGGCCGCGGTCGACCTCGATTGCAGTGATGCTGGCACCGGTCTCGGCCAGTGCCAGTGTCAGCGAACCGAGACCCGCGCCGATCTCGATGACGTGATCGTCGGGGCCGACGTCGGCAAGTCGGGCGATCTTGCGAACGATGTTGGCATCGACGACGAAGTTCTGACCGAGGTCACGCCGCGGTGCGAGGCCATGTTCGCTGAGCAGCGCCCCAATGTCGCTGCGGGAGTGCACGCCTACCAGCTGATGCGCACCGGGATGGGCGCGTCGGCAAGATCGCTGATCGACGTGAACACGTCGGTGTGCAAGACGATGTCGACACCGGCCGGCAACGGTGGACTGATGCTGTTGAGACAGGTGGTCGTTTGGCCGTTGTCGGTGTTGACGATGGTCAACGTCTTTCCCCAGGGAGCCAACCCGGTGGTGCACGGCCGCTTGCTCGGGTCGGCGAAACGGCGGAAGCTGGCCTTACCTTTTGCTTCCGTGGCCGTCGGTCCCGGAGGGATGATGATGTCGACCACGGCGGGATCCGCACCCGATGCCGGACCGTTGAGAAAGATCGGCGGATCGGGACGGTACGCCGTCGTCGATGGCGCTTTGCTGGCCCCCACCCTGGGCACACCAGCGGCACCTACGTTGGGCGCCGCGGACCCTGCATCGTCTCTGTTGATGATCCAAATCGCCGGAAGAGCCACCACCGTGAAGATGGAGGCGAGTACAAGGCGACGACGGTCGTAGGGGTTCATTGTGGGGTTTGCCCGTCCGGGGACGTGGAAAAGGCTACGGATGGATACCCGGGAACGCAAGGCATGCGTTCTCCACGGTAGCGGCGCGTAGCTCTTCCAGCGGCTCACCGCGCACGTTGGAAAGCGCCTGAACGACGTGGGTGACATAGGCCGGCTGGTTCGTTTGGCCGCGATGCGGCACCGGCGCAAGGTAGGGACTGTCCGTCTCGGCGAGGATCCGATCGATGGGACACAGCCGCGCCGCCTCGCGCAGGTCTGTCGCAGTTTTGAACGTGACGATGCCGCTGAACGACAAATGCGCGCCGCGACTCAAGCACTGACGGGCCTCGTCCGGTCCGCCCGTGAAGCAGTGAAAGATCGTCCTCTCCGGCACGCCCTCGGCGTCGAGGATGTCGAACGTCTCCGACCACGCGTCCCGAGTGTGGATCACCAATGGCAACGAGTGTTGGTGCGCCAGTTGGATCTGAGCAGCGAATGCCTCGCGCTGCTCGGCACGCGGTGAGTGGTCGTAGAAGTAGTCGAGACCACACTCACCGACGGCGATCACGTTGGGATCGTCGAGGTAGGCGACGATGGTGTCGACACCGTGCTTCGCCTCGTGTGGATGCAGGCCCGCAGTGGCGAATATTCCTTCGTTCGCGCCGGCCACAGCGATTGCATGCGCGGTCGTCGCCGCGTCGCAACCCACGTTGATCATCGTCGTGACTCCGGCGGCTCGTGCCGCGACGATCACGTCCTCGACCGATACACCACGCGTGTCGTACAAATGACAGTGGCTGTCTGTGTAGCAGGTGCCTGCCACGGCTAGATCACACCGCTCTGCGCGGGAACAATGACTCGCCCTTGGTCACTGTGAGGTCACCTGGATAGCCGCCCCATTCGGCCGCGGCCGGCAAGCGTTGGTCTTCGACCCGGCCAGTGAGGCCGAGCCTCTCCCAGACCGTCTGACACGTGTCGGGGATTGCAGGCGAGGCGAGCACGGTGACGATTCGCAGAGCTTCGAGAGCGTCTCCCATCACGGCGTCGACCTTTGGGCCCGGGTCTGCTTTCCACGGCTCGTTGGCCTCGAGGTACGCGTTGGTTGCGCGAATGAGACTCCACGTCGCGTCGAGGGCGCGGCTGGGGGCGTATTCGGCCCACGCCGCGGCAGTGGCCGCGTGTGCCGAAGCGGCGGCCTCTGCGAGCGGGGAGTCGGCTCGAGGCGCCGGACCGATCCCGTCGCACTTCTTGCCGACAACTGTGGCGACTCTGGCAAGCAGGTTGCCAAGGTTGTTGGCCAGATCGGAGTTGTAACGGCCGATCAGACCCTCGGTGGTGAAGTCGCCGTCGTTGCCGTAAGGAGGCTCAGCGAGGACGTAGTAGCGGAATCCGTCGAGCCCGAGGTCGGCGACGAGGTCGAGTGGGTTAACGACGTTGCCGGTGGTTTTGCTCATCTTCTCGCTGTCAACCAGCAGCCAGCCGCCGACTGCCCAGCTGGCGGGTGGCTCGATACCGGCGCTGATCAGCATTGCCGGCCAGTACACGCAGTGATGCCTGATGATGTCCTTGCCGATCAGGTGGTGCGCCGGCCACCACTCGTTGAACCGCTCGGGATCGGTTCCGTATCCGACCGCGGTGAGGTAGTTGGCCAGCGCGTCGAACCACACGTAAGCGACATGCTTCGGGTCCCAGGGCAGCGGGATCCCCCACGAGAGGCTTGTTCGACTGACCGAGAAGTCGCGCAGCCCGCTGCGTATCAAGCCGAGGGCTTCGTTGCCGCGGAACTCGGGCACGATGGATCCCGGGTGGGCCGCGTACCAATCCAGGAGCCGGTCTTGGAACCTACTGAGACGGAAGAAGTAGTTCTCTTCTTCGACGTTCTCGACGGGGAGATGGTGGATCCTGCACAGATCACCGGGGTCGAGCTCGTCGTCCGTGTAGTACTCCTCGCAGGCGATGCAGTACTTGCCCTTGTAGAGGTCCAGTTCGATGTCGCCCGCGTCGTAGCAGCGTTGCAACAGCTCGGCCACGCCGGTCTTGTGACGCTGCTCTGTGGTGCGGATGAAGTCGTCGTTGGAGATGTTCAGCTGTTTCCACGCTTGCTGGTAGAGCGGGGCAATCGAGTCGGTGAAGTCCTGTGGCGACTGGCCGGCCGCTTCCGCAGCCTGCTGCACCTTCTGGCCGTGCTCGTCGGTGCCGGTGAGGAAGTGAACGTTGTCGCCGAGCAGGCGGTGCCAGCGGGCGATGGCATCGCCGACGATGGTGGTGTATGCGTGGCCGAGATGCGGCTTTGCCGTGACGTAGTAGATGGGTGTGGTGAGGAAGTAGTTGCTCACGACTGGATCCTTTCGAAGAATGGCGAACGACGGCTGGGTTAGGAGCCGGTGCGCATTCGACGGGTTCGAGTCGGTGTTCTCACTTCTTCCACGTGATGAAGGATAGGTCGCACGCTGGCGCTCGCGGTTACGAGTTTCTATGTCAGCGCCGCCCCCTGAACAGACGACCTCCGGCGTAGCGCGTGCCGGCGGCGAATCCGGCTGCTGCAACTCCCGCGGTGCCGAGGGCCTGCGTGGTTCGTCGAACGACCGCCTTGGTCCGTTTGCTGAACACGACGATCGGCCAGCCGTTGTGCCGAGCGATGCGCTCGAGCTTGGCGTCCGGATTGACGGCGACCGGATGCCCGACCGCCTCAAGCATCGGAAGGTCGCTCGCCGAGTCGCTGTACGCGTAGCACTGGGCGAGATCCAGGTTCTCCCACCTGGCCAGGTCGACGATCGCCTCGACCTTTCCGGGCCCGTAGCAGAACGGGCCGGCCAGGTCGCCGGTGTAGACACCATCGGCGATCTCACTGATCGTGCCGATCCCGGCCGTCATGCCCAACGCTTTGGCCAGAGGTTCCACGAGCTCCACGGGCGACGCCGACACTATGTACGTGGCCCGGCCTGCGTGCCGGTGACGGTCGACGAGAGCCTGTGCTTCAGGGCGAACTTTGGCGAGCAGCTTGGGGACGATGTCGGCGTTGAGGGCGACGAGATCATCGACGCGCACGCCCTTCACTGCACCGAGGATCCGGTCGCGCACGCCGTTCGATGTGTTGTCGCTGGCGCCACTGAACCGGAACGCCACTGCGCCGGCCGCGTCCTTGCCGAACTGACGCGGCGGCACCAGACCGGCGCGCCAAGCAGCGACACCGAGGACGAACGCACTGGATCCGCTGATGAGGGTCCGATCGAGATCGAAAAATGCCGCGCTCGGGCCCGTCGATATGTACTGACTGACCTGGGACAGCACCTGTTCAGACATCGCGACCCGTTGACGCGTTTGAGATAGAAGACGAGTTAGAGGGCGAGATAAAAGGTGAGTTAGAAGGCGAGATAGAAGGCGACATGGAAAGGTTTAGGGCCAGGTCGTAGACGCGCCGCTTCGGCACCTCGAGCTGGCCGACGACGGTCTCGACTGCGTCTTTGCGGCTGTGACCCTCGAGCGCGCGATGGAGCGCGGATCGGATCTCGTCGTCGCTGACCTCCCCGCGCGGAGGAGCACCTTTGAGAACAATCACGTACTCGCCCCGGGGCGCCGTTGCCGCCAACTGAGCGACTGCCTCTTCCAGGGAGCCTCGCCACACCGATTCGTAGATCTTCGTGAGCTCGCGCGCCACCGCCACCCCTCGCTCACCTCCGCACGCGGCCGCCAGATCGGCGATGGTGCGTTCGATGCGATGCGGCGCTTCGTAGATCACGGTCGTACGCGGCTCGGCGGCGATCGCTGCAAGCCGCGCCGAGCGCTGGCGCCCGGACCGTGGCAGAAACCCTTCGAACCCGAAACGGCTGGTGTCGAACCCGCTGATGACGAGTGCCATGACGAATGCGGCGGGGCCAGGCACGGCAGACACAACGTGGCCCGAGTCGATCGCAGCTCGAACCAGCCGCGATCCGGGGTCAGAGATCCCGGGCGTGCCGGCGTCGGTGATCAATGTGACGGTTTCGTCTGCGTCCAGCAGCGACAACACCTCGCGGCTGCGTTCGTTCTCCGTGTGCTCGTTGCACACAGCGAGCCGCACCCCGCTGATACCGGCGTGCGACAGCAACTTGCCGGAATGGCGCGTGTCTTCACACAGGATGAGTGAGGATTGCGACAACGTGTCGACCGCCCGTGGTGAGAGATCGCCGAGGTTGCCGATGGGAGTGGCCACGAGAACGAGTCTGCCGGTCATTCGCGTATCTCCACGACATCGCCGACCCGTAAACCCCACCGACCGAACGCCCCTTCTTGGGCTTCGATGACCGTTCGGGCCCGCCATACCGGGGCTCCGACGCGATGTCGGTGCATGTGCACCGTCTTGACGACGATGCCGTTCTCGTCGACATAGGCCACGTCGAGCGCGAAGCGCATGCCGAGCGTGTGCACCCATCTGCAGCCGGTCAGGACCAAGGCTCCTTCGATCTCGTCACGGCCGAGCAGCCCCCGACCTTTCGAGCGCCGCTGGCTGACCGACTCGCAGGAGGCAAGCACTCTTCCTTCCGTGACCAACCACGCCATGGTCTTCAGCCTTGCACGTTTCCGGCCGTTACCATGATCGTCCCGTGTCCATTCACAGCGGTCTCGCGCATTCCCCGCAGCATCCTCCGCAGCGTTCGTTCAAGCCGCGTCGCCGCGGCTTGTCACCGTCGCGAATCGTCGCTTACCAGCGATCCATGGCCAGGTGGGCTCTCCCTGTAGAGGGGCCGTGTCTGTCGTTCGATGAGGTGTTCAGTGGCGATGCAGGCGATGTCATCCTCGACATCGGTTTTGGAGGGGGCGAGGCTTTGATCGAGCTTGCCGAGATGCGTCCGCACGAGTGTGTCATCGGGGTCGACATCCATACGCCCGGGATCGCTGCAGTTCTCGAGGCGATCGAGAACCGCGGGCTGATGAACGTGCGCGTCGTCGACGGCGACGTCATCGAGTTCCTCGAACGCATCCCGTCGCGTTCGCTGAGCGAGATCCGCGCGTTCTTCCCCGACCCATGGCCGAAGCAACGCCAACACCGTCGCCGCCTGATCCGGCCAGATGTGGTTCGCCGGCTGGTGCCTCTCTTGCGCGCCGGGGGATGCCTGCACCTGGCTACAGACTGCGCCGACTACGCAGTTCGGATCCGTCGGGTTTGCGACGCCGAGGCGGCTCTCGAAGGCGGAGTGGTCGAGCGGCCCTCCTGGCGGCCGCAGACGCGGTTCGAGCAACGCGGGATCGAGGAAGGCCGGCATGCGACTGACCTGATCTACGTCACGTCACCTACATAACGTCATCTACATAACGTCATCTACGTAGCTTCAGTGAGCTCGCCCAGCGAGTCGTCGAGTGCGTTGAGGTAGTGATCGAGGTCCCACTCGGTGATCGCAAGACCGAGGTTGAGGCTTCCACGCGGCGCGGTGTACACACCGCGCTGCAGCAATGAAAGGAACAGCGCCTCTTGTAGATGAGGATCGCGGTCGAGAAGATCGGCGCCGTTCTGTGGTGGATGGGCGCGGGCATGCACCGCGTTCATCGAACCGAACCCCGTGATGGTCAGCGGCAGCTTGTGATGGTGCAGGACGTCGTCGATCCGCGCCCGCAACTCCTCGCCTCTGGCGGTCAACGAGATCGCCGTGTCGGACGTGAACAGTTCCGACAACACGATGCAGCCTGCTGACATCGTCGCGACGTTGTTGTTGAACGTTCCGGCGTGGGGGATGGAGTCCGGTTTCGTGGCGTCGAAGTGATCGAGTAGTTCGGCGCGCCCGGCAAAGGCTCCGATCGAGAAGCCGCCGGCAAAGTACTTGCCGAACGTAGCGATGTCGGGCCGTACCCCTAAGAGATCAGCGAGGCCGCGAGGCCCGTGTCGCGATGTCATCACCTCGTCGGTGATGAAGATCGCGCCGACCTGCTGAGTTGCATTGGCCAATCCGCTGAGGAAGCGGGCATCCGCCGGGACACATCCGGATCCGAGCATGGGCTCGACGATCACGGCGGCCAGGTCGAGCGCGTATTCGTCGATCAACTCCTCGCAACCCTGCAGATCGTTGTAGGGAGCGACGATCGTCGGGAATGGTGCGTTCCACGGTGCGTTGCCGTGTGAGTAGAAGAACACCCCGCCGTGATATCCGCCGTGCATGACCATGATCATCGACCGGCCGGTGACGACCCTCGACAGTGTGATTGCCATCAGATTCGCCTCGGTGCCGGAGTTGGTGAAGCGCACGCGCTGATGCCCGAACCGGTTGCACACCAGTTCGGCGAAGCGAATCTCAGCAGGATGGACGCCGCCCACGCTCGTGTTGGTGGCCAGCGCGTCGGCAACGGCAGCATGCACTCGCTTTTCACTGTGCCCGAGCAGGCCGGCGGTGTAATCGCCGACGAGGTCGACGTAGGTGTGCCCGTCTGCGTCGGTCAGTGTGCCGCCCTCGCCGCTGACGAACGTGAGCGGGAATGGTGCGTGATGAAGGATCGTGCGGGTGGTTCCCCCGGGCAACACAGCACGGGCACGCTCGTGCTGTTCGCGCGATTCAGGGTTGCGATCGGCAGTGTCTCGTCGCATCCGCTCCGCCACTGCCACAAAAGCACTCTCTGTGGTCATCGACCACAGTATGACAGCGAAGTCCACGGGTCGCGAAACGCGACGCCATTACTTCATCGTGAGTTCACACCGGTCGACAAAGTGCAGCAAACGTCCCAGCAAACGTCCAGTTCACCGACGTGCTCTCCAATAGAGTAGATTCATCAGTCAGTATCGCTGACTCATCAGTCAGCGACGGACAAAGGAGAGGCCGAAGTGGCCGTCATCGACAGCAAGCCCGTGACCATCGATTCGTTGATCGATGATGAGGAACGGCGGTTCCTGGCCAGGATGCCCCAATCGATCGCCCGCAGTGCTGACGCAGCCGATGTGCTCGCCGGCGGGGCCACGTCGAACTGGATGATCTCCCGCCCGGCGGCGGTCTGGGTCAGCCATGGCCGTGGCTCGCATGTGTGGGACGTCGACGACACCGAATACGTCGATCTGCACGGCGGGTACGGCGTGATGGTCGCCGGGCATGCCAACCCCGCCATCGTCGAGGCGGTTCAGCGTCGGGTCACCCAGGGAACTCACTTCGCGCAGCCGACCGATGATTCGATCGTCGTCGCCAGCGCGCTCGCCGAACGTTTCGGGTTGCCGGTCTGGCGTTTCAACAACTCCGGCACAGAGGCGACCATGGATGCGATCCACCTCATGCGCGCCGTCGCCGGTCGCGACGAGATCATCAAGATCGAGGGCTCGTATCACGGCCATCACGATTCGGTGATGGTGTCGCAATGGCGCAGCCTCGACATGCTCGGCCCGGCCGATGCACCTCACCGGGTTGCGTCGGGCGGTATCCCGCAGGCCATGGCAGATCTGGTGCACCTCGTGCCGTTCAACGACCTGGACGCGCTCGAGCGGGTGTTGGAAACCAACGGCCGGAAGATCGCCGGGATGATCATGGAGCCGATGATGATGAACGCGGGCATCATCCCGCCACCGAGCGGCTACCTCGAGGGCGTTCGTGAGCTGACGCGGCGATACGGCGTGTTGCTGACCTTCGACGAAGTCAAGACCGGCCTCACCGTGCACCCCGGCGGCGTAACGGGCCTGTTCGGAGTCACACCCGACATCGTCTGCCTGGCAAAGGCTCTCGGCGGTGGCCTGCCGTGCGGCGCGATCGGCGGCACTCGCGAGGTCATGGCGGCCATAAGCGACGGCCGCTACGACCAGGTCGGCACGTTCAACGGCAATCCGATGACCATGGCAGCGGCCCGCGCAATGTTGACCGAGGTGCTCACGGACGACGCCTATCGGCAGGCCGGCCGGCGATCGCAAGCGATGTTCGATCGTGCGATCGAGATCCTGCATCGTCACAGCGTGCCGGGCTACGGCTACGCCTTCGGTTTCAAGGGATCGTTGGTGTTCAACGAGACGCCGGCGCGGAACTGTCGCGAGTTCCTGGCAATGGACACCGGGCTCAGCCATTTGCACTTCCTCGTGCAGCACAACGGCGGCGTGTTCATGGCACCGTGGGGCAAGAGCGAGCAATGGACGATCTCGCCGATGCACTCCGACGACGATGTCGACAGGTTCTGCGACAACGTCGAGCGGTTCGCCACCCTGGTCAGCTCAACGGTCGATGGCCACTCTCACCAGTACGTCGCCGGCGGCTACTGCTGAGGAGCCCGTCGTGACCTCGAGCCAACTGCCTCCCAGCTGGTTTGAGCGCGTCGGTACGTTCTAGCGCGAAGCGAAACATCAAAACGGGTCCATTGCTGCCGACTGTGCGGCTGCAATGGACCCGTTTTCGTCGTGGGCTTGTCGGGGACTGTCGGGTTTGTCAGCCGTCGCTTCCGCCGCCGCGGCCGCTGTTGCCACCGTCGTCGCGGCCACTGTGGTGACCGCTGTCGTCTGCGCCGCCGGAGCCGGAGTTGTCATCGACGGAGTTCGCCGGTGCGGCTGCACCGGGGCAGCTCGGGTCGTTGGCGCGTTCTGCTTCGTCACAGTTTCCGCTGACGTCTTCCACCGAGTTCTCGGTGGCCTCGTCATCGACGTCGTCGACGCTGTTCTCTGTGGCGTCGTCATCGACATCATCAACGCTGTTCTCGGTCGCGTTGTCGTCGACACTGTTGTCGGCGGCTTCGACGCTGTTGTCGACACTGACCGTCGCCGAGTCTTCGAGCGAGGTGCTCGGCTCGCTCGCCTTGGTCGTCGCCACTCCGGCCGAAGTCGTTGTGCAAGCCGGGTCGTTGGCGTGCTCAGCCTCGTCGCAGTTTCCGCTCAGATCTTGAACGGTGGTCTTGACCGTGTTGATCGTCGGTGTTGAATTGCTGCTCTGCGACGCCGCGTATGCGGGAACGCCCAGTCCGATGACTGCTGCGCCAACGGCTGTCCAAACAAGTGATCTCTTCATTTCTGGGGTCCTCCTGGGGATTGGTACTGAGGACACTCCGCAACCATGGACATCGGTTGCTGCACCTTCGTGCTAGTACTCCTGGACGGGTTGCACCGCGCCTGGCGCAGTGTCGAGGAGCGCCTTGCCGACGACTGCGGCGAAGATGATCGCTCCGCCAACCACGGTCGCGGCCTTCGGCGCCTCGCTGAGCACCAGAAATGCCCACAGCGGCACGAACACCATTTCGGTTTGGGCGAAGATCGTCATCGGAACCGCCGGCACGCTCTTCGATCCACGATTGAACAGCTTCGTACCGACCACGATGAACACCGCACCGTGCATCAAAGCCAGTCCCATGTCCTTCGCCGGAGGGAACAGCGTCTTGCCGTTGGCCAGGGTGATCACAGAGCAGAGGACGATCATCGCGGCTGCATAGCCCGAAAGGACCGGGGACCAATCCGCGTTGGGATTCGAGCGAACACTGATCGTGTAGATCGCGAAGCCGACCGATGCGGTCAACGCGGCGATGTTGCCGACCATGTTGCCGGCGTGGAGATCGCCGAAGACAGTGACGATGAGCCCGACGAAGGCGACAATGATCGCCCCGAGCGTGACGCGTGACAACCGCTCGCGGAGCACGATCCTGCCCAACACGACCGCCGCGAGGGGAGTGACCGAGCCGAGGAAGGACGCGTTTGCGGCCGTGGTCGTCTTGACGGCGTAGACGAACATGAACGAGGCCAGCAGCAGACCGAAGTCAGCGCTGAGCATCCACTTCCCCGACTTGTAGGCCCTCGGGAGCATCATCGGCTCGCGACGGATCGCGGTCATGACCTCCATCACGACGAGGACCCCGACGGACCTCCAGATGAGGTACTGGAACGCGTCAGCATGTTTGGCCATGCGCGCCGTGACAGCGCCGAAGCTCCAGACCACACCTGAGCCAAGTGCCATCAGGGACGCGGCGATCGGGATGCCGGTCGCGTTTCGGGGGGTTGTCGCACTGGCTGTCATTACGGACTCGTTTTACGGACTCGTTCACGGTTCCCTATGACGTTCACGCGCCGGCGGGCTCCTCCGATGGTATCCCGTCTCTGCCGCGCGACATCAGCCGCAGCATCTCCTCGCTGCGGTCATCCGCGGGAAAGAACAGTTCGATGGCCAACTCGTCGATCGTGACGTCACGCGGCGTGCCGAACGTGGTCAGTGTGGTGAACAGCGAAAGCTCGCCGAGCGGCGTCGCCAGCTGAAACGGCACGAGAAGCGGCGGTTCGTCGCGCCCACCGTCGGCGACGAGAGGTTCGATCTGGACGACGTTCGGGTATGCCGAGATCTCTTCGAGCAACTCGACCAGGCTGGGGTCGCCCGTGAGAACTATGGAACGACGCAACTGGCCCAACAGGTACGTGGCCCAATCGACAAAGTTGGTCGTCCGCCGGGCGAGCCCATCGGGGTGAAGGCACAGCCGATACACGTTCAGCGGCGGGCCCAACACATGTGCTGGCAGGCCTTGAGCGAGCATCTGGCCCGCTCGGTTGACCATAGCGATGTTCCACTGACGGTCGACTACAGCACCCGGATACGGGTCGTGTGCATCGAGCATTCGCTGGATCGACGCGCGCACGTGCGCCATCGCCGGGTCGTCGAGCGACATCTGCGAGAACCGCGGCGCATAGCCTGCCGCGAGCAGCAGCCCGTTGCGTTCACGCAGGGGTACGTCGAGGTGATGGGCGATGGCGAGAACGAGCTCCGGACTCGGTTTCGAGCGGCCGGTCTCGACGAAGCTGAGATGGCGGGTGGAAACGCCGACGTCGATCGCCACGTCCATCTGGCTGCGTCTACGTCGCGTCCGCCAATCACGTAGCAGGTCTCCCACAGCGGGTCGGGCCATCGCGCCACTGTACGGACGCTCGGTCGCACTGACCATGACCCGAGAGGTAATGCAATCGGCTCCGACATGCCCCAACGGGTAATCGGCAGCGCTACCGCTTCGGCGCACAGTGGCACCCATGACCAACACAGACACCACTACCACCACCACTACCAACACCAGCACTACCAACACCGGCAAAACCTCGCCCGAGCCCACCACCCGGAGCATTGACTGTCACCTCGAGGCGTACGCCATGGCGGACGCAGACCGACGCGGCAACCTGATCGAGGCTGCCTGGAGCTGCGACGGCGAGCTGTTCGATCCGCCCCTCGAAGGTCGGGGACACGCCGAGATCAGCGCCCTCGCCGACGTGGTGCTGACGCACTACGCCGGACACCGTTTCGTGCGCACGACTGCGGTCGATTCGCACCACGGTTTCGCCCGTTACGGCTGGAACCTGACCGGGCCCGATGGAACCGTTGCGGTCAGCGGGATCGATGTCGTGCAGTTCGACGATGCCGGCAAGCTGCTGCGCGTCGTCGGTTTCTTCGGACCCCTCGCCCCTGCGAGCTGAGGAGCACGTGTCATCGGTCGAGCTCGGCACGCAACTGATCGAGGCCGATCGCGCCGAGTCGCAGTGCCTTGGTGTGCCATGCCTTCATGTCGAATTGATCGCCCTCGCGTCGACGAGCGTCGTCGCGTGCCGCCAGCCACTCCCGTTGTCCGATCTTGTAGCTGATCGCCTGAGCGGGCCAGCCGAGGTAGCGATCGATCTCGCTGCGCATGAACGCCTCGGTGTGCCCGGTCTCACGGACGGCGAACTCGAACGCCAGGTCGGGCGTCCAGATCTCGCCGCCGTGGAACGCCGTCCCGTCGTTCAACGTGGTGCCATCGGGTATTGCCTTGTCGAGGTGCATGCCGATGTCGATGATCACGCGGACCGTGCGGAGGATCTGACCACTGAGGAATCCCAACCGGTAGTCGGGATCGTCGAACCAGCCGAACTCGTCGCAGAGCTGCTCGGCGTACAGCGCCCAGCCCTCGCCGTGCCCCGGGATGAAGCTGCCGCGTTGAATGCGGCTCAGCGACGCCGCCTGCACCTTGGCATAGGCGATCTGCAGGTGGTGGCCCGGCACCGACTCGTGATAGCAGGTCGTCACGTCGCCCCAGCGTGGAAACATCTCACGTCCCAATGTCGGGTACCACGTACGACCCGGTCGAGTGAAGTCTTCGGATGGACCGGTGTAGTAGGCCGCAGCGGCTGATCCCTCCGGAGGGATCAACGCCTCGCACCTGTCCATCACGTCGGGGATCTCGAAGTGCTCCTTGCTTCGACTCAACGCTTCGTCGGTGAGCGCCTGCAGCCAGGCCTGGTATGCGCTTGGCCTGTGCTCCGCCCGCGTTGGATCGTGGTCGAGCAGATCGATGACTTCGGCGAAGCTCGCACCGGCCTGAATGCGCGCGCACGTCGCGGCGATCTCGGAACGCAGGTGATGGAAGTCGGACCATGCCCACTCGTACATCTCCTGCGGATCGAGGTCGGCGCCGAGCATCGTGCGCACCCCGACTCGATAGCGCTCGGGCCCGCAGCCATCGGCTTCAGCAGCGTCGGGTGCGTACTGATCGCGTAGGTATGAGGCGAACTCGCCGTACGCCGCGTTGGCGAGGTCGGCGCCTTCAGCGATGCGTGGTTGCAACGGCTCGGGAACGTTGCCTCGTTGTGCTGCCTCATTGGTGAGGCTGTCGAACCACCGATTGCTTGCCCACGTCGAGCACTGCTCGGCTGCGGCAATCGCTTGGCGACGGGCGGCAACGTTGCCGTCGTTGCGCCCGCTGTCGTATGTCTCCCGCAGTCCGTCGAGGGCGCCGGGAATGGCATGCAGCCGGGCTGTGATGTTGTGCCAGGCCTCGTCGCCGTCACGAGACATGAGGTCGAAGGTGCTGCGCAACGTGGATGATGGCGAGGCGATTGCGCGTACTGCCCTCTGCCATTCAGCCGTGTCGTGTGAGAGAAGCGACGTCTCGAAGCGTTCGGTGATGAACTCCTTGGCGAGGCGATCGTTGTCGTCGGTCGGCTTCAACGTGCGCAGGTCGGCCAGAGCCTTGCGCATGTGATCGGCGCGGGCGGTGTGGCCAGACGGCGAATAGTCGGTCAGCAGATCGTCATAGCCGGGGATGCCACGCGAGGTGGCCAGACACGGGTCGAGCGCTGACTGCTCGTCGACGAACCGGTCGGCGAACTCGAAGATGGGGGACAGGGCCATGGCCGCGAGCGTAGAGCGCGTGCCCTGACCGCCGAATCGCGCTAGCCGAGCGTCGGCAGCAGTTCGGCCAACCTGTCGTAGGTCTCGGCCGCGCCGTGCTCCATTCCTGATTCGACGACCGCGTCGCGCACCTCTTTCGACTCGTATCTCGCGGTCGCGGTGAGGGTCGTCTTGCCATCGTGCTCCGTGAGGACGGTGGTGACAACGGAGTCACCGGGATAGTCGTCGAACGACTCGGTGTTGACGGTCCGGCGGCCGGGGACGATCTCGTGGTAAACGCCACCCATCCCCATCGTTGTGCCGTCCGGGCCCTTCAACACGTACCGCCAGGCGCCGCCGACACGCAGGTCGACCTCGCATACCGTCAGCGAATACCCGTGGGGGCCGAACCAACGCTTGAGCAACTCTGGATCGGTGAAGGCCTTGTACACCAGATGGGCCGGCGCATCGAATACTCGCGTCAGCACGATCTCCAGGTCTGTCGGTGTCGTGACTTTGAGTGTTCCTGTGTTGAGCATCATTGCTTTCCTGTTCTCCTAGTTTCCGATCTCGTTTTTCGTTTCGTTCATTTCCTTAAGGAGGTTGTCGAGGCGCTCGAACGAGCCCTCCCAGAACTTGCGGTAGTTCTCGAGCCAGTTGTTGGCCTCGGCCAGGCGCCTGGCTTCAAGCCGGCACGGCCGGCGCTGGGCGTCGCGACCGCGGGAGATCAGCCCGGCGCGTTCCAGCACCTTGAGATGTTTGGAGATGGCCGGTTGGGTCATCGCGAACGGCTCGGCCAGTTCATTGACCGACGCCTGTCCCGAGGCGAGGCGTTTCAGGATTGCCCGCCTCGTGGGGTCGGCCAGCGCTGCGAACGTGGCATCGAGCTGTTCATTACCAAGTAGTTCCATAACTGATTGGTAAAGTACGCCGCTTGCCTGCCCGCGTCAAGTCGTATCTGTGCTCTTCGAACGGGATCCGTGGGGTCGGACGATGATCCGCCGTTTCCATAACGCCCAAGCCGGGGACCTTCGTGACGATCGGCAGCGCGCCCGACTCGAGAGTCGGCGAACTCTGGTTGTAGCCCACGTCGACCTTGTACCAGTCTTCGTGCGCGTCGCAGCCGTCGACGATCACCGCCGGCTGGATAGCTAGTTCGTCCAAGGCGATCGCCAACTCATCACAAACGAGCCGGCCAACGGATGCACCTGTAGTTCCACGATAGGTGGGGTCGCCAGGATGATGGCCGTGGCGCTCGTAGCTCCGGCATCGCGGATGGTGTCGGTCAGGGACTTCGACCTGTTGGCCTGAACGATTGAGAAAGCCCTGCCTTCCAGGCTCAAAGTAAGGTCGGGCATGACGTAATTGTTGGGCAATCAGGGCTGGATGTTCGGGTGATCGACGCCATCGATCACCAAAACCCGAGACCCCAATAGGGTCAGTTTCTCGACCTGCAAAGCCATCGCATTGATCGTTTCGCGATACGTCGGGTAGTACCCGACGCCCGGCGTTCCCGAGCCCGAGTATGTGGTTTGGAGCGGCTTACGTCCAGCGAGCGCCGCCCGAAGGAATCACCACTCCACCGGTTTTCGAGCACGGCAACGATTGCCGGGTCCGCCGCGAATCGATCGGCGCATTCCGTTGCCGACTGCGCACATGGGTCCAGTACGATCGGCCGGCCGCCTACCCCGCCCGCGTGCTCGTTCAGGTACGTTGCCGCGTCCTCGAGTTGGTACTGGTACACCACCGAGGGCATCACGACACCGGACTTCACCGGATCACCGGACGTCGGTCCGGCCGGATTTCCGGTGTAATCCAAGAACCACCGGCTGATGAGCGGATCGTCTGGAGAGAGGATCGGCTCAGCCACCGAGCTAGCTGTCGGCGTCGCGACGGATGTTCGTGCCTCGACAGTGTCCACAGGCCGAAGATTCACGTTGTGGCGGGAGCTGTCAAAATGTGTGAACAAGGCGATACCACTGAGGATCAACGCGACGACCACGCCAACCTCGGTGGCGAGGCGTCTTGCTTTCTGACGTTCGCCTCGGCGAGCCACGGTCGTCATCCCGTCCTCTGGTGCTTCGGAGCGAAGCGACGCGCCCGCACTTCGGGCGGAGCTCTCGAACACCGTCACCTTCGGCAAATCAGGATCGCGTTCCCATTCGCTGCGTGGTTCCTGCTTCATCGACATCTCATTGCCCCCAGCTGTAGACGTAGTGCATCCATCCAATGGACACACGGACGAAGCAGCCACCCGGTTGCAAATTGCTGCTAGACGTTGAAGCGGAACTCCATCACGTCGCCATCGATGGGGTGATAGTCCTTGCCCTCGATGCGGATCTTGCCGAGCTCCTTGGCCTTGCTCCACGATCCGATGTCCAGGAGCTCGTCCCAGTGGATGACCTCGGCCTTGATGAACCCGCGCTGGAAATCGGTGTGGATTCGACCGGCGCATTCGGGAGCGCTCGAGCCGGCGTAGAACGTCCA
>JANPGV010000272.1:0-13152 GCA_031424145.1 Ilumatobacteraceae bacterium
CGAGGTACTCGGCGCCAACGCCCTTCGGCGCGGCCTGCGCGCCGGCGAGCACGTCGTGGTGCCGCGCATCTGTGATCTGGAGGCTTTGGCGGCTTCCAGCAGCGGCAAGATCGAGATCGAGTCGTTGGAGGAGGGCCGCGATGGCCTGATCCTCGACAACCTCGTCAAGGCGGCCGTCCTGACGGTCTACAAAGAACGCATCGCACCCGATCAGGTCCGCGATGTGATCAATGCCTTCGAGGAGGGCGTCGTTGCCCACGCCGGCGAAGAAATCGCTTCCGTCGAAGAGGCCCGGCTGGTGGAGATGGTCCCGGCGCTGCGAGCACCGGTGCTGGCGCTCACCGGCAACGACGAATCGCCAGCTGCGGTAGCCGCTGCGGTCGAGTTCGTGTTGGAGGGCCTGCACCTGTCGAAGCGCCTCAACAAGGACTCGTCGGGCGGCGTCAAGACCTACCGCGGCCGCAGCTGACGCCTGTTCAGCGGCAGCGGGGTGGGCCCGCCGACCCAATTTCAGAAGTCTCTGGCGTCCAAGAGGCTTAGTCCTGTAGTATTACGCCTCACCGTGGGGTAGCAAGACTGCTTCCGCGGCAGCCGGGACGGGCTCATTTGGTTGTGATTCCGGACGTTACGTCTACCTCGGCCTATTCATACGAAAGTGAGCGCGAATGATTCGGAGTCCATTCAGCACCTGGTCACGGCGGAAAACCCGATCTGTGATCGCTGCGTTCGCGGCAGTGATCGCGGTCGGCAGCACCGTCGCAGCCAGCGTCAGCGAGGGCGGCGGATCGCAGGCCACCGGCACGCCCGGCACGCCCGAGTCCGACGGTTCACCACTCCCCACCGAACTGTCGGGACAAGTCGAGAGCATCGCCACGGACCCGGGGACTTACGACCCCACCATTCTCACCAAGTTCATCTCCGGTCGTGGTTTCATCGCCAACCAGGGTGCCCCGGCCGGCGTCGACGCCGACCTCGTCGAGTTCAGCGGCCAGACCTGTGTGTCGCCCAATGCCGCCTCGGGTGGCACCTGGACGGTCCTGTTCGCCCCCGTCGAGCTCCCCGACGGCGCACTGATCAAGCAACTGGCCTTCTACGGCGTGGACAACGACGTCACGAACAACATCGATGTCCAGCTCGAGCGGGCCGACATCGCCGTTCCCGTTCTGCCTGCCGTGCCGAGTCGCACCGATCAAATGGTCACCGACTTCACGACCGCCGCGGTCAGCGGCGTCGTTGCTGTGGACAGTGCAGACAACCTCAACGAGGTCGCCGGCAGCTTCACACCATCGGGCGCGGCCGCCAGCGATCACCGCTTCCACGTGGTTCGTGTGCAGTTGACGAACGCGGCAGGGGCCAACCACATCCTGTGCGGGATCGAAGTTCGCTACCAGGTGCCTGTTGCGTCGGCCGATGCGGGTTCGGTGTTCCATCCGATCACGCCAGTCCGCGCCTACGACTCGCGTGTTGCCGGCTATCCCGTGAACGGGCCGATCGCCAACTTCGGCTCGCGATCGATCGATGTCAGCTCAGGCCACGATCTGTCGACAGGAGCTGTGACGCTTGCAAACGCAGTGCCCGCAGGTGCCACCGCGATCACCTACAACCTCACGACCGACCAATCAACGACTGTCGGGTTCGTGGCCATCACCCCAGGGAACGCCGATTCCTTCGCTGCGTCGGCCATCAACTTGAACGGTACGCCGCTGGCCAACGGTGGCACGGTCCAGATCGCGGGCGACCGCACGGTCAAGGTGTGGGTCGGCGGCGGCGGGACCACGCAGGTGATCGTCGACGTGACCGGGTACTACACGTCGCCGGTGTTCCCGAACATGGCGAACTGACCTGCATCTGACGTGAACACGGTCCGGGGAGTTATCCCGGACATGAAAACAGGCCGGGCTATCAGTCACCCAGGAACTGGTAGCCCGGCAATGCCCTACCGGGCGCGCTCGACGTGTCGGGCGACGAGGTTCTCCAGCATCTCCTGGTGCCCGGACGAACGCGATGGCTCGCCGGTCGTCATCGCCCGCTGATGAAGATCATCGAGGGTCTGCTCCTTCATGATCGACGAACCCAGCTCGCCGGACCACCCGGCGTAACGGGCATCGCGGATCGAGTCGAGCTCGCCGCTGTCGACGATCGACGCGGCGGCGAGCAGCGCCCGAGCCATCGTGTCCATGCCGCCGATGTGGGCGTAGAACAGGTCGGTGCGATCACTTGACTGGCGGCGCAACTTCGAATCGAAGTTCAGCCCGCCAGTGGTGAACCCACCTGCGCGCAGGATCTCCAGCATGCCGAGCGTCATCTGCTCGACCGAGACCGGGAACCGATCGACATCCCAGCCCAACCGGTCGTCGCCAGCGTTGGCGTCGATCGAGCCGAAGATACCGGCGTTGGCGGCCGAGGCGATCTCGTGGGCGAAATCGTGACCGGCCAACGTTGCGTGGTTGACCTCGATGTTGACCTTGATCTCGTTGTCGAGGTCGTAGCGCTGGAGAAAGGCGTGCACGGCCGCCACGTCGTAGTCGTACTGGTGCTTGGTGGGCTCGAAGGGCTTCGGCTCGATCAGGATGGCACCCTCGAAGCCGATGCGCTGCTTGTGTTCGACGACCAGCGTCAAGAAGCGAGCCAGTTGGTCGAGCTCGCGACTGATGTCGGTGTTCAGCAGCGTCTCGTAGCCCTCGCGTCCGCCCCACAGCACGTAGTTGTGGCCACCGAGACGGTGTGTCGCCTCGAGGCAGTGCGCGACTTGACCGGCCGCGAACGCGAACACCTCGGGATCCGGGTTCGTGGCTGCACCCGCCTGATAGCGCGGGTTCGAGAACAGGTTGGCGGTGCCCCACAACAGCTGGACGCCGGTGCGCTGCTGATGCGCGCCGGCAAGCTCGACCATCTCATCGAGACGCTTCACCGACTCGGCGAAGCTCGAGCCTTCGGGAGCGATGTCACGATCGTGGAAGCAGTAGAACGGCACCCCGAGCTTGGCGAAGAACTCGAACGCGGCATCCATCTTCTGCTTGGCGGCATCCATCGGATCGGCGCCCGGGGCGAAGGTCGGATGCCAGGGGCGATCGAGCGTGCCGGCCCCGAAGATGTCGAACCCGTCCCACGCGAACGAGTGCCAATAACAGACTGCGAAGCGAAGGTGATCCTCCATTCGCCGTCCGGCAACGACACGCTCGGCGTCGTACCAGCGAAACGCCAACGGATTGTCGCTGTCGGGACCCTCGTAGACGATCTTGTCGGTGACATCGGTGAAGAACTCCATGACGCCGGAATTTACTTCACTGCACCGCCGAAGAACACGGCCGCGGAATCCTTGACCTCACGATCACGGGTGATGATCCCGTCGTCGTGCCCCTCGATGTCGAATGTGGGGCTCAGGGCCATTGCTTGCAGTGGTGCGCCCTCTGCTGCTTCTCCGCAGGCTGTTTCGAATCGTTTGACAACGGTGACCCGGTCGGCGTCTCTTCCCGGCGGAGTGATGAGGGTGATGGCCAGCGGACGGTCGGGACCCATCTCTGCGGCACGCAGGACGGCGCCGAGCGACTCGTCGACATCGGCGACGACGATCCCCAGCACGTCGCACGAACCGGCAAGATCGGCCAGCTCGCGATCTGCGCGGCCGGGGATGCTGATCGTTCCATCGTGCAGACCCTGGAGCCACAGGTGCCAGCGAAGGTGATCTTCCCGGCGAGCGAGCTCCGCGGCCTGAATGGTCTGATCCGCCGGTCTGACGGTCTTCACGCCGATGGCCGTGGCGACCGGCGGCCCTCCACGCAGGATCCGCCACGCATCACGCCACGCGACGACAAGCGTGTCGAGCACCTCGCCGTGGCGGCGAGGATCATCGGGCACGACGCGGTTGGCGAACGCCATCGGGTTGTCGAACGGCACCCAACCGGCGACGGCGTCGCCGAACAGGTCGGACACCCCCTCGACCCAGCGCGGCCACCAGTGACCGGCGAAGCGCGGATCGGTGAAGCCACCGTCGTTGTCGAACCACTGCGGAACCGAACGTTCCAAGAGGGTGAACTGCAGGCCGACCCCAAGCGTCGTTGCCAGCTGTAGCAAACCCGAGTACCACTCGACCGCGTCACCGTCGAAGGCGCCGGCCTTCGGCTGCAGCCACGACCAGTCCAGGGTGATTCGCGCTACCGGCACCCCGAGGCCGGCGAGCAGGACGAGGTCTTCATGGAACAACGAGCGGTCGAGACGAGATTGCGGTATGACCGCCCCACGGATCACGCGAACGGGCTGCGCGTCCACAGCTCGCCAGTGTCGGTGCTGGCAATGAGCTCCGGCTCTCCACCGAGTTCGACCACTTCGATCGGACCGGGAAAGCCACGCAACTCCACAGGCTCGTGGGCGTGGGCGGTGACGCCGCGTGGCAGCCGTTCGATCTGCATCGTGGGCATCAACACTTCGAAGGGACCGGCCGCGTCGCACAGGCGCGCCGCCATGTTGACGGCTGAACCGATGTAGTCGTCGCCTTCGAACAGCAGGGCGTGGCCTGTGGCCATGCCGACCCGGAGCGACAGCGGCGCGCAGACCTCGGCCGAGCGGTGCTCGAGGTCGAGGGCGAATGCCACCGCGTTGACCTGCTCGATGGACACGACCATGCAGCCATCGCCCAGCCATTTGGCGATTCGCACGCCTCGCTCGCTGGCGATCTCGCGCACGAGCGAGCGGAAAGCGCTGAGGATCCGTCCGGCTGCGTCGTCGCCGAACGCGGCCGTGTAGTTGGTGAAGCCGGACAGGTCGACGAACGAAAATGTGCGGGGAACTCGCATGATTCACCCAGGGTAGCGGGGGCGATCTTTCTGTAGGGTTCTCTCATGGCAGCCCGCTTCACCTACTCACGTTGGGACGGCACGCAGCGCGGATTCGATCTCGACGCCGATGGGTTGTTCGACGAACTGACCGACGACCTGCTCTACCACGGCGACGTCAACTCCGCGTTGCGCCGGATGATGCAGGAAGGCATGCGTGATCGCAACGGCGAGCGCCTGCAAGGACTGCGCGAGCTGATGGACAAGCTTCGCCAACAACGCCAGGAGCGACTCGACCAGTTCGATCTGGGCGGGGTCTACAGCGAGATCGCCGACGAGCTCACCGACATCGTGGATGAAGAGCGTCATGCCATCGACAACGCCACGCAGGCCGCAGAGCGCAGTGGCGACGAGCGCCGGGCGCAAACTGCGCGCGATGCAGCGGCCGATCGCAACTTCCGTCTCGACATGCTGCCCAACGATCTCGCCGGCAAGGTCCGCGAGCTCCAGGCCTACGACTTCGAATCCGCAGAGGCGGCGCAACGCTTCGAGCAACTGCTCGACAAGATCCGCCAGCAGCTCACCCAGCAGATGGTCGACCAGATGTCGGGGGCGATGCAGAACATGACCCCCCAAGACCTGCAGCGGATGAAGGACATGATGGCGGGCCTCAACGAGATGCTCGACAAGCGCGAGCGCGGCGAAGACCCTGAGTTCGAGAAGTTCATGGAGGAGTTCGGCGACTTCTTCCCCGAGAACCCGCAGTCGCTCGACGAACTGCTCGAGCAGATGGCCCGGCGCATGGCAGCGATGCAGGCGATGATGAACTCGATGACCCCGGAGCAGCGGGCGCAGCTCCAGCAGCTCAGCGATCAATTGCTCGAAGACATGGACCTGCGCTGGCAGATGACCCAACTCGGGCAGAACCTGCAGTCGATGTTCCCGCAGATGGGTTGGGGCCAGGGTTACCAGTTCGAGGGCAGCGACCCCATGGGCATGGGTCAAGCGATGCAGACGATGCAAGAGCTCGGCGACCTCGACCAGTTGGAGAACCTGCTCCGCAACGCCACCAGCCCCGGCGCGCTGGCCGAAGCGGATATGGACCGTGTGCGCGACCTGATGGGCGACGATGCCGCCCGGTCGCTGCAACGCCTCGCCGAGCTGACCAAGATGCTGCAAGAGGCAGGGTTGATCGAGCAGAAAGAAGGGCGACTCGAGCTCACCCCGAAGGGCCTGCGCAAGATCGGGTCCAACGCGCTACGCGACTTGTTCGACAAGTTGGCCAAGGACAAGGTCGGCCAGCACCAGATGGATCGTCTCGGTCAAGGTCACGAGCGCACGTACGAGACGAAGCAGTACGAGTACGGGGATCCGTTCAACCTCGATCTGCACAAGACCATTCGCAACGCGTTGAGGCGCAACGGGACCGGAACGCCGGTTCACCTCTCGCCGGACGATTTCGAGATCGAGCGAACGGAGCACCTGACGCGGTCATCGACCGTGTTGATGCTCGACCTGTCGTTGTCGATGCCGATGCGCGACAACTTCCTGCCCGCCAAGAAGGTGGCCATGGCATTGCACTCGTTGATCACCTCGCAGTTCCCGCGCGACTACATGGGCATTGTCGGGTTCAGCGAGACGGCACGGGTGCTCACCGCGTCGCAGCTTCCCGAGGTCTCCTGGGACTTCGTATACGGCACCAACATGCAACACGGGTTCCTGCTGGCTCGGCACCTGCTGGCCAAGCAGACCGGCACCAAGCAGATCATCATGATCACCGACGGCGAACCGACTGCGCACATCACGTCGCGCGGCGACGTGTTCTTCAACTACCCGCCGGTGCCCGAGACGATCGAGGCCACGTTGCGCGAGGTCGTGCGCTGCACGAAAGACAACATCCGCATCAACACGTTCATGCTCGATGCCAACAGCTACCTCAAGTCGTTCATCGAGAAGCTGACCTCGATCAATCGGGGCAGGGCGTTCTTCACCACGCCCGAGACACTCGGCGACTACGTGCTGGTCGATTTCATCGAGCACAAGAAGCAGCTGGCCCGCGGCCGCGGTGCGCGTCGCGCCGGTTGACTCAACAAAGTTCGACTCAGATCGCTTCGATCGTCACTCCGGGATGATCGCCGAGCATTTGGCGAAGATCGTCGGGATCGGATGTCCAGATCATCGCCGGACTGCAGTCGAGCGCTTCGGCGACGATGAGCGCATCGACTGTCGAGGATGATCGTGCCGCGCCGAGCAGTCGACCGGCGGCGCGGGCGACGGCCTCGGTCAACGGATGTTGCGGCATTGTCTGGGCGAGCACCAGGTTGACCGGCGCATCGCGCGGTCCGCTGCCCCGTACCGTTTCTGCGACCACCACCATTGGCACCCGAAACTTCGTTCTGTCGTCCCGTGCGGCTTTGAAGATCCGCCTCAGCGCGGTGTTGTTTCGGGAGAGTCCGATGACTGCTCCAGCGTCGAGGACAATCGTTTCTTCGCCGCCTCCCACTCGTGCCTCCCTTCTTCGAGCTCCTCGTCGCTCAACGGGCCGTACATTTCGTCGAGCTTGTCCAGCAACTCGACGATCGGATCCTTGCGGAGCCGGGTTCGCAATGCCTCGACCACGTAGGCCGACACCTCACCTGGTCCGACTCGGCTTTTCAGCTCGTCGAGCACGTCTTCGTCGACCGTGATGGTGATCCGGGTCGCAGCCATAAGTGGATCATATCATACGTATGATCATACTAGGCAGCGTTTCCGCACAGGTGAGGCATCATCGGGCTCACATCCTGTCAGTGCGGGAACCGGTGTGAGCCGGATCCCGCACTGGACGCGACGGTGGACACACAGCGGGTTCGCCGGCGCCGGCGTCAGAAGCCGGCTAGGGGGGATTCCAGCCGACGGCGCACGGCGTCGCCGATCTTGTCGTTGAAGGCGCGCATGTGCGATTCGATCAACGCTGCCGCGCGTTCACCGTCGCCGTCGACAAGCGCGGCGTGGATCGCCCGATGCTCGTCGATCACCTGCTCGGGGGCGGCGACATCCGACAGATAGAGATGCCACAAGCGGTCACTCTGGGCGTACAACATGTCGAGCGTCTCGGTGAGGAAGCGATTGTCAGCGGCTGCCCACACGATCTCGCGGCATTCGCGATCGATCTCCAACAACTGTGTCGGCGAGCTCTCCGCGGTCGCTCTGGCAAGGGCCGAAGCCATCGCCTTCCAGTCCGCCGCACGACCCCGGGCGCAGGCGAGCCGCATGACATACGGTTCGAGGATCGCCCGTGTCTCGTACAGCGTCGACAGCTCCGAGACATCGATGCTCGACACGTACATGCCTCGGCGGGGGATGATCGTGACGAACTGGTCGCGCACCAGACGTTGCAACGCTTCACGTATTGGCGTCCGACCGAGGCCGAGTTGCTCCTGCAAGAGGTCGTCCCTGACGACTGCACCGGGGGCGAGCTCGAGCGTGACGATCATTCGCCGGATCGCTTGAAACGCTTGCTCGCTGAGTGATACGTTGGTGATATCGAAAAGATATATCACCGATCGGTGAGAACACAAGCACCAAGGACTAGGGGATAGCGATGAGTGAGACGACTGGGCAGGCGGCAGCAAGCGCTTCGGTGCCGAGCACTGCCAAATGCGTGATCATCGGTGCCGGAATCGTCGGAAACTGTCTGGTCGGCCATCTCAGCCGACTCGGCTGGACCGACATGGTCCAGATCGACAAGGGCCCTCTGCCCAATCCCGGCGGATCCACCGGTCACGCGTCGAACTTCATCTTTCCGACGGATCACAACAAGGAGATGGCGTTCCTCACCCTCGAGAGCCAACGTCAGTACATCGACCACGGCCTCAACAACACCTCTGGCGGCATCGAGGTCGCTCGCAAGCCCGAGCGTCTCGAAGAGTTCAAGCGCCGCATGACCTCGGCGAAAGCGTGGGGGATCGAGGGACGGCTGGTCACGCCGGAGGAGATCAAAGAGCTCGTGCCGTTCATCAACGAGGAGATCTTGCTGGGCGGGTTCTACACGCCGAGCGTCTCCTGCGTCGACTCCTTGGAGACCGGCACACAGATGCGAAACGAGGCCGTCGACAAGGGCGCTCTGCAGGTGTTCGCCAACACCGAGGTCCTCGACATCGAGACCGAAGACGGCCCTGGTGGGCCGACGGTGAAAGCAGTTGTGACGAACAAGGGTCGTATCGAGGCCGAGTACGTCGCTATCGCGTGCGGGGTGTGGAGCCCGCGCATCGCCAAGATGGCCGGAGCCAACATCCCGCTGACCCCGGCGGTGCACCAGATGGCCGACGTCGGGCCGATCGACATCCTCCAGCAGAGTGGAAAAGAGGTCGCCTACCCGATCGTTCGCGACATGGACACCTTCTGCTACGAACGCCAGACCGCAGGATCGATGGAGGTCGGCTCATACGCCCACCGCCCGATCTTCATGCATCCCGACGACATCCCCTCCAACGACGAGTCGGCGCTGTCACCGACGGAACTGCCGTTCACCGCCGACGACTTCGACCAGCAGTTCGAAGAAGCGATCGACCTCATGGACATGCTCGGCGAGGCGGAGATCCGTTACGCGATCAACGGTCTGCTGAGCCTCACACCCGACGCCAACCCGGTGCTCGGCGAGACCACCGAAGTGCGCAACCTATGGAGCGCCGCGGCAGTGTGGATCAAGGAAGGGCCCGGCATCGCCCAGATCGTCGCCGAGTGGATGACCTACGGCTATCCCCACCTGTGCGACCCGCACAGCACCGACATCAGCCGCTTCTACCCGCACGAGAAGACCGAGCATCACATCCTCGCCCGCTGCGCCGAGCACTTCAACAAGACCTATGGGATCGTCCATCCCCGCGAGCAATGGGCCAGCCAACGCGGCATGCGGCGCAGCCCGTTCTACGCCCGTGAAGAGGCGCTGGGCGCTGTGTTCTTCGACGCCCGCGGCTGGGAACGGCCGCAGTGGTTCGAGAGCAACGCCAAGTTGAAGGAGAAGTTTCCCGAGGCGTTCAAGCCGCGCCAGCACGAGTGGGATGCCCGCTGGTGGAGCCCCATCACCAACGCCGAGCACCTGCAGATGCGCGAGAGCGTCGGCATGGTCGACCTGACCGCGTTCAACGAGTTCGACATCACCGGTCCAGGAGCATGCGCGTACCTGCAGTACATGTGCGTCAACAACGTCGACGTCGCTGTCGGCCGCAGCGTGTACACGCCGTTGCTGACTCCGCATGGTGGCTTCCGCGGCGACCTCACCATCCAGCGTCTTGGGTCAGATCACTTCCGCATCATCACCGGTGCCTTCGACGGCGGTCGCGACAACTACTGGTTCCGTAAGTACATGCCGACCGACGGCTCGGTCACGTTCACAGATCGGTCGCAGGGGATTTGCACACTCGGCGTGTGGGGCCCCAACGCGGAGAAGACGATGGCCAAGATCGTCACCGATCAGTCGAAGCCGTACGACGTGTCGCAAGCCGGCTTCCCGTACGGCGCGGTGCGCGAGGTTCTGATCGACGGCGTGCCGTGCACCATGTTCCGCATCTCGTACGTCGGCGAGAACGGCTGGGAGATCTACACCAACATGGAACACGGCCTCAGGCTGTGGGACACGGTCGCCGAAGCAGGCAAGGAGTTCGACATCATCCCGGTCGGCATCGGTGTGTACGCGGTCACGGGCCGCATCGAGAAGGGGTACCGCCTGATGGGCGCCGAGCTCGAGAGCGAGTACAACCCGGTCGAGGCCGGGTTGGCCCGACCAAAGGTGAAGGCCGCCGACTTCATGGGCAAGGCCGAATACCTCAAAGCGCGTGACGTGGCTCCGGCAGCGATCATGTGCACGCTGTCGATGGATTCGCAGCAATGTGCGGAGGGGTACGACCGCTTCCCGACGGGGGGCAACGAGCCGATCCTGACGTTGGACGGCGAAAGGATCCTCGATGCAAAAGGTCGCGTCTCGCGGGTCACGACCGCGGGTGCGGGACCGTCGGTCGGCAAGTACCTGTTGCTCGCGTACCTGCCGCCAGAGCATGCCGTCGAAGGTACGAAGCTGCAGGTGATGTACATGAACGAGCTGTATCCGGTGACGGTGGAGCGCGCCAGCGCGACACCGCTGTTCGACCCCGACGACAAACGCATGAAGTCATGAGGATCTTGGTCTGCGTGAAGCGGGTTCCGGCACCTGGGGCGCGCATCAACATCGCCGCCGACGGCCAAGCCATCGACACCGCGTTCCTCGGGTTCACGATGAGCCCGCATGAAGAGTGCGCTGTCGAAGAAGCGGTGCAGTTGGTCGAGAAACACGGTGGCGAGGCCACGGTGCTGACGCTCGGCCCTGCCGAGGCCGACGAGCAACTGCGCTACGCGGCAAGCCTCGGCGTGGCAAACGCGGTGCTGCTACCGATCACCGGACCTGATTGGGACCCCCAGCGCACGGCCGCCGCGATAGCTGCAGCGATCGCCGAACTGGAGGCTGCCGACGGCGTGTTCGACCTCATCCTGTTCGGCAATGAGTCGGCAGATTCCGGCGGCTTCCAGGTCGGTGTCCGCGTCGCCCACGCGCTGGCCCGGCCGATCGTCAACGGCATCAAGGGGATCGAAGTGCAGGGAGACGTCCTCGTTGCCCGACGCGAGGCCGACGTCGGTGTCGAGGTCTACGAGATTCCGCTGCCGGCGGTGCTCGGCGTCAAGGAAGGCATCAACCTTCCGCGGTACCCGACTCTGAAGGGCCGGTTGGCCTCGAAGAAGGTCGCTGTTGCGCAAGTTGTACCGGATGCCGAGCCGGGTGGTCAGAAGATGGTCACGCTGATGCCTGCCGCAGAGCAGGTCAGCGCAACCGTGATCCTCGGAACCGGGCCGGAGGCGGCCGCAGCGGTGGTCGACATGCTCGAAGAGATCGGGGTCCTCAAGTGATCCTGGTCGTCGTCGAACACGACCGCGGCACGATGTCACCGGCCTCGTGGGAGGCGCTCGCCGCCGCTCGAAAGCTCGGCGAGACGCACGCCCTGACCATCGGTGAGGCCGCTGACGGTCTGGTGGAAGAGATCGGCGCTTTCGGCGCGACGACGGTGCACCAGGTGCACGACAACCTGCTCGTCGACTACGGACCGGAGCTGTGGGGTGAGGTCGTTGCCCAGGCAGTGACCGCTTTGAACCCAACGATGGTGTTGACGACCGGCACCGACCGAGGCAACGAAGTCATGGCCCACGCCGCGGCGATCCTTGATCTGCCGATGGTCGCCAACGTGGTGGAGTTCGGTGATGGCGGGCTGGTGCGCGTGCGCTGGGGCGGCTCGTTGCTGGAACGCTGCACCCTCGAGGCCCCGACCCACCTGGTCACCATCGCCCACCACGCTTTTGCCGCCGACGAATCGCCCACCTCGGCGACCGTGACGCAGCTCTCGGTCCAACTCGATCCGACCCTTGGTCGCACCGTTGTGCGCGACCGCGTCGAGCGCGCTGCGGGTGTCACGTTGGCGACTGCGCCGGTGGTCGTCAGTGGCGGACGCGGGGTTGGCTCAGCCGATGGCTTTGCCCCTCTCCAGGAGCTCGCCACGGCTCTGGCGGGCGTGGTCGGTTGCAGCCGGGCGGTCACGAACCTCGGGTGGCGGAACCACACCGACCAGGTCGGCCAGACGGGTACGCGCATCGCTCCCGACATCTACATCGCATGCGGGATATCCGGCGCCATCCAGCACTGGGTCGGTGCCATGGCGTCGAAGAAGATCCTCGCGATCAACACCGATCCTGAGGCCAACATGGTGACCAAGGCCGACTACGCAGTGATCGGCGACCTGCATCAGGTCGTGCCGGCGATCACCGCCGAGGTGCGCCGCCGTCGCGGCTAGGCCGTGACTTCCTTGCCGCGCAGGTACAGCGATCCGAAGCGGTTGGCGAGGAAATCCGACAGTAGGCACTGCTCCTGGCGAACGAAGCCACGTTGGGGCAGTTTGCCCTCGCGCATGAGGTCGGCCATCGTGCAGATCCCCGCAGCGGTCGTCAGCTGGATGGCGGACAGACGCGCTCCGTTGACTTCGGACGCGTAGACCTTGCGCGCGAACGTCTCCTGCATCAGCAGCCCGTTGCGTGTTCCCGACGCAGTCACGAAGATCAAGACAACGTCTTGATACGTGATCGGGATTGCCGCCTCGAGCAGTTCCTTCAACAGATCGCGCCGGCGAGACAATCGAAGGTCTGTGATCAACATCTTGATCGCGTCGCGGTGGCCGGGATACCGAACGGTCTTGTAGTTGAGCGTCTCGACTTCGCCCAGCAGCGTTTCACACAACGTGCCGAGCCCGCCTGAGGTGTTGAACGCTTCGTAGTCGACGCCGTCGAGCGAGAACGCTTCGACTTCTTCGAGCGGCAGCACCTC
>JANPGV010000273.1:0-4960 GCA_031424145.1 Ilumatobacteraceae bacterium
GTCCACGCTCGAAAGGCCGATCAGCGGCGAGTCAAGGATCTGCAAAGCGCGTACGTCGACATATGGGTCGACATCGTCGTCGCCGACCACTCCGAGGTTCTCGACGCCAGGGAAGTGCGTGCCGCGGTGCACGCAGTGTTCGGGTTGATCAACTCCACCCCGTTCAGCGGACGTCTGCGACGGGACGCGCTCGTGTCGCTTCTGCGAACGATGTCCGTCGCCGCCATCACCGCTGTCTGAATAAACAATGGTGATTCCGTCCATCTCATTTCCCGGTGCGACGTCGATAGTTGTTTGATGCACATGAACCCGACTCCTGGTGAGCAGTGCATTCGCGCCGCCGAAGATGCGCGCAAACCACGATCCGTTTCGAGATCGGTTCGAGTATTCGGCGCGGTCAACCTCAACCGCCGAGTCCCAACACCGCCCGAGATCGGAGCGGCGCTCGCAAACGAACATGCGGCATTTGTCTTGGAATCTTGTGCTGAGGCGATCGTCTACGCGTCGACCGACGGAACTGTCCTGATGATCAACGCTGCAGCGGCGTCGATGTTCGATTGCTCACAGACCGAGGCGATCGGACGGCCTGTCAGTTCGTTCCGACCGCCATCGCAATGGACAAGGCAGCGCGAGGCATTGGCTCGCGTGCTCGGCGGGGAGCCGTTGGTGCTTGAAATGGTCGGTTTGCGCGGTGATGGTCGCGAGTTCCCCACCGTGACCACATTGTCGCCAGTGATAGTCGAGGGCTCGGTAGTCGGGGTTTCAGCAATAGTGCGAGACCTCTCCGCATCGGGCAGGTTTCGAGCTAGGGCATTCGATTTGGCCGAATTACCTCCGGCTCTCGCCCGGGTGCAGTCTTCGGGCGACGCCAGTGTGGTTATTGTCGGCACGACGATCGTCTTCGCCAGCGAATCTGCAGTCGAGATGGTCGGCGCGCAGGACGCGACAGAAGTGGTCGGCAGGGACGTCTTCGACTTCGTCGCGTCCAGCTCGACCGAAGCGTCGATCGCACGTCAGGAGAGCGCGAGGCAGGGCCGGTGGCCGCGGCCCGAGGTGATCACCATCAAAGGGATCGACGGGCGCGAGAAGCAAGTCGAACTTGCCTCGACACCCGTGACGTGGGAGGACGGACAGCCCGCCAGCCAGATGACGATGTGGGAGCCGCTCGACGGAGCGGAACGCTTGAGACAACTCGCGACCGGTGTTCGCACCGAGGTCGCCGACGCGGTTGTCATCGTCGACACGCAGTTCAGGATCCAAAGCCTCAACAAGGCAGCCGAGCAGCTGTACGGCTGGACGGAGGCCGAGGCGATCGGGAAGCCGATGAACGACATCATCCCGTGGCTGGGCAGCGAGAAGGATCTACAGGCCGCCGAACGGCGTGTGCTGGCCGACGGTCGCTGGCACGGTCGGGCGATCCATGGTCAGCGCGACGGCGGCGTGGTCCATGTGCTGGCTTCGATAACCCTGCTGACCGACGATTCTGGTCAGCCTTCTGGGGCGATCTCGGTCAACCGTCGTGTCAGCGAAGACGTGATCAACGCGGCACAACCATCCGGCACAGAGGGACTGATCCACGAACTCCGTCGTGGGCTCGACCGCGACGAGTTCATCGTGTACTACCAGCCCATCGTGCGTCTCGGCGACGGGACTTCGATCGGAGTCGAGGCTCTCGTGCGTTGGAATCACCCGACAAGAGGGCTCCTGTCACCCGATCAGTTCATCGACGTAGCCGAACGCTCTGGACTCATCTGTGAGCTCGGTGAGGTTGTGATTCGCAAGGCCTGCCTTCAGGCCCAGCGCTGGCGCGCCGCAGGATTGAAGCTGTATTTGTCGGTCAACGTGTCGGCGCGGCAACTCGCGGATGGCTACCTGCCGACGCGGCTTGCCCACATCATGGCCCTCACCGGGATGCGACCTGCGGACATGTGGATCGAGATCACCGAGACCGCTCTCGTCGAGGATCTCGATGAGGCCCGCAGGGGCCTACGTGAGCTCGACCAGCTGGGTGTGCACGTCTCCATAGACGATTTCGGTACCGGCTGGGCCAGCCTGACGTACCTGCACGAATTTCCGGTGCGTGCGCTCAAGATCGACCGTGCCTTCGTGCACGGACTCGGCAGCTCGTCGTGTGACCTCGCCATCGTCAAGTCGATCATCGGCCTCGGCTCGGAGCTCGGTCTCGATGTCGTGGCCGAGGGCATCGAGACACTCGACCAGCGCGCGCTGCTCTACCAGCTCGGGTGTGAGATGGGCCAGGGCTACTTCTTCGGCGTGCCGGCGCCGGCGGAAGAACTGTTCGGCGCGCGAGGCAAGGACAGCAACTCGGCCTGAGACTCGGGGCCCTCGCGATCCATTGCCCGTCACGGTTTGATGCGGTGTCGTGCCTCTCTGGCCTCGTGGGCATTGGCGGCACCGAGCGCATAGCCCAACCTGGACCAGCTCTACTAGCAGGGCAACAGCGACCACGGGCTGGATCCAGAAGCGTCAATGAGTGAGCGCTGAATCTCACGGTGCGCGCGGCGCAGTGCCGCGGCCAGCGCTACGCCATTACGGCTTGCCGTGAGTTTCGCCGGACTCGCCGGGTGCCGTGGCTGAGGGGTTGTCGTTGGACTTGCCGGGTGCGGTCACTGAGGGGTTGTCGTCGGACTTGCCGGGTGCGGTCACTGAGGGGTTGTCGCCAGCCTTGCCGGGTGCGGTGGCCGAGGGGTTGTCGCCAGCCTTGGCGTCAGCGTGGTCAGCGCCACCAGGCACGGCGTCGGCACAGAAGTCGGCGACCGTTTGGCCGGCAGCATCTGCCGCGTCGCTCAGAGATTGGAACGGCACCGGCAGGTCGGACACGGGTTCGGCCGCCGGCGTCGCGCCGCCCACTGCTGTAGTGGTGGTCGTGTCGTGCTTGGTGCGGGCCGCATAGGCCGTGCAGAGACCGAACTTCGCTGGACCGTTTACATCCGGGCCCTGACCGTCAGTGCTGTCGGCCACGTCGAGCGCGCCTTGGGCCGCGTCTGTCTCTGTGGCGTCTATCTCGGTGGTCTCGTCGGCCTCGGCCGTGGTGGGTGTCGCGGAGGCTTCATCGGACACGGTCTCATCGGTCTGATCGTCGGCGTCCACCGGCTTGGCAACAGACGGCCTGGGTGCTGAGAACGGTGTCGGTACGACGCCGGCGGCGGCTGCAGCACCGGCTGACGCCAGCGTGATGACACCGATCGCAGCGAGTGCCTTGCCGGTCAAGAGCTTCTTCATCATCGGTCGTGTCCTTGGGGTCGAGAGGTCGATGGGAGTGACGGCCGCGGCCCCGAAGGCAACGAGAACGGACTGCAAACCCGTCAACTCGGCGGCCTCGGCCGGCCCACGAAGGGCGCCCAAGACGGCGTTGAGGTCGGCAAGGTCGTGGGTCTCGTCAATGCCGGAGGCTCCTGAAAGCATGCGTTCGGCGTCTTCGTTGGAGATCCGCGGTGTCACATCATCCAGATCGTCCCAGTTGCTCATCGCATTACCACGATTTTTGGGCCGAGGCGCTTGACCAGAGTTCGCACCGCTCGATGTTGGGTGACTCGCACCCAGTTCGGCGGACGGCGCACGATCGATGCGACCTGTTCGACGTCGAGATCTGCCAGAACGCGAAGCAGTAGCACCTCGGCTTGTTCGCCGCTGAGGACGGATGTAATCAGCGTGGCGGCCTGCTGCGCCGAGAGGTTCTCCAGCGCCTCCGTCTCGGGCTTGTCGTCAGCGGGGCGATGCTCGAACACCGTTTCTTCGACCACGTCGGTGCGCCGTCGCACAGCGGTCCGGCGATGATCGGCAAGTCGCCGACGTGCGATCGCGAAGAGCCATGCCCGAAAGTCAGACCAATCGCCATCGAACTTGGCGATTCCGCTGGCTACTGCAAGCCACACCTCGGCTGCGATGTCGTCAGCTGCGCGGCTCTCCTGTGATCGCAGAAAACGCAACAGACGAGGCTGCAGTTCGTGAAACAAGTGCTCGACCGCTCGCGGATCGCCGGCGCGCGCGCCGGCGATCACGTCATCGAATTTCGAGGGATCTTGGAACTTGGATCTCACACGAAAGTCATCGGCCGACACGTGCCTCACCGTAACCACCAAATTCCACTCGCTTCGGGCGTGGTAGGCGTCGGTGGCGCTTCAAATTCTGATCCCACGCTGCGTGGTCGAGTCAGTTGCCTCCGCTCCTTCGTCAAGAAATGTGTGGAGATCGCGAACGAGTTCTTGAGAAGACCAAGCTCAAGGCAGACATTTAGTGCGCTGAGCTGCGCAAATAGGCCGAATGGCCCATGTGACTCTCGGTGGGTTCGCCTTACTCTGCGGTAGTCGATCTTTGGAGGTTCGAAATGTCGGGCAGGAAACGCCTAGGTCATATTCTCAGCGCCGCGGGGCTAATACTCACCGTCGGTGGTGCTGCTCTCAGCATTCCCGGAACCAGCGCGGCCGCAAGCATTGTCGGCCCAGGGGCTGTCGTTGCAATTGGCAATCCGAACTACTCCACGGTGGGCCAGGACTGCGACCCGTCCCGGAATGGCTACCACTTCGTGATGAACGGCCTGGTCTCTAATGGTTCGACCATCAACGGAGCCGACTTCGGGCCGATCCTCATAACGTTTTCCGATGGCAGTACCGCTGTCGCAACATTCACCGATCTCTCCGGCTCGTCGGTAGCCCACTTCCTGAACGCCACGACCAATCAGAGCGGTAATTTCATCGTCGTTTCGGCGCAGATGACCCTTCCCGCGGGCACAGATCTCACCCGAATGAACCAGTTCAGGATCAGTCATCCGCCGTGCGGAACCATTGAATCGACGACCACCACGATCGAGGGGGAGACGACGACTACCGAGGGGGAGACGTCCACTACCGAGGGGGAGACGTCCACTACCGAGGGGGAGACGTCCACTACCGAGGGGGAGACGTCCACTACCGAGGGGGAGACGTCCACTACCGAGGGG
>JANPGV010000274.1:0-1704 GCA_031424145.1 Ilumatobacteraceae bacterium
TGCTGGTGCACTGCAGTTGGCCATCAGTGCGGCAGGCATCGGTCCGGGCGACGAAGTACTGGTACCCGCGTTCACGGCCGTGCCCACAGCGTCGGCAGTTGCTGCCGTCGGCGGAATCCCGCGCCCGATCGACGTCGACCCGCTCACTGCGTGCATCACGACCGAGAGCGTCGCCGCTGCTCGAACGGCGCAAACCAAAGCCGTGATCGTGGTCCACCTGTACGGCTATCCCGCCGCCCTTCCGGCAACGGATCTACCGATCATCGAAGATGCGGCTCAAGCACACGGGGCCCTCCGCAACGCCGCGCGATCTGTAGCGACCGCGTACAGCTTCTACCCCACCAAGAACCTCGGTGGCATCGGCGATGGTGGAGCCGTTGTAACCAACAGCGCGGAGATCGCCGAGCGGGTTCGAACACTGAGAGTTCACGGAATGAGCGATTTGTACGTCCACGATTACGTCTCACAGAACTTCAGGATGTCGGAGCTCGAAGCCGCGTGGCTGCGCCTTGCGCTGAATGAGTTGAGGGCCGATGTCGAACGGCGCAGGACGATCGTCGCGCAGTACCGGACGGCTGCGCCCGCGTTGCGATGGCAGGCTGCTCATCCCGATCACGCCTACCATCTCGCTGTGTTCCGCAGCTCCCACCGCGCCGCCACCCGCGCGGCCCTGAAGGCCGCCGGTGTCGCAACCGCTATTCACTACCCATTGGCGATCACCCAACAACCGGCCTATCGGGATCTCGCTCATGGACAGTGCCCGGAATCCGAGGCATGGGCAGCGGAGTGCATCAGCGTGCCGTGCTTTCCCGAGTTGACCGGGAACGAAGTCGAGCGCGTGTGCTCTGCCCTGGCGGGAGTGAGCGAATGACAGTCCCGACAAGCGTCTCGGCGATCTTCCCTTGCTACAACGACGAGACCACGATCGGCGGCTTGATCGATGACGTCCACGCAGCGCTCAGCCCTCTGGTCGCTGATGTCGAGGTGATCGTCGTCAACGACGGTTCTGCCGACGGATCTCGCGCCACGCTCGACTCGCTGGCTGAAGACCGCCCGTGGCTGCGAGTCATCCACCATGACAAGAACGGCGGCTACGGCCAAGCGCTCCTCAGTGGTTTCGACGCAGCGAAGCACGAGTGGATCTTCTACACAGATGGCGATGCCCAGTACGACGCCGGCGAGGCGGCACTGCTTGTTCCATTGGCGACGGACGACGTCGATGTGGTACAGGGATACAAGATCGGTCGTGGCGACTCGTGGCACCGCAAGGTGATCGGACGGGTCTACCACCACGTCGTCAAGCGTCTGTTCAACTTGAAGGTCCGCGACACCGATTGCGATTTCCGATTGTTCCGCCGCCAGCTGATCATGGATCGCCCGCTCACCTCGTCGACCGGTGTGATCTGCGTCGAGATGATGCGTTCGTTCGATCGCGCCGGGGCTCGATTCGTCGAGATTCCCGTGCACCACTACTTCCGGCCATCCGGCAAGTCGCAGTTCTTCCGTCTGCCTGCGATCGCGCGCAGCGCCAGGCAGCTGCTGGCATTGTGGTGGAACATGGTGATCCGTGGACGTTGAGGCGCGCTTGAGGCGCGACGCGGCGTGGTTGGCTTTCGACGACGGCGCCCGATGGGCGTTCCGAATCCTGCTCATCGGTTCCGTGGTTGTGCTGTACCTCGTCGGCCGGAACCAGTGGTTCATCCG
>JANPGV010000275.1:0-8672 GCA_031424145.1 Ilumatobacteraceae bacterium
CACTGCACCCTGGCCCGCGAGGGAGTGCTCGACCCGGCGTTGCCGTCTGATGATGGGGACGCCGGGTCGCTGTCGCGAGAAGGGGACCTTGTGGCCAACGAAGAGCCGTGCCTTCGTTGGGTTGTCGTGGTCGCGGTGGTCGTGACCGTAGCGTGTTGCCGAATAGAGCGCGCGCCGATACGGTGACCGCCAATCGGGGGGAAGCACTACGCATAACCTTCGTTACCGTCTTGGGTCGCACGGCCTTTGGCGTGGATGGGAAGTGTTGCATTGACTTGCGTCGACCGGGGACTTCGGTCCGGTGTCCGGCGCGCGCCCGGGAAGCATTGCCGTGCCGAAGCCCTCGATCACCGTCTGCGACCTTGAACTTCGAACGAACCATGCCTTGCGACTGCGAGCTGCTCGGTTCGAACTGTGTCGGCGTGTGCACACAGCATGCGTCGGCCCGGCCACGGAACCCAATGCCGACCGAGTTCATCATCGACCCTACGGCGATCATCCGACGCCGTCGAGCAGAGGAACCGACATGAACGAAGAGACAAACGCCGACATCAAGGAACGTCACGTCGTGTTTCGCGCTCGTCACCTGTCGGGCATGTCTCAGATCGTGGTCATCGCTGCGGTGGCGGTTTCATCGTGCGGTTCTGGCACCACAGTTTCGTCGCAGCCTCCCGTGTCGAGCGCGGCGACGTCGGTCGCGGTAGTCGGTGCTGTGACGGCAGGGCCGACGACCTCGGGCCCGCCGGTGACGGAACCTCAGAAAGCTACGACCGACTCGGCTCCGCCCGATGACACCACCGCGGTGGAGGCTCCGGTCCCGGTCCGCAACGGGGCGCGAATCACTCTCGGGCATCGCTTCACGACCGACAAGCTGCTGGGGGACGCCGCCGACTTTACGTTCCTTGCGCCCGCGAGCGGGGCGTGGGCGGCATTGGGCGACGGCTATCTCGCACTCACCGCCGACCAGACCGGAAAAAGCCCGCTGATCCAGGCCGCCGAAATGGACCTCACCCGAATCCTGACCAATCCCTCGCAAAACCTGGACGGTCTGATCGGTCCCGACGATTCACAACCAGCTCCGGCAGATGTCCTCGGCTGGTTCGCCTCACGACCAGGCGTGACCGCAGGCGCTATCGCGGACGGACCCCTCGGTGGTCTGCCTGCGCGGAGCATGACATATTCGGTCGGTCCATTCGACGGACAGACGTCATGCACCGCCCAAGACGCCCGACCCTGCCTCGCGACGCTGTACAACCCGATTGGCGCAGCGTTGTACTACTCGGTGGGCGACTCGGGAACGATGTACGAACTGGTCGTCGAGGGCCGGCATCTGCTGGTCGACGTCGCTGACCAGCCCGAGGCCGCCACGCTGGCAGCGTCGATCCAGTTCTCGCCGCGGCGGCCCGCCGACGTGCAGGCAGACACGCAGCGTCTACCGCTCACCGGCCCGCTGACACCAGCGACCACGTACTTCTGGACCGGCAGCTCGCTCGCCACCTACATACTGGCCGAAGGCGCGGGTCTCGAGGTGACCAGCAACTTTCGTTTCGGCGCCAACCCACCGCTGCAACTCGGTGTGGGCGACGCGCGGTGCATGAGCATCTCCGACGGTTCCACGTCCTCCTGGGTCGGCGGCGCCACGTTGGATCCCAATTCGACGCTGGCGGCGATGCCCGACGACCTGCTTGCTGCGCTGACGACTCTTCGTCTGCTCACCGTTACCAGCGGACCGGCAGCCGGCACCCTCGACGGTCACGCCACGACCACACTCGAGCTCACCGCGCGCGGCAAAGCAGTGGACCTGTTGGCCGGCAGTTTGACTGCTCGCGCCGCGACGACGACCCGAGTGATGCTCGTGTCCCGTGGAGACGGACAGCAACCCGACGTCATCATGGTCGACGTCGGATCCCCATGTGAGGCGATGCTCACCAACATCCACCTCATCGCCGCAGGCACACCATGAACGGTTACGGTCGCAAAAACATCGCAATCCGCGCACTGATCGTCATCGCAGCCATCGGCGTCGGTGTCGTCGTCAACACATCGTTGGGCGAGCAAGCGTCTGATCGGCTGATCTCAAAGGACGTCGCCGCCGACCCTCGGATCGTCGTGGTTACATTTGACAAGCTGGGCGATTTCGGGACCGGGGTGGTGCCCCATCTTCGGGCCACGTTCTACCGCGACATTGCTCTCCAGGCACGCCAGAACGGGGCCCGCGCCGTCGGATTCGTCGATTTCGACAGCCTCAGTTTCTCCGACGGCGAAGGCGGACGAAGCAACGTCGTCGCCTCCGACGCGATACAAAGCATCGCCGTGATCCCACTGATCGACGCCTCGTCGTCATCGTCGGATCACGGCAAGATCCCGCTGCTGCGCTCCTACCGTGTCGATCCACTGGCCAGCGAGGTCGCCGGCGTCGGTGTTCCTCTCAACGCACACAGCGGCGTCATACGCACCATTCCAGCGGTCGCCCGGGCCACGACCCTCGAGGACGGAGCGATCGTCAGCACCGTCGACTTCGAGTTGAAGGCAGCCAATCGCAACGCGGTCAAGGTGGTTCCCGGGTTCGCGCTTCGTCTGATCGAACTCGCGACGAGCGCACCGATCACCAGCGCGACCGCACACTCCGTCGATGTCGGTCAGACCAAGGTGCCGTTGGAGGAGGGATCGATGCGTATCCGATGGTCCAACCGACTCGACAGCACAGCGGACGTCCCCGTCATCCCGCACAGTCTGCTTGCAACGGTTCCCGTGGAGGTCTTCCACGACGCGATCATCCTGGTCGCCACCGTCGACCCGGCGAACACGACATACGTCGACACCCCGGTCGGGCCACTACCCCCGGTTCTCGTCTACGCGAACGCGATCAACACCGTGCTCGGTCAACACTTCGTCCAGCCCGCTCCGAAGTGGCCCGGTCTGCTCGGTGCAGCACTCGCCGCGGTCATGCTGATCTTCGTTCCGACGAAGCGGTGGTGGGTCCCGACCGCGCTGGCCGTCGGAGTAGGCGTCGCCTGGCTGCTCGTCGCCCGTCAACTGGCCGACGGTGGCCGGTTAATCGCTACTCTCACCGTTCCCGTTGCCGCCATCGCGACAGTCGCGCTGTCTGCCGCGCGGACACAAGTGGCGGCACTGGCGGAGCGCCGCCACCTACGTCTCCTGTTCGCTCAGTACGTACCGGCGAGCGTCGCCAATCAGCTGGCGACCTCAGGTCGAGGCCAAACTGCCAGCGAAGGCGAGCGGCTGGCGGTGACGACTTTGTTCTGCGACCTGCGCGGATTCACACCGCTGTCTGCCCGGCTCGAGCCGACCAGAGTCCGCCAACTCCTCGACATCTACTACGAAGAGTTGGCGAGCATCGCGTTCCAAGCGAACGGCACCGTCTTGCAATTCACCGGCGATGAGATCTTCGCCGTGTTCGGCGCACCGGTTCCGATGCCCGACCACGCCAGCGCCGCGTTGTCGTGTGCCCGCCTGATGTTCGAAGCACAAGCGCATCTCAACGCAACGTTGGCTGACGTGGAGCTACCTGGGCTCAACTACGGCATCGGCGTCCACTCCGGAGTCGTCGTCGCCGCCCATGTCGGCTCCTCGATACACCGCCAGTACAGCGTGATCGGTGACACGGTCAACATCGGCAGTCGCCATTGCTCGCTTGCCCGCGAGGGACAGATCGTGGTGTCCGACGCTGCGGGCGCACTACTCGGTGACGTTCCGGGCGCCACCCGAGTCGACGGCGTCGCCATCAAAGGAACCGACGGCACTCACTCTCTGTGGCTCATCCAAGCCGGACCAAATGTGACCAGCGGCTCACCCGAGCTCTCGTTGCCCCTCAACACCGAGGTCGACGTACTCGAGACGGTCTGGAGCCTGTGACAACGAAACCTCGACCGCAGGCCCGAGTTCAGGCGCGCCACAGCGCGACCGATCGTGTCGGCCAGCGCACACACCCAGGGTCGGACGGGCCACGGACGCCGACGACCAACCAGTCCATCATCAACACAACGGCGATCAACCGACGCCACCGAACAAAGGAACCGACATGAACGACAACACCGACACCAATACCAACGAACCCCACGACACCGAAGCCCACGGTTGGCGCTTGTCCGTGCAGCCAGCCGGTGAGTCAGACGACACCGAAGGTCATGGCAGCAAGTTCCCAGCGCCCGACGACACCGAAGGCCACACTTTAGAAACGGGTCACATCGCACCCGCGGGTGAGCCTGACGACGCTGAGGGCCACGGTGGCAGGTTCCCGGCCATGGACGATACCGAAGGCGACTCGCTCGGCACGACCCACATCGACACTTCAGGTGCGCCCGATGACACCGAGGGCCACAACATCAGGGTCCACCCCTAGTCCAGGGCTCGGATTCGCACCACGGTAAAACATCGATGTTCGATCTGCCATTGCCATCGTTTGATGGCAATGGCAGGTGGCTGTTACAAGGGAGATGACATGACAACCGAGACCTCGGCAGCTGCCGGATCGTTGCGCGCGGCACTACGTCATCGAGGTTTCGGGCGGTTCCTGACGGCGACGATCGTGTCGTCGGCGGGCGACTTTCTCAACATAGTCGGTTTGGTGGTGTTGATCTATCGGGCGACCGGGTCGGCGGCGTGGCTCGGTGCTGCGGCGTTTTTCCGTGTGATCAGTTGGGCGGCGGCGACCGCTGCCGGCGGGGTGGTCGCTGATCGGTTCGATCGCCGCAAGCTCCTCGTCGCGCTCAACACGGTGGCTGGGATGGTGGCGTTCGGGCTGGTTGCCGCAGCCAGGTTCGATGCTGCGATCGTGGTGGTGATCGGGTTGTCGATGATGCTCGATTTCACGACCGGGCTGGTCAATCCGAGTTTCGCCGCTGCCGTGCCCGCCGTGGTCGGCGAGGACGACGTGGCTGCGGCCAATGCCGCGGTGACGACCGTCGAACAGGTCAGCGTTGTTGCCGGTCCGGCGCTCGGCGCGGTGCTGGTCGCGGTGTTCTCTCCCGAGCTCGCTTTCTTCTGCAACGCTCTCACCTTCTTGGTCGCAGCGGCACTGTTCCGGGGGGTGCCCGCCGGAGGCAGGGTTGATTTCGGTGACGGCCCACGGCCGCGGTTCCGTGACGGGATCGCCGCCGTTCGAGCTTCCCGCGCTGCGTCGGTCCTGCTGGCCGTGTTCGTCGCCGCAGTGTTCTCGTTCGGTTTTGCGATGGTGTTGTTCGTGTTGGTCGCGGTGCGCCGACTGGGGATGGCCGAAGCGAGCGTCGGGTACCTGCGCATGGCCGAAGGAGCCGGCGGGGTGCTGGCCGCCGTCGTGGCGGGGCGACTCGCGGCACGGAGCTCGTCGAGGGTGCTCGTCGCCGTCGCCGTGATCACCGGTGTTGCCCCAGTGATGTTGGCGCTGACCACGACCCCGGCGATCGCCTTGACGGTGCTCGCTGTCGGTGGTGGCGCTTATGTGGTACTCGAAGTGACCGTGGTGACCTGGCTGCAACGGATCACCGCCGATGAGATGTTGGGGCGCGTGTCGGGCTTGTTGATGTCGCTCGGTGCCATCGGCACGGCGGCCGGGGCACTTCTTGCGCCGATACTGGAAAAAGTGATCGGGCTGCAGTGGACACTGGCGGTCAGCGGCGCCGCGCTGATCGCGGTGATCACCGCCGTGTCACCCATCCTGCCAGCGGTGGCGCGCGACTCGGCCAGACGGCGCAGCCAGCTGGTGCCGTTCGTCGACGTGCTGCGGTCGCTCGACTTGTTCGCTGCCGCTGATGACCTGGTCCTCGAACGACTTGCATCCGCAGTGGTCGAGGTCGACCTCGACAGCGCGACAACGGTGATGCGCGAGGGCGACATAGCCGACGATCTGTACGTCATACGCAACGGCACGCTCGAGGTGCACTCGGCCGGCGAAACCGCCGGCACACCGAGCCTGGTCAACACCATGGGTGCCGACGACTGGTTCGGCGAGATCGGGCTGCTGCAACGCGCGTCGCGCACAGCGACAGTGACGACGACCTCCGCGGTGACGTTATGGCGCATTCCCGGTGATGTCTTCCTCGCCGCGTTCGAGACCGCGTCATTGCGACCCGACATCGTGCACACCGGGATCGCCGTGCGATTGGCTCGCACCCATCCCAGCCGAACCGTCGAACAGCTGGCGACTCGATGAGTGCCGTCACCGGTGCTGTGTCAGCAAGCCAACAGAGCTGGCGTCAGCGACCCAACGGACAACCACCAGACAAGCGACGATCATCAAATGACAGCGGTGATCACCCGACGCCACCGAGCAAAGGAACCGACATGAACGACCAGGCCGACACCACCAACGAAGCCGACGACACCGAAGCCCACAGCCACCGCGCGGGGATCCAGATCGCCAAGAGCGCCAACGACACCGAAGGCCACGCCTACCGTGGCGTCAAGCCGGCCGACGACAGCAACGACGACGACGACGACACCGAAGGCAACTGCTACAAGTATCGCGATGGTGTCCCTGCCGGCCGCCCAGACGACACCGAAGGCCACGGGGCTTTCTCGGGCCACCTTCAGCCCGCCGACGGCGACAGCGATGGCCGCGGCCAGAAGAATCCCGGTTGACGGCATGACTGCCATCGCCGAGCTTGTCTCGCTGCTCGATGAGTTGGGCCCGGCGTTGTTGTCTGCGGATGACAGCGCCGGGCTGATGGCGTTGTGCGAGGCCGCGCGTACCGCCACCGATGCGGCAGCGTGTTCGGTGTCCGTGCTCGACGAGCAGGCCGGTGAGTTGCACTACGTCGCTGCGGCGGGCGCCGGCGCCGATCAGATCGTCGGCACCCGCTTGTCGCTTGGTCAAGGCATCGCCGGTTTCGTGGCCAGCTCCGGCCAGGGGATCTCGGTGTCGGAAGTTCGTCACGATCCCCGCTTCGCCCAAGACGTCGCCTTGTCGACGGGCTACGTGCCAACCGCACTGCTGGCCGTACCGATCCGTCATCGCGACACCACCTTGGGAGTGTTGTCACTGCTTGACGCCGCACGGGCCGATCTGACCCTTGCGGCCGGTTTGGCGTCGTTGGCCGCGCACACCATGCACCGGGCGACGACCACGGCGACGCTCGGACGAGTCGTCGCTGTCGCGCTCGCCGCGCAGACCGGTTCGGCCGATCTCGCTGAGGCACTCCGCAGCGCGGCCACTTTGTCGTCGGGAGAGTCCGCTGACCTGGCGGAACTGGCCGCGCTGTATGTCGAGTTGGGCCGCCTCGGTATCGACGACCGCGCTGCCGCGACGCGTATCGTCGGGCAGTTCACCGCCCACGCATCCGCGGCGCGGCAACGGATGACGGTGCGGCGGACGCGGCGGTGACCGACCCGATCCCGGCGTGGTCCGATGCGTTTACGCCGGGCCAGCTACCAGACATCCCGCTCCTCGACCTCGATGGTCCCGTCACGTGGCCATGGGCGATCGATGGCAGCACCGGCGCCGGAGTGAAGGTGGCGATCATCGACAGTGGGATCGATGCCGAGCATCCCGCCGTCGGTGGCGTCGATGGCGCGGTGATCATCGAACCCGATGATGACGCCGAGGACGGTTATCGGGTCGTTGAGGGACCCCATGCGGATCTCTATGGTCACGGCACCGCCTGTGCCGGCATCGTCCGTTCGGTCGCCCCGGAGGTCGCGCTGTACAGCGTGCGAGTGCTCGGCGAACGCCTGACCGGCAAAGGTTGGATCTTCGCCGCAGGACTTGATTGGGCGATCACCGCCGGAATGGACGTGGTCAACCTCAGCCTGTCGACGTCGAGCGACGACTACCTGCAAATGTTCCACGAACTCACCGACCAAGCGGCTTTCGCCAGAGTGATGCTGGTCTCGGCGATGGCCAACGAACCGAAGACGACCATTCCCAGCGAGTTCTCGTCGGTGTTCTCGACGGCGGCGATCCATTGCGATGATCCGCTCGAGTTGCGCTACAACGCCGCCGGTCCGGCCGAGTGGGGAGCTCGAGGCATCGACGTCGACGTCGCCTGGGCCAACGGTTCGACGATCACCGCAACAGGCAACAGCTTCGCCGCCCCACACGTCGCCGGGCTCATCGCTCTGCTGTTGTCAAAGCATCCGGGTCTCACCCCGTTCCAGGTCAAGACGGTGCTGGCCGGACTCGCCGCGGCTCGGAGCTGACGATGCGGGTGCACATCTGCGGTGCCAGGGGGTCGAGACCAGCAACCGGGGCAGTGTTCACAGACTTTGGTGGCGACACGTCGTGTGTCGCCATCGAGCACGACCTCGACAGCCAGGTACGCCTGATCCTCGACGCCGGCAGCGGTCTCCGGCAGGTCGATCAATTGATGGCCGGGCGACCCTTCCGGGGCACGATCCTGCTCGGTCACTTGCATTGGGACCACACCCACGGGCTGCCGTTCTTTCGTTCTGCGGACCGGCCCGAGGCGTGCACGCGTCTGCTTCTGCCCGCTCAGGAACTACCGGCCGAAGCGCTAATCGACCGGTTCATGTCGCCACCGACGTTCCCGGTCAGCATCGCCGAGTTGCGCGGTCATTGGCAGGTCGGCTCGATCGAAGCCGGTCGCCATCACATCGAAGGGTTCAACGTGCTCGCCCGAGACATCCCACACAAGGGGGGGCGGACACTCGGCTACCGGATCTCCGACGGCACGTCCTCGTTGGCCTAACTCTCCGATCACGGTCCCCGTGGCGAA
>JANPGV010000276.1:0-10817 GCA_031424145.1 Ilumatobacteraceae bacterium
GAACGCATTGGCGCCGAGATGCTGGGCGACGCCGGCTCATCGACCATCACCGTCGACCTCGTGATAGGAAAGGGTCGAGCCGCCTCGGCGCTGGCCGAAGCCGACGACGTCTGAAGCCATAGGTCACCGCGGACCCGCCGAGAGCGTCATCCACTGACGCTGACTTCGTCGAGGCCGAGCCAGGTCGCCAGGGCTTTCAATTCGGCGTTGACCGCGGCCGTGATCGCTCGGGTGAAGTGGACGTCTTCGTGCACGGCGTGGACCTGTAGACGAGAGGATTTGCTATCGGCCGCGGCGTCGACCTTGCCGATCAGCCGGTCGTGGTGAAGCACAGGGAGTGCGAAGTATCCCCATCGTCGCTTCTCCTTGGGCTTGTACATCTCCAGGGTGTACTCGAAGTCGAAAAGGTCCATCGTGCGCGGTCGGTTGTGGATCAGCCGGTCGAACGGCGACAACAGCGCAGTGCGTCCTTCGAAACCCTCGGCGGTCGCCTCGGGGTCAACTCGCCACACACCCCTCGTACCTTCGACCTCAGCCGGTGCGCCGGCGTCGCCGACCATCTGCGGACGGGCGATGCCGAGTGCATGCAGTCGCTTCTCGTTGCGGATCCTGCGAGCTTCGTCCGCCGGGATCACCGGCGTGCCGGCTGGGTAGACGCGCTCGGCCAGGTCCCACAGACGTTGTCGGCCGCGGCGGCTAGCGACCGCGATCTCACCGCGGGATGCGAGGAACTCGAGCATCTGGGTGGAGTTGCGGTCGTTGGTCCAGCCGGTCGACGCCCAAGGCATCTCGCTGGTGTCGGGGATATCGCGGGAGGCCAGCGGGCCTGACGTCTTCAACAGTTCGAGCACACGCCGGCGGAACCCGTCGTTGGCGTCGAGCCAGCGGACCTGTCGGCCAAAACCCGCGGGTGGCCAGGCGGCCATGTCGGCGAGGTAGAGGCCGAGGTTCGCCATCGGGCGCACCATCGCCAGCGGTGGCTCCGTCTCATAGTCCTGACCGCGGTACTCGAACAGGGTGCGATCCGTCTCGAGTGCCTGCTGAAGTTGCGCAGGCTCGTATGCCTCACCGAGCCGGGACCAGGCAACAAGATCCGCGCTTGGTGCCACCACGGCCGTGGGATCGAGTTGCAGGAACGTCAGACTTTCGACCACTGTCAGCAGGTCGCGGGGCCGGTCTGCGTCGAGCAACTGGGCGCGAATGGCAATCCGTCGAGCGTCTTCGCGTGTGAGATGGCGCATCGTCCCGGGCACAGCCCTTGTCTACTGCGAACGCTCCGGAGTGATCAACAGTGCGCAGGTGATCTAGCTTTTCACAACGGGGACCCACGTAGTTGAAAACCTGAGGAGATGAGATGAAGCAATTTGCTTGCGGAACGGTGGTGCCGGGGTGCGATGGAGTCGTGACAGGAGAAACCGACGATGAGGTGCTGGCCGCGGCTGCTCAACATGCAGCGTCTGCACACGGGATGACCGAGTTGCCGGCCGAAGTGCTCGATGCAGTGAAGGCCGGTATCACCGACGTCTGATCGCCAACTTCCGCGTCAGCGCGGGAGGAAGCCGATCGCTTCGTAGGCGCGGTCGAGGGTTGCCGCGGCGACTTCGCCGGCCTTGTCAGCGCCTTTGCGGAGCAGTTGTGCAAGCTCGCCGCGATCGGTCATCAGCTCGTTGTAGCGACTCTGGATCGGACGCAACAGCTCGACGACGGCCTCGCCGGAATCGGTCTTCAGCGGGCCGTACTGCGTGTACTTGGTGGCAAGCTCCTGCGGTGTCGAGCCCGTGGACACCGCCAGGATCTCGAGCAGGTTCGACACGCCGGGTTTGTTGGCCCGATCGAACCGCACCTCGTTGTCGCTGTCCGTGACCGCCCGCTTGAACTTGCGGGCAATCTCGGCGGGCTTGTCCATCATCATGATGCAGCCCGCGTCGGTGTCGGCTGTCTTGCTCATCTTCGAGGTGGGGTCCTGAAGGTCCATAACCCGTGCCCCCATCTTCGGGGTGACGGCTTGGGGGATGACGAAGGTCTTGCCGAAGCGATGGTTGAAACGCAGTGCCACATCGCGGGTGATCTCGATGTGCTGACGCTGGTCTTCGCCGACAGGCACTTCGTTGGTGTCGTACAGCAAGATGTCAGCAGCCTGCAATGCCGGGTAGGTGAACAGGCCGGCGGAGATGAAGTCGCCCTCGCGCTTGGCCGATTTGTCCTTGAACTGGGTCATGCGGCTCAACTCGCCGAACGACACGGTGCACTCCATTACCCATGCCAACTGGCTGTGCTGCACCACGTGGCTCTGCACGAACACGGTCGCCACGTCGGGATCGAGCCCTATGGCGAAGAGCATGGCCGCCAGCCGAACTGTGGTATCGCCGATGACCCCCGGGGTGTCGGTCACGGTGAGGGCGTGTAGATCGACGATCCCGTGGAACGCGTCGGCATCGTGCTGGCCGTTGACCCAGTTCCGCAGGGCGCCCAGGTAGTTGCCGAGGTGGACTTCGCCGGTTGGTTGGATGCACGAGAGCACACGGGTCACGGCGCGCCAGGCTAGTGGCGAGCTAGCCTGAACCCATATGGCATTTGCGGTGGCAACCCCCGTCTTCGAGGGGCCATTCGACCTGCTGCTCCACCTCATCTTGAGAGAACAGGTCGATATCTACGAGGTCTCGCTGACCCGGATCGTCGATGAATACCTGGCCGAGATCGAGCGCCTGCAAGTCGTCGACCTCGACGTCGCGACCGAATTCCTGTTGATCGCGGCAACCCTTGTGGAGCTCAAGGCTCGCCGATTGCTGCCAGGCCGCGACGACGTCGATCTCGATGATGAACTGGCTCTCTGGGAGGAGCGCGATCTGCTGCTGGCCCGGCTTCTCGAGTGCAAGACGTTCAAGGACGTTGCCGGCGTGTTCAGCCGATTGGCCGACGATGCCGATCGCAGCTTCCCGCGCACTGCCGGCCCCGATGAGCGGTTCGACGACGTGATGCCGGACCTGCTCGAGGGCACCACGGTGAAGCGGGTCCAGGCGGCGTACGTGCGTGCGGTGACGCCCAAACCAGTGGAGCGGATCGACTTGTTCCACGTCGCCCCCGTGCGTGCAAGCGTGGCCGACGCGGTCGCCGAGCTCGTCGATGAACTGCCGCGGGTGGGACGGATCACCTTCCGTCGCCTCACCAGTGGTCTGGTCGAGCGCCTCGAGGTGATCGTGCGCTTCCTGGCGCTGCTAGAGCTGTTCAAACAGGGCGTCATCGAGCTCGACCAGGTCGAGCAGTTCGGTGAGATCGACGTGCTGTGGACAGGTGGGCTCGAGCCCGTCGCCGCCGGGTCGATCGCCATCGACGATTACGAAGGCTGATTACGAAGGATGATGGAGTTGAACGAGATCGATACCGAAACAGTCCGAGCGATCGAGGCCATCGTCATGGTCGCAGTCGAGCCGGTGGCTCCCGACCTCCTCGCCCAACTGCTGGAGCAGCCGAAAGCAATGATCGAGCGGTTGTGTGCCGAGCTGTCGGCGGCCTACGACGAGGCCGGCCACGGCTTTCAAATGGTCAAGGTCGCCGGGGGATACCGGTATCAGTCGCATGCCGAACTGGCCCCGTACGTCGAGCGCTTTCTGCTCGATGGGCAACGAGCGCGCATGAGCGGTGCCGCGCTCGAGACGCTGGCGATCGTGGCCTACAAGCAGCCGCTGTCGCGTGCCCAGATCGCGTCAATCCGCGGGGTTGATCCCGACGGCGTGCTGCGCACGTTGCAGGCCAGGGGATACGTCACGGAGGTGGCCCGCGATGCAGGTCCTGGTCAGGCGATCCTGTATGGAACCACGGCGACGTTCCTGGAGAAGCTCGGCCTGAACTCATTGGCAGATCTGCCTCCGATCGCCCAGTTTGTCCCCGGAGCCGACGTCGTCGAAGCGCTCGAATTCGGATTGCGCATCGACGTGCCTGCGCCCGATGCCGGAGGTTGAGCCCCCGCTCTGGGAGCAGTGGGCAGACAAGAACGCTGCACTTCCTCAGGGTGAGCGCCTGCAGAAAGTGCTGGCCATCCGCGGATGGGGCAGTCGCCGAGTCTGCGAAGACCTGATCAGCGAGGGCCGTGTCACCGTGAACGGCGAGGTGGCCGTGCTCGGGCGGCGCGTCGACACGGATCACGACCACGTCGAGGTCGACGGTGTGCCGATCGGCGTGCGGCCCGGACTCGTGTACTACCTGCTCAACAAGCCCTCCGGGGTCCTCACCACGTCGATCGACACCCACGGAAGGCCGACGGTCGTCGAACTCGTACCCGAGGAGCCCCGGGTGTATCCCGTCGGTCGCCTCGACATCGACACCGAGGGATTGCTGTTGCTGACCAACGACGGTGATCTCGCCCAGCGGCTGACCCATCCCAGTCACGGCGTCGAAAAGGAATATCTCGTGGAAGTGGCGGACGGACCCGTTACCCAAGGAGAGCTTCGCCAGCTGCGCGATGGCGTCGATCTCGATGACGGTGTCACCGCGTCGGCAAAGGTCTCGCAGCCAACGCCGGGTGTGCTGCGACTGACGATCCACGAGGGCCGCAACCGCCAGGTTCGACGAATGTGCGAGGCCATCGGCCACCCGGTGCTCCGCTTGGTAAGGGTCCGAATCGGCACACTTCGGGACGCCGCCCTTCGACCCGGAGAGTGGCGTGAGCTCACCGCAGGTGAGATCAAGACGCTCATCCAGAGCGTCGGCGCGGCCGGCTCGCAGCTACGCTGACCGCCCGTGAACATCGCTCGTCGCGCCAACATCGCTGGTCTTGGCCTGATGGGTGGCTCGATCGCACTGGCGCTTCGCGACCGAGGCTGGTATGTCACAGGGGACGATCTCGACGCGGCGCGGGTCGAACGGGCATTGACGATGAAGGCCATCGACGCCACAGGTTTCGATCCCGATGCCTACATCACCTTCGTCGCCACACCGGTCCTGGCGGTCGCCGACCGGGTCAAACGAGCACTCGCCGAGTCCTCCGGCCTGGTGACCGACGTCGGCAGTGTGAAGGGTGGTATCACCGCTGCAATCGACGATCCGCGCTTCGTTGGTGGCCATCCGATGGCGGGCAGCGAGTTGGACGGTTTCGACGGCGCCGACGCGTCGATGTTCGAAGGCGCCGTATGGGTCTTGACCCCCTCGCAGACCACCGCCGACAGCACGTTCAGCCAGGTCGCGGCAGTCGTTGCTGAGCTCGGTGCCGACGTGGTGGCACTACCCGCAGATCGCCACGACCAGGTGGTGGCCGTCATCAGTCATGTGCCCCACCTGGCAGCGGCGACGTTGATGGGCCTGGCCAGCGACCGCGCTGAAGAGCACGCCGCTCTGTTGCGCCTGGCGGCCGGCGGCTTTCGCGACATGACGCGCATCGCGTCCGGTCACCCCTCGATCTGGCTCGACATCTGCGCCGAGAACCGGCCGGCGATCCTCTCGGCCCTCGACGGTTTGATCGAGGGTCTGGAATCGATGCGCGATGTCGTAGATCGCGACGATCGCAGTGCGTTGTACGACCGGCTTCAGCACGCGCGTGAGGCGCGAACGAACCTGCCGAACAGGGTCAACCAGCCGAGCGAGCTGGCCGAGGTGCGCATTCCCATCCCGGATCGCCCCGGCGCTGCAGCCGAGGTGTTCACGCTGGCCGCCGAACTGGGCGTCAACATCGCCAGCTTCGAAGTGGTTCACAGTGTCGAAGGCAACCGCGGTGTGGCCGTCGTGCTTGTCGACGTGGCTACAGCCGAGCTGTATCGCGGCGGACTGTTGGCCCGTGGCTATCGCCCGGCTGTTCAGCGGCTGGCCTAGTGCCGACCCACCACGTCACACCACTTCTTCATCCGATCGACGCTGTCGTATCGGTGCCGGGCTCCAAGAGCATCGCCAACCGCGCCCTGGTCTGCGCAGCACTCGCCGACGGCCCTTCTGCATTCACGAACCTTCCCGACGGCGACGACACCCGGGCGATGCTGACGTGCCTTGCCACGTTGGGCATCGATGTCGATCAAGACGTTGGGCGCGGTGGCGTGATGACAATCGGCGGCACAGGCGGTTCGTTGAGCGCTGGACCCCTGTCGTTGCCGACCCGCCTTGCGGGCACGACCTCGCGGTTCATCACCGCGCTCGCGGCGCTCGGTGACGGGCCGTATGTGATCGATGGTGATCCGCCACTGCGCTCGCGTCCGATGGGACCGCTGCACGATGCCCTGGCAGTTCTCGGTGTGACGGTTACCGCGGGGGATCGGTGGGGCCATCTACCGGTCACCGTCAGCGGACCACCCCGTGGCGGGGGACGGCTGCAGGTTCGTGGGGACATCAGCAGTCAATTTCTCACTGCGCTGATGATGATCGGTCCGTACATCGCCGGCGGGTTGCAGATCGCCATCACGACGCCGCTCGTGTCTCGTCCGTACCTGCACATCACCGAGGCGGTCATGAGCGATTTCGGTCATGACGACGTGATGATCGGTGCCAACGACATCTCGGTCGGTCCCGGTCGGTATCGAGGCCGTGACTATGCGATCGAGCCCGATGCGACGTCGGCCAGCTATCCGCTCGCTGCCGCGGCAGTCTGCGGAGGCCGGATCGAGATCCCCGGGCTGACCAAAGGATCGATGCAAGGAGACGCGGCGTTCTGCGATGTTCTGACAAAGATGGGTTGCAGTGCAAGGCGCGGGGAACACTCGACCATCGTGGAAAGCGGAGATGGCCTTCGAGGTATCGACATCGACATGGTCGACATGTCCGATCTCGTGCCGACTCTTGCGGCAGCCGCGATCTTCGCGACGACTCCGACGCAAATCCGCGGTGTGGGTTTCATCCGCGCCAAGGAGAGCGATCGGCTCGGCGACTTGTGCCAGGAGCTCCATCGCCTGGGCGCGCGCGCAAATGACACCGACGACGGTTTGGTGATCGAGCCGACCGTGCTTCACGGTTCGAGGATCGAGACGCACCACGATCACCGGCTGGCCATGGCGTTCGGGTTGATCGGTTTGCGTGTGCCCGATGTGGAGATCGAGAACCCCGATGTGGTATCTAAGAGCTGGCCGGGATTCTGGGACATGCTCGGGAGCTTGCGGTGAGCGACAGGATGGTGATTGCGGCGTTCGATGTCGACGGCACGTTGACGACACGCGACTGCGTTCGACCCTTTCTCGAACGGGTCGCCGGGCGTCGTCGCCTTGTCACGTCCGTGTTGCGACGCCCTCTGGCCAGCCTGGTCGCCGCCGCGAGGCGCGATCGAGATCGCATGAAGGAGATCGTCGTCGGTGGCTCGCTTCGCGGTAAGCGGATCACCGATGTCGACGCCATCGGTGAGCAGTTTGCCCAATACGTGATGGTCAACTGGCTGCGGCCGGACACGATGCGGCGGCTGCGCTGGCATCAGCAAGCCGGTCATCGCATCGTGTTGGTCTCCGCCTCACTCGCTGTCTACCTTCGGCCTCTGGCGCTGCGCCTCGGCATCGAGGACGTCCTGTGCACGGATTCGACGCAGTCGGGGGATCGCTACGGGGACAGGCTGAATGGTCCGAACTGCCGTGCAGCGGAAAAGCGCCGTCGCCTCGAGCAATGGCTGGACGAACGACGATTCGTGCACGCCGAAGTGTGGGCGTACGGCAACAGTGTCGGCGATCGTGAGTTGTTGGACCGCGCCGATCATGCCGTCTGGGTCAAAGGTGCGACCATCTCGGAGGTCCCCGAGGTGGTTGCTGGGTGACAAGAAACCTTTTCCGGCAGGCACGCCCGAAGCAGTGGGTCAAAAACCTCCTGGTCTTTGCCGCGCCCGGCGCAGCGGGAGTTCTCGACGACGGATCATCGCTATGGCGCGCAGTCGTCACCTTCATCGCCTTCTGCCTAGCCAGCAGCGGAACGTACTTCTGGAACGACCTGCTCGACGCCGACAACGACAGGAATCATCCGACGAAGCAACACCGTCCTATCGCCAGTGGAGCGATACCCGTCGCCACCGGCAGGATCACCGGAAGCATCTTGTTGCTCCTGGGCATCGGCCTGGCCGCGACGACTCGTTGGCAGACAGCGGTCGTCGTAGCCGGCTACGTCGTGCTGACATCGCTGTACAGCGCGGTGCTCAAGCACATCGCGGTCGTCGATCTCGTTGCGGTGGCAGCCGGCTTCGTGCTCCGCGCGGTCGCCGGTGCGGTTGCTACCGACGTTCAGATGAGCAAGTGGTTCTCGCTGACCACTTCGTTCGCATCCCTGTTCATCGTTGCCGGGAAGCGCTATGCCGAGCTGCGCGATCTTGGCGACGATGCACAGACTCGATCGACACTCAACGACTACTCGCTCGGTTTCCTGCGGATCGTGCTATCGGTCAGTTGCGGCGCCGCGCTCGTGACATATTGCATCTGGGCCTTCGACACACGCGAGGTGGCCGGCTCGACGTGGCCGTTCTACGAGCTCTCGATCATCCCCATGGGCACCGCGCTGCTGCGATACACCCTGATCCTGGAGCAAGGTCATGGCGCCGCGCCGGAAGAGATCTTCGCCCATGATCGGGTCCTGCAGATCCTCGGCTTGCTCTGGATCGTCGTCTTCGGTATGGGCGTCTACTTCGCATGAGCGACCGCTCGCTCGACGAGCTGCAGGCAGCTGTTCGCGATGTCGACGGATGGTTGACCGACGACCAGGTCGCCAGGCTGTACAAGGTCGCATCCGTGACCCATGCCGGCCAGCAGGTGGTCGAGATCGGCAGTTTTCGTGGTCGCAGCACCATCGTGCTCGCGGGCGCGGCCCCGGACGGCGTGGCGATCGTTGCCATCGACCCGCACGCTGGAAACGACCGCGGGCCGCAGGAGATCAGTGGCTTCGAGTCACAGGCTGCGACGGATCACGACGTCTTCCTGGCCAACCTCGCCGCCGCAGGCGTCACCGATCGGGTTCGGCACATCCGCGAGTTCAGCGACCGCGCTCACGACCAGGTCTCAGGTCCGATCGCGTTGCTGTTCATCGACGGTGCGCATCGCTTCGCGCCGGCACGTTCGGACGTTCGCACCTGGGGGGCGCGGGTCGACATCGGTGGCACGATGATGATCCACGATTCGTTCTCGTCGGTCGGCGTGACGTTGGCCATCTTGCGTGAACTGGTGATCGGTTCCCGATTCCGGTACGTCGGGCGGTCGCGGTCGCTTGCGGAGTACCGCGCTGATCTAGGGTGCGGTCCTGCTGCTCGTATCGGGAACACGCTTCGCCAGATAGCCCAGCTTCCGTGGTTCGCCAAGAACCTCATGCTGAAGGTCTTGTTGAAGCTGCGCCTCGGTGGTTTGCTCAGCAGGTTGACCGGTCGACAGCCGGAGTGGCCGTACTAGCGACCGTCCAGGTGCAAGCTCAGGCGAACATCGTGTATGTACCGGCGGCCTGCATGGCCTCGTGGATCGGCATGATGAGCTCGGTCAACCGGGCTGCCCCTTTGTCGCCGACGGCCTGCCACATGGGTGCGCACAGCCGGTCGGTCTCGTCCTCGAGCCGTTCACGCTCCTCCAGTCCGGCAGCGGTCATGGTGCCGTCGACATCCATCCAACCGCGCTCGGCCATGCTGGCTGTGGCGGCCGCCCACTCGGCGTCGGTCCACCGCCGCGTTCTCTGGGCCATCAGCAGCGGGAATCGCCCGCTGGCGACCTGCAACACCAGGCACTCATTCGGTGCCAGTTGATTCGTGACCAACAGTGCGACGTGGGCATCGCCGCGCCACTCGCGCACAACCGTGAGCTGCTGCCACAGCGCGACGAGCGGATCTGTGGGCAGAGTAATCGCCGCGTTCGAGGCGGCCAGCGGCTTGCCGCCATGTTGCAAGCTCCTCACGACGGGATCGATCAACGAACGTGCTTCTTCGATCTGGTCGGTCGAGAGATGCGGCTGCACTCGGTCCAACGCCCGCTCTACGACGCGGAATCGCGCGGCCTGCCATTCTTCAGGTGAAGCGGCCTCCCATACCCCTGGCATTGTCGAGGTCACTGCGAGCGGGCTGAAGTTGTAGAACGTCGCGAGTACGACGCTGTCGGGCACCGCCCCCATCGGTGCAGAGCGGGAGGCGAAGTAGCCGGCTTGGCCCTTGATCCCGAGTGATGCGTACTCTTCGGCCGCCTCGGGAACGAAGTACACCAACCGGTGCACAACGTTGATTGCCATGTGTACGTCGTGAACAACCGATTGATCCATGCGCCGGACTGTACTGCGCTGAACTCAAGCGACAGCGAGGCACGCCTCGAGCAACGGACGGTAGTGATCGAAGGGATGCGTGACCTCACCGGCCACCTTGCCGATATCGTCCCACCGTCGCACCCGAACAGCATCGGCGGCGTGGGGGAGCGCGGCGAACGCCTCGGCATCAGCCGTCGAGAACGGGCCGCGCTGGAGCATCAGGCTGCGTACGGAGGCCGGCGAAAGCATCTTCGCATATGAGGGCGTTGTCGCACAGAGATATCGCTTTGCGGCAACGTGCAGCCGGACCGCCTCCACCACGTTCGGCCCGAACGCACGAGACAACCATCGTGCCCCGACCTCCTCGTGAACCGTGTCGATACCGAGGTCGGCGGAGTCGGCGGCCATCGCATGAACGAGGTGACCGACATCGTGGAGCAGCGCCGCCACGACGAGCTCCGACGGCGCGCCGTCGGTCTCTGCGGCGTGGGCGGTCTGCAACATGTGCTCAGCGATCGATACGCGCTCGCCGAGATACGCCTGACTACCGCGCTCGATGAAGATGGCGGCGATCTCGTCGACGGCGGTCCTCATGCGGGTGCCTGGCGTTGCAACACTGAGATCGTCGAGTGCAGGGCGTCGATGTCGGCGTAGCAACCCTGCAG
>JANPGV010000277.1:0-9700 GCA_031424145.1 Ilumatobacteraceae bacterium
CCGGCGATCGAGACGCTGTCCATCGCGGCGCAGCAGGATCGGTCCCTCACGGCGTTCGCCGATTGCGAGGTCCACCGTGCGGGCCGTGCGTGGCACGAGCGGGATGACGGCAGGCTTGCTACCCTTGCCGAGGATCCGCAACGTGCGATGCCGCGATCGAAGCCGAGATCGCCGATGTCGGTGTCGCATGCCTCGCTCACCCGCAACCCGTTGAGCCCGAGCAGCACCGCCAGCGCGGCCCGTGGGTGTCCGAAGTGTTCGGCCGTGAACAGGAACCTGCCGAGCTCTGTGCGGTCCATCGCGTGTCCTTGGCTGGGGTGCACCTTCGGCCGCCGGACGTACTGGGCAGGGTTCGATGCGATCCGACCGTCGATGTGCGCGAACCGGTACAGCCCACACACCGTCGCCAGGCGACGATCGATCGTCGATGCTGCGAGCCCGCGCTGTTTGCGAAGTGCGCCAATCTGCTCGGCTCGCGATCCGTTCGGGGAGTACATTTGTCGGACTGTTCCGAAGGATTCTGTGATTGCGCGACGTTGTAGGGGTATGGGATCAGCGACCGTGCCCGGGATTGATGGTGGCGAGCTGGTCCGCGCCCAGTTCATGGCGTTCTACGACGCCGCGGTGGGTCCGTTGTTCGGCTACCTGTATCGGGCCAGCGGGGGACAGCGCGAGTTGGCCCAGGATTTGTGTCAGGACGTGTTCGTGACTGTGCTCACGCGTGTGCGCGACGGCGATGTGTCCGTGTTGACCGTGCCGTGGGTGATCTCCGTCGGCCGCAACCGGTTGATCGATCAGTGGCGGCGGTCGGCCCGCCAGGAGCGCCGGCTGGGTCATCTGTTCACGAACCAGCCGGTTGTGACGGCGTCGGTCGAGGACGATCTGCTGGCGTGGATCGAGCAACTTCCCGCGAGCCAGCGGGCGGCGGTGGTGTTGCATTACCTCGATGATCTGCCGGTCCACGAGGTAGCCAACCGGCTCGGCAAGAGTTACAAGTCGACTGAGTCGTTGCTGTCACGAGCACGGCAGAGCCTGCGCACGAGTGGGGGTGGCGATCATGTCTGACGACCGCGAACTGGTCGAGCTGCTGGCAGCGATCGACGCGACACCTCGTGCAAGCTGGGTCGCCGGGCTGCGCGCTGATCTCGACGCGGCCTGGGAGATCGAGGACGCCGGCTACCTCGACTCCCTGCGCACGACAACGGTCACACTCATCGACCACGAACCGATCCAACCGACCAGCGGTCGCCGGTGGCCGATCGTCATCGCCGCCGCGGCGGCCGTCGTGCTCGTCGGCGTGCTCGTCGTCTACGACGGCGACGTCTTGACGCCATCCGACGAACCGTCCCCGACCGTGACTGTGCCCCCGACGACGCCTCCGCGACCTCTGCCTCTCACCGGGCCGAACACAGGCGAGCTCGAGCCGGGGACGTACTACGACGACCAGGTCAATGGAACACCGACACCGCGGATCTTCGCCACTGTCGGCCCGGGGTGGAGGGAAATGGCCACGGACGAGCTGTGGGTCATGGTCAAGCGCTCAACCTCTGCTGGACCGTCTGGGGACATCGGCTGGATGATGTTCAGCCGCGCTGTCGCCGTGTTCTCAGACGCCTGCCACCCGAGCAACGGGTATCACCCGGGCCCTGTGCCTGTGACCCTCGACGACCTCGTCGCCGCGCTCACCGAGCAGCAGGGATGGGCCGAGGTGACCACCCCGACGGACATCTCCATCGACGGCTACGCCGGCAAAGCATTCCAACGCACCGCCCCCACCGACATGACGGACTGCGACAGAGTGGAAAACGATCGGCCAAGAATCCCGATTGACGATGGTGCTCCGGGTTACCCCCATTTCCAAAGCTGGGAGAGCCCAGACGGAATAGGTGGCGGGGGTGCCGAACCGGGCGAGATTGAGACCTTGTGGGTCGTCGACATCGACGGCACGGTCGTCATCATCAGCGCAGATCTGTGGCCGGGACCAACGGCGGCGGCTTACCCTGATTTCGCCGCCGACGTGCTCGACTCGATCCGCATCGAGCGGACATGAGCGACGCGCGCACCGTTGCGCCAGATCGTCCACCGCCCCAGCTCACGTCGCGATCCGAGGCCGTGCGACTCGTCAAATGAACGTTGGTGGGAGCGCCCAGAACTGCGCTAGGCGCTACCTGGCTCGAGCCCCCGGAGAGCGCATAACGACGGTTGCGCAACCGGCGTTCCGGGACAGTCTCGCGTCGCGAGTGGAGTGCACGTTCTGGGGCACGGCGCAGGGGAGACGCAAGAACTGCGCAGCGTTCGGCCGCGCCTCTCCCGGACGCGAACTCCAAGATGAGGTCGACAACCTCGTGACTGACCCGAGACATACGCTCACCGTTACCGCGGACCACACACTCGAACGTCGGGACTCCACACGCCGCACAACCTCCTGTCGTCGACTGTCGTCCGAGGAGGATCCACGAACCGGCACCCGTGCGGTGGATCACCGGTATGAGTGACATTGACCTTAGTTGAGTCGACCTCCTCCAGAGCACTCAGCGTGAGGAAGTCGGCTGAATCTGCGTGGTCGTCCTCCCGGCGTATTGGGGGTACGTCGCCGCGTCCATCGACGAAACAACGTCGGCCAGCGTGCGACAGCGCAGGCGGGGAACGCCCTCGCACGATATGCTGCGTGCCTTCAATCCAGAGCGGAGGCCATGATGGGCGAACTGCAAACGGCACTTGAGAACATGTTCGAAGCGTTTGGACGCGGCGATGTCGACGCGCTCACGGCGGCGGTCGCCACGGACGCGCAAGGCGTCGACGAGATCTCACGCAAGTGGATGCGGGGCGGCGACGAGGTGCGCGGTTACCTTCGCCAGCTCGTCACCATGGTCTCCGAAGTCAAGACGGTCGTCAAGGACGGCCACGAGATCATCGAGGGTGACGAGGGCCTTCTCACGTGTTGGCTTGAGCAGGATTACACGTTAGACGGCGCGACCCAGCATGTCTCTGCACCCACAACCGTGATCTTCACGCGCGAACAGGGTGAGTGGCGGTTCAGCCTCTTCCACTCGATCCCTCTACCTTCCGACGAGGGCTGACGCGACACCTCCGAACGCGAGATCCCCTCGATGCCCATCGCTTTGACCAGATCATCAACCCGCCGAGTCGAGACCCCCTCGATATAGGCTTGGGCGACCACCGACGCCAACGCCTGCTCCGCGCGGCGCCGATGGGTCAACAACCACGCCGGATAGTACGAGCCCTCGCGCAGCTTCGGGACCGCCAGATCGATCGTCCCCGCTCGAGTGTCCCAGCACCGCTCGCGATAGCCGTTGCGGCTGTTGATCCGTTCCTCGTTGCGTTCGCCGTAACCGGCCTGGCACTGCATCGACGCCTCCGCCGACCTCAACGACTCAGCGAAGGACTGCACCATCGATCTCACCAGATCGATGTCACCGTCATCGCCGTCGAGGTGGTTGCGCAGCCAACCAGTCGCGTCCAAAGTAGTAGGGACTGTCACCGTGGTCTCCTCGTGTAGTAGCTGGTACTTCTTCACAAGGCTGACGCGGTGACTGTCGCGTCCGGGGTCATCCCCCCGACCTACCTACCCCCCATACACCACTTCTCGGGACTCAACTTTTGACGACGCTCAGCGTGATGGGCGCGACCCAAGACGCGCGTCATCCAGCCGGCGTTTGGTGCTACCGTGCCACGCAGTCTCGCCGCGCGTTCTGTGACATCGTTCGGTGCCCGCCCACTCCGAGCAGATCGCCGACCATGTCCGCCGAATGAGCTGTCGACGACCGGCAGGTCCTCCGCGTTGACGGGCCTTTGGAGGGCGAGGATCAACATAGGCTTCGTCGCGAGGCTCTCCGCCGATCCTGGCGCGGTAGCGTTCAGGCGAACTTCCGCTCGCGATCCGCGGCGAAGGGAGGGCTCATGAAGTTCGACCGAGAAGCGTTCGTAGATGAGTGCAGACGCGCCCTCGCCGAGGACGCCCAGCAGCTCGCCGTCCGTGAGGTCGTCGAGCGGGTCGTCGCTGACCCGGCAGGCGTGGAGAGCGAGTTCGGTGTCGCCGACGGCTGGCGGATCGACGTCCTCTACAACGATGAGGACCTGACCATCATCCACTTCGTCTGGCCGCCCTTGGTCGACCTGTTTCCCCACGAACACAAGATGTGGTCGACCGTTGGCATCTACGGAGGGGTCGAGGACAACACGTACTACCGGCGGGCGGGGCACTCGATCGAGGTCAGCGGGCGCAAGCGCGGCGAGGTCGGCGATGCATTACTCCTCGGCGCCGACGGAATTCACTCCGTGCGGAACCCCACCCGACAATGGACCGCGGCAGTCCACGTCTACGGCGGCGACTTCTTCTCCCACCCTCGGTCGCAGTGGGACCTAGAGACTGGAGAGGCGAAGCCGTTTAATGTGCAGAACGCTCGCGCTGTCCTGGCTGCCGCGGATGCACAGGCTCGGGCAGCCGGCATCGTCTGACTCCACGGACAGACAGCGAGCCAGCCAGCCAGGTGGAACCGCCAAACGGTCCTGTTGACGACTCGTCTGCTGCGCTCACCGAGCCACTGGGGGCTGTCTGTTGCGAGCGCGATGAAACGGATGGCTCGGGGGCGCCACGACGAAGGCCGAGGGTATCCCCGATTGTGCATGCAGAACGACGTGGGGCATCGCCCCGAGGTGCCGGTTCAGGCTCCGGCGACGAAGGCGACGACGACGTATGCGGCGTGACGGTCGAAGTTCTCGCGTCGGCGGTCGTAAATCGTGGTCGTGCGCGGGTCGGCGTGTCGGGCGGCGAGCTGCACGTCACGCAGCGGTACACCGGCATCGAGCGCCGCCATGATGAACGCTCCTCGGAGCATGTGCGGATGGACATGTCCGAGACCGGCCCGCTTGCCGATCGCTTTGACCCATCGATGCGCCGTCCGGCGATCGAGACGCTGTCCATCGTGGCGGAGCAGGATCGGACCCTAGCGTCGTTCGCCGATCGCAAGATCCACGGTGCGTGCCGTGCGCGGCACGAGCGGGATGACGGCAGGCTTGCTGCCCTTGCCGAGGATCCGCAACGTGCGATGCCCACGATCGAAGCCGAGATCGCCTATGTCGGTTGACGACGTCAGAGATTAATTCCTGAGCACATATATCGCCACGGGTGACATCTTAGTTTCATCCCGCCACTCTATTGAATCATCACTAGAACCGAGCGGCTTGTGAATCTTGGCAAGCATGAGTCCAGCGCGTTCGGCGGCCCGTGTGTAATCATCATCAGTCCAGTAGTAGTCATACAATACTACGTCAATGCCCCGAATAAGCAGTTTTACCGTCTCGCCACTACGGAGCGGCCTGTCGTTCTCTGGAAACGAGTATGACAACGATACCCAGTCTCCTTCGCTAGCTTCCATTGAAGCGGTTACGAATATGATGATGCCATCCTTCCGAAGCACTCGTTTCATTTCTTTGAGGATGCCCTCGATCTCTTCGATTCGCGACACTTCCAAGAACACAAAGCTCGAAAAGACCAGATCGAACCGGGAATCCTCAAAAGGCAGGTGCCCGCTGGGAATATGGTGATACTCGCCCGACCTATCTTTGGATCGAGCCTGTTCTAGCATCTCCTGGCTAACGTCTACGCCAACTGCATCGAAGCCTAGCCGCTTCAGAAATCGTGTTGAACGCCCAGCGCCGCAGCCATAATCAAGCGCAGATGCGATGGATCCTGCGTACTCCTGGATCAGCATGGGAATGTCGCGAAATGCCAGGTATTGTGTTCCTTCCATCCCGAGCTCGGCATATTCGCCGGCATGTTTTTCATAGTCATGCGTCTTGATGCTCATCTGACCCTCCTCCGCAAACGAATTGCTATCCGTTGATCATCGGCGATGATCAACGGATAGCAATTCTACTCGTTCGGTGATTCGTGCCCGGTCAGCGATCCCGGCGGTGATGTTGTTGTTCGGCGCGTAGGCGGCCGGCTGTGGCGACGACGCCACTAACACGACCGGCGGCTCGGGACGCATCGACCGTTTCGTGGAGGTCAACACCGCCCTCGCCGCCGAGACCGACTCCGACTTTGCCGTGTCTTGGACTCTGCGGACTGACCTACATGCTTCCGGCGGTTGGGCATGCCGCCGAAGCCCGAGCACTCGCGGACGAAACCCTCGCCGCCGCCCGCGCCACCGGCAACCCGCTCTGGATCGCGTACGCGCTGGCCGGGTACGGTCGGGCGTTCGCCGACTCCGATCCGGCCCGAGCGTTGGACGCCTACCGTGAAGGACTCGACTACTGCCGGCAGCAACGGATCATGCAGTTCGAATCGGTGATCGTCCGAGAAGCCGCTGGGCTCGAAGCACTCCACGGCCAACTCGAACACTGCCTCACCATGTTCGACAGCACCATCGATTCGTTCCATCAGGCTGACGACGTCGGCAACGTGGCCGCCACGGTCGCGGACCTGGCCACGTTCTTCGATCGATACGAACAACCCGAGGTGGCCGCCACCCTCTACGGCAGCACCACCGGTTACACGAGCATCGTGATGGTCGCCAACCTGCCCGCAACCATCGAACAACTGCGCACCGTGCTCGGCGAGCCGCGGTTCGCGGAGTGTGTTGCTGCGGGAGAAGCGATGGAAATCGCCCAAGCCGTCCAGTACGCACGTGGCCAGATCCAGCACACCCGCCTCCGACTCGACGACCAACCCTGATCACGGCCGGCTGGCCCGCACAGGTGACTGAACGTCGCCGCGAACAAGACAGCCGGGTGAGCGTCGTGTGAGATGATCCTATGCGTGCCGGCTCGGGCAATGGGCCCCGGGGAACTCTCTTCCAGCAACCTGCCACCGAAGCAGATGCTCCGGTGCGCCCCAGGCTTTCTTGCGACGCGGGCACCCGGTAATCACCGCCTTCGATGCGTCGCCTCTCACCCGGCTTCCGGCGAACCCGTGCGGGGACTCCGTCCGATAACACCACCCGCATAACCGGCGTTGGAGGGCACTGTGCGGACGGTGTCCGGTGAGCGTTGTGGGATACATACTCCGGCCGAAGGAGGCCAGCCCGGCTCGATGCGTACGCGGTTGCCGGTCAACTGAATACGGGCACCCGGTAGAGGAGCGCCATTGAGCCTTCGGAGAGGTAACGCCGATCACCGGCTTGCCACCGGTCCGGTCCCTCGAATGCAAGACTGTCGTCGTGCCGTCGGAAGAGGAACAGGACCGAATCCGTCTCGATCTCATGTTGCGCGGCTTTGAGGTGTCGCGGCTCTTGCGGCTGGTCGCTGACCTGGAAGTCGCCGACGCGATCGACCCTGAAGGGGCAATGCCGATCGACGACCTCGCCGACCGGTGCGGCGTGCTACGTGAGCCGTTGCTACGCGTCGTGCGGGCGCTCGCAGCCTCCGGTGTGTTCCGAATGACGGCCGACGGCGTGGTAACCCACACGTCGCTGTCGCGCTTGTTGCGGACCGATGTGCCGAACAGCCTTTACCACAGCGCACGGTTCTGGACCGCGCCGGGATCATGGCGCGCATGGGGAATGTTGGACGCGGCGCTGACCGGGGAGGTGCCGCACGAGGTTGCATGGCAGCAAGGCCGATTCGAGTATCTGCGTGACCATCCCGATGAAGCACGCGTGTTCGACCAGATGATGGCGAGCTTCCCGGACAATCGCCACCGCGCGTTCGCAGCTGCGTACGACTTCTCCGCGGCCGCGCTGATCGTCGATGTCGGGGGCGGGACCGGTGAGACGCTGCGCCAGATCCTCGGTCGCTTCCCGACTCCTCGTGGGTTGCTCTTCGACCGAGACGACGTCGTCGCTGCAATCGTGTCGGACGCGTTGTCGCACGGGCGAATCACGACGCGTGCAGGAAGCTTCTTCGATGCCGTTCCCGGCGGCGGCGATATGTATCTGCTCATCCGCGTGCTGCACGATTGGCCTGACGCGGATTGCGTGCGGATCTTGCGCTCCTGCCGGGCGGCGATGGAACCCCACGCGGTGCTGCTCGTCGGGGAGCAGATCCTCGAACCTGATCCGGCGAAGGGCGACGTCATCGGGTATCTGATGGACATGCAGATGATGGCGATGTTCGGTGGCGCGAAGGAACGCACGGCGGCCGAGTTCGAGACGCTCTTCACCGAGTCCGGGTTCGCAATCAGGCGGATCATCGAGACCGCCTCGCCAGCGTCGCTGATCGAGGCCACACCTGTCTCACGTTGAGCCGGCTGTCCAGAGCTCGGCGCTTCCGTGCCGGCACAACCCGATCGCTGTTCACGCCGACGCCCTCCGCGCCGCGCGACCACCCCACCCGGACAGGTGTCAACGTCCGCCCACAGCGAGCCTGATCATGCTCACGTCGCGCCGAGTGTGCGCCACCGTGCCAAACATCGGTGACCGGCTCTGAGAGATCGGACTCTGCTGGCGCCCCGCGGCCAGGCGACATCGCGCGTTCCAATGCTGCGTCCCATAATTGCGCCGCCGCAACTCCGGACGCCTGCCCTCAAAGTGCCGGTAGGTGGCAGGGCAACAAACGTTGCCTGATACGGCACTAGCTATTCGACATCGTGCTCCGGACAGATTCGACCGACCTGCATGCTCGCGGTCGTCGGCGTGCTGCGTAGTCTCGGCGGCTATGGGCCGCCTCGACGCACTCGATCTCACGCAGCGCCTCGCCCGCAAGGAGTACGACGAGCGACTCGCGGCCGCGCAGCGGCGGTGGTTGCAGCTGCGACTTCACGTCGGCGGCCATATGGGTGCGGGCGAACTCGGTCCGGGACTGCTGTTCGTGTTCGAGGGCAGCGATGCCGCCGGCAAGGGCGGAGCCATCAAGCGACTCGTCGAGCCGCTCGACCCGCGGCATTACCGCGTGACGTCGTTCGCCAAGCCGACGTTCGACGAGAAGCGCCACCCGTTCCTGTGGCGCTTCTACCCCTACGTGCCGGGGCTCGGCGGGATGTCGGTGTTCGACCGCAGTTGGTACGGGCGGGTGCTCGTCGAGCGCATCGAGGGGTTCGCCACGGAGGACCAGTGGGGCCGGGCCTTCGAGGAGATCGTCCAGTTCGAGCGTGCCAACGCGCTGGAGGGCGTGACCATCGTGAAGATCTGGTTGCACATCAGCGCCGAGGAGCAGTTGAAGCGGTTCGAGGATCGTGAGAACGATCCGCTGCGGCGGTGGAAGATCACCGAGGAGGACTGGCGCAACCGCACCAAGACAGACCAATACATGATCGCTGCGGAGGAGATGTTCGAACGCACCGACCACCACCTCGCGCCGTGGGACGTGCTGTCCGGTGAGAACAAGCGTCTCGCCCGAGTACAGGTTCTCGAGGTGGCCATCCACCGCGTCGAGCAGGGGATGGTCCGCTGGGGAATGCCAGTGCCGCCGGTCGACGAGCTCGGCGTCAAGGACTGACGCGGCGCGCGAGACATCGCTGAGTTGATACGACCTGACCTCAGCACGTGAAATGCGTCGAGGTCTCGCTATTAAGTCGGGTCGGGGTAGGCCCCGCCATAGATGTCGAGATTGCCGAACGTTAGTGGGCAGGCAGCAGGCGACGGCGCCGCCGTTGCCGAGCCGGTCGACAGGGACTGCCGGTAGGCGTTGACGGCGGGGCAAACTTCGGCGTTTCGCAAATCCATCCACACCGCGACGGCCACGTCGTTTGTTGCGGCGATGCCCACGTAGTCATAGACGGCCTCCCGGTTCAGGGTTC
>JANPGV010000278.1:0-2428 GCA_031424145.1 Ilumatobacteraceae bacterium
GGTCGGCGAACAACCAGTCGGTGTGGCTGATGGTTCGATTGCCCTCGCTGACACCAACGGCCGCCCCGATGAGCCAGGCGCCCGCCTTCCACGACTCTGTGAAGTCGATCTTCGGACGGATGGAGCGATCGACCGAAACGCCGACAGTCTCGAGAGCGTCTGCGACCCCATTGAGCACGGCGATCATCTCGTTGTCCATCGCGATCGACGGCTCGTCGAACCAGGTGGCAACACGCAGCGCACGAAGGTCCGCCATGTCAGGCCTCGGCAGGTCGAGGTGCCAACCCGCTACACGGTCGGGTGTCGGGCCGGCCAGGATGCGGAGCAACATCGCAAGGTCGTCGGCGCTGCGGGCGATCGGCCCGAACACGTTGACATCGCTCTCCGTCAGCCCGCCGCCTGGCTCGTCGAGATAACCGAGCGTGGGGATCACACCGAACGACGGCTTGTGGCCGAACACGCCGCAGAAGGCCGACGGCACGCGCACTGACCCACCGATGTCGGTACCGATCTCGAAACTCGTCATGCCGCAGGCGACGGCAGCGGCCGCTCCGCCCGACGATCCGCCCGGAACGCGACTGAGATCCCACGGGTTGTTGGTCGTTCCGAACATGTCGTTGAACGTCTGAAAATCGCCCGACCAGAGCGGGACGTTGGTCTTGCCAAAAACGATCGCGCCGGCGCGACGAACCGCCGACACCACCTCAGCGTCCTGTTCCGGGATGTGTTCGAGAAGCTTTGGCGCACCGCCCGTCGAGCGAATACCAGCAGTCGCGATCGCGTCTTTGATCGTGACGGGGACCCCGTGCAGCGGACCCGATGATCGTCCCTTGGTCGTCGCTTCGTCTGCGACGACAGCGCTTCGGCGAGCTTCGTCGATCGACAGGGTGCAGATTGCGTTGACCGTCGGATTCAGACGCTCGATCCTGGCGAGCTGGGCATCGAGCAACTCGATACTGCCTAGCTTGCTCGTGCGAATCGCCGCAGCTTGTTCGATGGTCGTCCACAAAGAGGGGTCGGTCGCAGGCATCAGCGAAGCGTAGCGACACGCGATCTCGCTATCGTCGGCTGTCATGAGCACCGTTCACTGGGCCGACAGCCGTCTCGAGATCCACCGTGTTGTAGTCGGACCGTACGAGAACAACGTGTTCGTGTTGCGCTGCCGGGAGACCGGCGAGGCCGTGCTCATCGACGCTGCCAACGAGCACGAGCAGCTGCTCGATCTGTGCCAGCGCCTCGGCGTGCGCAGGGTGTTGGAGACCCACGGGCACTGGGACCACATCCAAGCTGTCCCGGCCATGCGTGAAGCCGGCTACGAAGTTGCTGTCACCGCAGCCGACGCACCGCGCCTGAAAGAGGTCGGGTACGACGTGTTCATCGACGATGCCGAGATCATCGAGGTCGGCAAGCTTCGCCTCGAGGCGATCCACAACCCCGGTCACACGGCCGGGTCCGTCAGCTTCAAGGTGCAGGGCGCCCCGGTGTTGTTCAGCGGCGACACTCTGTTCCCCGGCGGACCCGGCAACACCGCGCTCGACGGCGGCGACTTCGCCACGAGCATCCACTCGATCGATACGTCGCTGTTCACGCTGCCAGTGGAGACCATCGTCATGCCAGGCCACGGCGTCGACACGACGATCGCCCGCGAGCGACCACAGCTCGCTGCCTGGGTCGCACGTGGCTGGTGATACCGCCACCCTTGCCGTACCCACGTCACGCAGGGCGCTGACGCTCGACGAGTTCCTCGACTCCCGCTCGGTCGGATTCGATCTCGTGCGGCTCGTCCTTGCCTTCCTGGTGTTGGTCAGCCACACGTTCCCGCTCGGCGGGTTCGGTAGCGAACCGAACTCTCCCCTGGCACCGAAGGTGCTGACACTCGGCGGTTTTGCGGTCGGCGCGTTCTTCGCCCTCAGCGGCCTGCTCGTCGGTCGCAGTGCCTTGAACCGACGGTCGGGGGCGTTTGCCAGAGCTCGATTTGCGCGCATCATGCCGGCGTTGTGGACCTCGATCCTCGTCAGCGCGTTCGTCGTCGGCCTGATCGGTTGGGCCCATCGCCACCACGACATCAGCGCCTACGTCACCTTCCGGCCGGACGGCCCGTTCGCGTACGTCGGGCGCGCCTCGACGCTGCCGGTCTCGTTCTCGCACGGCATCGCCGACGTCTTCGTCCGCGATACGCCGTACGGCATCAGCACCGGCGGCAGCTTCATCAACGGCTCGTTGTGGACGCTTCCCTACGAGATCCGCTGCTACATCGTCATCGGTCTGGTCGCGGTCGCCGCCCGGAAGTTCGGAAGTCGGCAAACCATGACGATCGCCTGGCTCGTCTCCCTCGCCCTGGCCATCGGTTACGCGAAGCGTGTCGACCTCACCAGCTTCGTCGCCGGTCCGTATGCGGACCGCCAGCTCGCCGCATTCCTGTTCGTGT
>JANPGV010000279.1:0-27426 GCA_031424145.1 Ilumatobacteraceae bacterium
TGACGGCGCACGTCGTTGAGCGGCGGGATGCCGGCATCACGAGCACGGGTCATGTTCAGCGTCGCCAAGTCGAGCGGCAAGCCCAACAGGTTGCTGCGCAACGTCTTGACGATGAACTCGTCGAGCTCGTTACCGACCTGATCCGAAGAACCCATGACGATGCTGCCCGCAGCTTGCTCAGCCGTGAGAACGCCAGATGTACCGCCGTCGAAGAACAGCGGCGGGTTCAGAAACGCCGTCAGCAACGGCACCGAGTTATCGGTTCCATTACGATTCGTGCGGGCCACCGTGTCATCGAGCATCGAGTGACCGAAGCGGTAGACGGCGTGGGCGAACTCTGCCGGGATCGCCGAGTTGATGTCGGCGTTGTAGACGTGGAACGGACGGATCGCCGGCTGGATCTTGCGGCCGAACTCTTCGAACACGAGGTGCTGGTATTCCATCTCGGTCACGAAGCGGGCTGCCTGGAACAAGCGCTGCCCGTAGTCGAAGGTACCAGCGGCGTGGTAACCGGCGCTCAGAGCCGCATTGCCAGGTTGCGCCAACACGTTCTCGATGTAGCCGACGAGGCGGTCGTGCTCGGAGTGGAAGATCTGGTGGATCGTGCTCAGCGCGATGTTCTCGTTGCACCGGCCGTCACCACAAACGAAGTGAGCGTCGAGCAGCTCATTGTCGTATGTGTTTGCCGGCTGGTTCTGGAAGTCGGACCGAGGCGTGTTGTCGTCGTCCGGAGTCGGGACCACGATGAGTGAGCCGTCGCCGTTAACGTCCCGTGGGCTGGGGTCAGCATTGTGGGCGATGTCGGTCAGGAACGGCGTGTCGAAATGGAACACGTCCGCAGGTACCGCGACCGGTGCTCCGATTACGCCCTCTACTGGGCCATGCGCCGTCGCATATTGAGGCAGACCGTTGGGCCCGGGAATGAAATTGCCGTAGGGATCGGCGACGAGCATCGGAATGTTCGTGACGTCCTTGTCCTGCAACAGCAAGCCGAGCTTTTCGGCTGCTTGCTTCTTGGTCGCGGCCCATGTGCCGATACCGGCCTGCCCGTCCGGAGAGTTGAAGTAGGTCTGTCCGGCGGGGAGTCCACCGAGCAGCCGGCCGGTCGCGACTGGGCGGCCACCGACGAGGTTGTACTCGCGGAGGAACACCTGATGCGAGGGGTGTGACGTGTAGGTCTGGCTCTGGTCCACCCATGGCGTGTCGGTGTTGTTGGCGTTCTGGATGTCGTCGGCACTCTCGTCCTGCGGCGTACCGGCGATATCACCGAGGATGCCGTCGGGGCCTGGCTGGTTCTGTGCACGGGTGATGGCCATGAACGAATTGGGAGCGACTTCGTCACCCGTGCCGGCTTTGCCATCAGGCCCGAGGGTGACGAGCGGATCGTCTGAGTGCAGGGGCACGAACACCGTGCCACCGCTCTTGACCGTCTGATCAACACCATGGTCGAAGAACTGACCGAAGAAGGTGAACAGCGAGTTGTACGGCGGCGACAGACCGACGTCTGTGGTCACGTTCGGAATGAACAACGTGTCGTTCGACGGAGTACACCCAGGCGGGTCGGCAACAATGACAGGGTCAACGCTCGAGTTCGGATCGGTCGTGCATGGAACGGCGGACGGCGTTGGATCCTGGCTGCGCACCGGGATCGTGGCTGCAATCGCAGCGGGGTTCGACGCAGTCTGATCGACGATCAAGTCGCTGATCACGCGAGGCTGCGAGTCATAGACGAGGCCCTTCTTCTGGGCGTAGCTCGTCGCAGGACCCGCCAGGCTTCCGGGACCGGTGAAGCCGGCAGGAGCACCCTCAGCATCGCGGAACACCGGGTTGGCCCGACGCGGGAACGGCTGATCCGCAGACGCGAACCTCTCCCGGGTGGCGCCCGGAGTGTTCGGGTCACCGTTGACACCCGGCTGCTGCGGAACGAGGTTGTTGCATTCGCCGTCGACGGTGCGAAGACCGTACGCCGTCAAGTAATCCGGAATCTGATCAGGCCCAGGGCCCACCAGCGACTTGCAGTAATCCGGGTCGTTCACCTTGTCGGGGTTTGTCCCGCTCACGTAGGCCGCCGAGTGATGCTCGGCGATCTTGATCTGCTTCAAGATGAACGCAAGATCCGACGCCGTCACCGTGAAGCCCTGACCGACCGGCGCAGGGTCCAATATCACCGCTCCCGCTGTGCCGCCGGCCCCGCTCGCCAGGGCGGTGGCGAGCAGCGCGATCGTTGCCACAGTCGCAAGAGGCTTGCGCAATCTGTGGCCGTGCTGTCGACCCGCCGCGCGGTGCTCGAACGTCCGCAGACGCCGTAGCGCCGCCTCCCGTCGTGTAAAAGCGCGCGCTGAATGAAGGTTGTTCGCAACCATCGTGTCCATCCCCGTTGTCCCCGCTCCGCCTCCCAAAAGGCAGAACCCGGACACAAGAGTCCTACAGATTTCGCGAATGTCAAAGGGACTTTGGGCATCGGTCCGAGGAGCGAAACAATGTGCTCAACATTGGTCGTAGGCACTAAGCCCGACGAGGAGCAATGGACGCGTTGCAGTTAGACAACCGCTGAGAGACCCATCGCCCCTCAGGGCGCCGTCTCGTCGAGGTGCCCGCTTTCCACCCGATAGACGAAGCCGCGGATGTGTTCCTTGTGCTGAATGAAGGGATTGACCTGCAGCCGTCGGATCGATTGACGCACGTTCTGGTACGGATCCTTGAAGCTCTCGAACGCCCAGCTCGGACGGACGCCGGTCTCGGACTCGATCTCGTCCTTCAACGTGTCGCCGATCAACTGCTGCAACCCGCAGTCGGTGTGATGAAGAAGGATGATCTCGCGCGTACCGAGCAATCGCTGTGAAAGGACGAGTGAGCGGATCACATCGTCGGTCACCACACCGCCAGCGTTGCGGATGATGTGCGCATCGCCGTGGGCGAGTCCGAGCATCTGGAAGATGTCCATACGGCTGTCCATGCACGCCACGATGGCGAGCTTGCGGCGAGGTCGTAGCGCGAGGTCATGGTCGGCGAACGTTTCAACGTATTGCGCGTTGTTCGCCAGCAGCTCATCGGTGTTCGCGATGAACGGTTCGTTGCCACTTGCACCCACGAAACCGAACCGTAGCGGGCGTGCTGGCCGCGATCGTCCACGGCATGGTGCGCGGACCGACAGCGGTTCTCGACGAAGCAGCATTCGGTGGCCTCTCGACCCAATCCCTACGGCGCGTGCAGGCGCCTCAGCCGCCCGGGGGACGGTATGACGGGGACTTGGAGGCCGCCGCGTCGAGGTCCTCTGGTGTCATCAATGGCGTCAATGAGATTGAAACGGCACCCGTCGAGTTGATCAGCAGCGAGATTGCCGCGGCACTCGCTGCGTCGGGGAAGTCGCAGATCCCGAACAAGTCGGTCTTCCCGAACGCGTAGTACAGGCAGTCGAGGGTCCCGCCGACGGACTCGATAGCGGCAGCGGCAGCCTGCCGACGCTTGGAGCCCCCCTCGGCCATCAGCCCCTTTATGCCATCCCCGACGTAGTTCCCGCTGATCAAGTACTTGGCCATGGCCAACCCCCTTCTCGTATCGCGGCACCAGCATCTCGTTTCTGGCGCGGCCGCTTTCGCGGCAGGACGCGAACTTACTACGTCTTCCTCACAGCTGGGTCGGCAGTCGATCGTCGAGACCCTGACGCTCGTGACCGGTAGCCTCGACTGCCGATGAACCAGATGAAGAACCGCCTGCAAGGCCTGACGCTGCTCGACAGGGCGTTCACGGCGATGACCGACGACGAGCTCGAGGCGCTGGTGGCCAGCTTGCCCGAAGACCACCGGACCGCGCTCGACGAGATCTGCGGTGCTCGAGACGGAGGCTTCACGGAGCCCTCGACCCGTACGCTGGCGATGCGCGCCACAACTGCGCGCGGCCGGCTGAACGGTGGTCTCGAGCAGATCACCACCCTGCTGTGCGATCCGTGTCTCGCCGACTGCGTCGAGGCTCTCGGCGACCACTCGGAGAACCCAACAGAAGACGAGTTGCTGGAAGTGACACCGGCGCTCGTCGAGAAGTACGGGGTCGCAACAGTCCGGCTGATGATGGCCGGCTCGGTCGCCGGAGAAGCCGCTGCGTCCGTCGCGCTCACCCGTTTGCTGAAGCACGACGAAACATTGGCGCTGCCTCCCCTCGAGCACGAAGACGTCACCGTGCTGCCGCCCCCGACCGCCGACGAGGAGATCAAGGCGAAGCGCAAGGCGGCAAAAGCCGCGAGGCAAGCTGACGCCCGGGCCCGCCGCGAACAGCAGGCCCGCGCTCGGCACGGGGGCTAGTCGATCAGGCCTAATCGATCAAACGGGGCTGACGTTCGTGATCCAGTAGCCACGACTTGATGTCGAGCCCGGCCGCGAAGCCGGTCAAGTGTCCGGTCGAGCCGATCACCCGGTGGCATGGGACGACGATGCTGAGTGGGTTCTTGCCGTTGGCCGCACCGACGGCGCGTGCCTTGTTGGGATCACCTAGCTGTTGCGCTTGCTGGCCATAACTGATCGTTTGCCCGTACGGAATTGTGCGCAGCACCTTCCACGCAGACTGCTGGAACGGGGTTCCCGCCGGGTCGAGCGGAAGGTCGAACTCACGCCTCGTTCCGGCGAAGTACTGCTCCAACTGGGAGACGGCCTGGTCGAGCACCGGCGTGGTGCCTTCGACCAGATCGCCTTCATCGATCGAGGCGATGCGTGCCGTGTCCTCGGCGCCCCAGAGGATGGCCCGCAGACCGTTCTCGCCGGCGATCAGTCGCAGCTCGCCGACGGGTGAGCTCATCGTGATGGTGTTGAACATGAACGTCTCGCTTTCTTACAGACTTGCCCAGAGATGGTGCAGCGCATAGGAGCGCCATGGTCGCCACGACTCAGCAAGCCGAGCCGCGGCCTTCGGAGAGGAATCGACACCGAACGTGCGCAAGGCGTTGCGCACTCCGAGGTCGCTCGGAAGGAACACATCCGGATCACCGAGAGCCCGCAACGCCACATAGCTTGCGGTCCAAGGGCCGATTCCGGGAAGTGTTTCGAGCTGCATCGCGATCTCGTCGCGATCACTTCCCGCATCGATGACGATGTTGCCCGATGCGAGTTGTTCGCAGGCGTTGATCAGCGCCCTGGCACGGGCGACAGGCATGGCGAAGTCACCCGTCACACAACCGGCGATTGCCTCGGCCGATGGAAAAACATGGGTGATGCCGTCGACCGGCGCTGACAGCGGTTCACCGATCGCGGCGGTCAGGCGGGCCGCCAACGTGCGCGCGCCTTTGACAGAGACCTGTTGACCGAGCACAGCTCGCGTCAGCAGTTCCACGCCGTCGGGATGGCCTGGCGAGCGAAGTCCCGGTCGCTTGCGAACCAAGGGCGCCAGGATCGGGTCGTCTGCGAAGTGGGTCTCCACCGTGTCGGGATCCGCGTCGAGATCGAACATCCGCCGGCATCGCTGCACCGCAGCCTGAGCGTCGGCGACGTTGTCGAGATGCAACGTGCACATGACAGCGTTCGGTCCCGGTGCGGTGGCACCCGCCGAGACCGCGACCACAGCGTTCCCGTGGTTCAAGCGAAGCGATCTGCGGTAGGTCGCTCCGTCCCACATCTCGATGCCGGGCACGGCCCTATCTCCGAGAAACGAGAAGATCGATTCCGTGTGAAACGGTGCTCGGTACGCGAGGCGCAGGGAGAGCGTTCCTCCGACGCCACTCAGCTGTCGGGCGCCGCGCAGCTCGGTCGGCGACGATGCGTAGACCTCGCGGATGGTGTCGTTGAACTGGCGCACGCTGGCGAACCCTGCGGCAAATGCAATCTGCGTGATGGGCATCGACGTGGTCTCGATCAACGTCCGCGCAGTCTGTGCTCGTTGAGCGCGGGCGAGTGCCAGCGGACCGGCACCGAGCTCTGCAGTCAGCAGACGATTGATCTGACGTTCGCTGTAGCTCAGCCTCGTCGCCAGACCACCAACGCCTTCGCGATCGACGAGACCGTCGGCGATCAATCGCATCGCCCGACCGACTACGTCGGCGCGCACGTTCCACTCCGGTGACCCGGGTGAAGCATCCGGGCGGCACCGCTTGCAAGCCCGGTAGCCGTGCTGTTGGGCTGCGGCAGCAGTGACGAAGAACTCGACGTTGTGCCGCTTCGGCGTCATAGCCGGACAGCTCGGGCGGCAGTAGATCCCGGTGGTCTTGACCGCCGTGATGAAGCAACCATCGAACCGGCTGTCGCGGCTCTGCGCCGCCCTGTAGCACTGTTCGTCGTCGAGGATCACACCGACATTGTGGCCCCATCCGCCAACGATGACTAGCGGAATTCAGACAGCCACGTACACACGCGAACGCGGGACAGCGACCTTCCACAGAACGACGAGCCCGATCGCACACGATGCTGCCCCACCGACAAATGCGGTCCGCTTCGTGGTGAGGTCGGCGAGAGTGCCGAAGAGCAGCGCACCGCTGGCCGTACCGATCTCGAAGAACATCGTGAACGTCGAGATCGCCCTTACGCGCTCGCGTTCAGGCACGGCGTTGACCGTCATCGCCATCAACGACGGATAGTTGAACGAGATCCCTATACCCAGGATGACGGTGCTGATGAAGACGCCGATCGGCCGTGGCCAGAGGAACAGCATGGCGAGACCGATGCCTGAGAAGGTCAGCGCGATGCTGACCGCCCGGGCGTGGCCAATGCGATCAGGAACGGTTGCAGCCACGACGCGTATCAGCAGACAGACACCGGCATATGTGGCGAACACCCACTTCGATCCATCGAGACCGACCGTCACCGAGTAGTCGGGCATGAACGCGTTGAAGGTGACGAAACCGCCGACGCCGAGCGCCAGCACCAATCCCGTGGGTATTGCCGCACGATGAAAGCGCGGCCCGCTGACATCCGATCCATCGTGATGCCTCAAGCCCTTGGGCGTCAGCATCGCCAGCGCCGCGGCCAGGGCCGCAAATCCCGCCGCCACCCACAGCGCTGCGTCGAAGCGATCCTTTCCGATCACGGATTCGCTGATCACCGGACCGACGCCGAGACCACCGAAGACAGCAACCGAGAAATAGCTGGCCGCTTCTGCGCCGCGCCCTTTTGGGGCGAGGTCGCTGATGGCCGTCGCTGCTCCGACGAAGAGTGCGGCCTCGCCGATCCCCTGCAGGCACCGCAATGGCAGAAGACCCCAACGCGAATCGATGACGGTGCATGCGGCCGTCGCAACTGATGCCAACAACGCACCTCGGATCATCGTTGCCCGAAGCCCGTGTCGCTCGGCAAACCGGCCGAGCCGTGGGCGGATCATGATGGCGGCGATGCTGAACACGGCCAGGTTGACACCGATGTCGATCTCGTTGCCGCCGAGCTGCTCCTCGATCAGTCGCGGCAGCAGTGGGACCATGACACCGATGTATATGAACAACGCGAACGCGGCGGCCGTGACCAACACGAATGGCTTCGTGAACATCCGCTCCGTCACCGCTGCTGCCGCGGTGGCGGCGTGACTATCTGTCAAGACGGCTCCTTCGGCAGACCGAGCACGCGTTCGCCGACGATGTTGCGCTGAATCTGGCTCGTCCCGCCCCAGATCGTCTCACTTCGACTGAAGAAGAACGCACTCACCATCGGGCTGACCGGGTAGCCGGGACGGCGCTTGTCGCGCACGGCGCCGGGCCACGAATGCGTCTCCGGCCCCGCGTCGACGAGCAACGATCCGGCGCCGAACACGTCCAACGCCAACTCCATGGCCTGTTGGTGCATCTCGCTCCAGAACATCTTGTTGGTGGCTCCGAGCGCAGCAACGCCAGGATCCTTCTTGTCGGCCAGCGCTGCTGACAGCGATCTCAGCCCGTTGATGCGCAGGATCTGCACGCTCGTGTAGTACTTGGCGAGGCGTTGACGAATGAGCGGATCGCCGAGCGCGCCATTGGCCGACGCTTGCTCGGCGAGCAGCTTGAACTCATCCTCGAAACGGCGGTACCCCGTCGTGGCCGATTGACCTCGCTCGAAGGCCAACGTTGAGTTGGCGACCTTCCAACCGTTGTTGACGCCCCCGACCACGTTGTCCTTCGGGCAGCGGGCATCGGTGAAGAAGACCTCGCAGAACTCGGCGGTGCCGTCGGGTTGTGTGATACCTCGAACCTCGACGCCCTGCTGGCGCATCGGGACGAGCAGATAGGAGATGCCCTTGTGCTTGGGTGCGTCGGGGTCTGTGCGGGTCAGCAGGAAGCAGTAATCGGCGTGGTGCCCGCCTGTCGTCCACACCTTCTGACCATTGATGATCCATTCGTCGCCATCGAGCATCGCTGTGGTCTTCAACGACGCCAGATCCGATCCGGAGTTCGGCTCGCTGAATCCCTGGCACCACCGCACGGAGCCGTTGAGGATGCGCGGGAGGAACTCTTTCTTCTGCTCCTCGGAACCCCACTGAAGGATCGTCGGGCCCACCAACGTGTCGCCGAAGAAGTCTGCGCGCATCGGCGCTTTGACCCTCGCGAACTCTTCGGCGAGCACGACCCCCTGAATGGTGCTGAGACCCTTCCCCCCGTACTCCTTCGGCCACGTCGCGCAGATCCACCCTCCGGTGTACAGCTTCTTCGGCCACTCCTCGTTGAACGCCTTGCGCTCCTCCAACGACATCTCGAAGGACTCGTCGCCCCAACCGTCAGGCAGGTTCGACGCCAGCCAATCGCGAATCTCGGCGCGGAAATCCTCTGCCTCGGAGGTGTACGCCAGGTGCATCGCATCAGTATTGACGTGTCGCCGAACCGCCGACGAGTCCACGGCCGGTGGCATCAGTCACGGGATTTACATTGCGTTCACACGTACCACACCATCGCGAAATCTCGGCCTCTTAAGGTCCTTCCGTATGGCCACCGCTGGTCCTGCTCTCCCGGATCGACACACAAACCCCCTCGTGTATCGGCTGGGAGAGCAGGAACAGACGGTCCTCAACGTTCTCCTGATGAACCGTGGACGGGTCATCAGCCGCCGCGAGTTGGCGCGGCGCGCCGGGCTCGCCGATCTCAGCGAGCGCCGGTGCGACAGCCTTCTCGTGGCAATTCGGAGGGCACTCGGCCCGCAGTCGGTCGTGACGGTTCGCAGCCGTGGATGGATGCTGAACGACGACGCCGTCGACGCGGCGTCCATCCTCGTCGGCGAGCGGCAATGACGCAGACCGATCGCACACAAAAGATCGAATCCTGAAACAAACAGGCGATCGTCGCGAAACGTTGCTCATTTATGGTGGCGACACGATCGTCGCCAACGCCGTCGCCGGTCGTCCATCTCCGCCACAATCGCTGACATCGCGCGCTGACATCACTCGGTGTGGCAACAGCCTCGCTACCAGGGTGTACTCGCGCGATAGTTCTCCACAAATTCGACAACGGCCTGTACACCAAACGTTGGACACGCGTACAGTACGCCACTGTCAGCGCCTCAGGGCCTGGCCGGAACACTGGGCGACGTCGCACCCAACGGCGCTCAATGTCAGGAGCGGTCCCCAGGTTGTCTTTCCGCAGACGACCTGGGGACGCTGCCTTTTTCGGGCACGTTCGCTACGTTTCATCTCATCCCTCTCATCGGGCGCCAGCCGGAGAACGGAGCAAGAGCGATGAAGCTCATCACTGCGATCATCAAACCGTTCAAGATCGACGACGTGAAAGAGGCGTTGAAGGCTGCCGGGGCGCAGGGGATGACGGTCAGCGAGGTGCGCGGGTTCGGCCGGCAGGGAGGGCACAGCGAGACCTATCGCGGCGCCGAGTACATGATCGATTACGTGCCGAAGGTATGCGTCGAACTGGTCGTCGACGACGCTGTCGCCGACAAGTACGTCGACACCATTCGCGACGCTGCTGCGACTGGCAAGATCGGTGATGGCAAGATCTGGGTGACCGAAGTCGATCGCATCGTTCGCATCCGCACCGGCGAAGAAGGCAGTGATGCCGTTTGATATCTAAAGTCGATTCATGACCGTGACCGAAGTGCCACCCGCCAAGGCGCAGCGTTGGACTGCGCAGTGGAAAGAGCTCTACGAAGAGGTCATCACCACCGGATTGTGCACGGGTTGTGCAGGCTGCGTCGTCACCTGCCCGCACGACGTGATCGGGTACGAGCACGAAGAGGGCAAGTACAAGCCGTTCCATCTCGAAGAAGAGCTCGGCCCCGACAACTGCATCCATGGCGAGAAGGGCTGCACCACATGCACTCGGGCGTGTCCCCGCTTCCGCGCCTGGGAGACCGCCGCCGACATGCACCTGTTTGGTCGGATCCGCGAACCCGATGAGATGGCCGGCATCTGGCGGCAGCTGCTGCTGACCCGCGCCACCGACGCGGCACAGCACGAGAACGGCCAGGACGGTGGCTTCGTCTCGGCGATGCTCGTCTGGTTGCTCAACAACGACTACATCGACGCGGCGATGGTCAGCGGTGTCGAGCCCGACGACGCGTGGAAGGCCAAGCCCGTCCTGGCCCGCACCGTCGACGACGTGCTGGCAACTGCGGGAAGCCGCTACACCTACTGCGCCAACCCGTTGGCGCTGCGCGAGGCGCTCGACGCCGGGCTGACCCGCCTGGCCCTCGTCGGCATGGGTTGCCAGACGTCGTCGCCGCCGGTCATGTGGGAGCGCAAGGCCGGCAAGATCGGCAAACCGTTCGTCTTCAACATCGGCCTGCTGTGTTCGAAGACCTTCGACGACGCGATCTTTCCCGAGTTGTTCGAGGCGAAGTACGGCCTGAAGAAGGCCGACATGCTGAAGATGAACATCAAGGGTGTGTTCCAGATCTGGATGAAGGACGGCTCCTACCACGAGATCGATCTCAAGGAATGCCACCAGTGGACCCGGGAAGGTTGCAAGAGCTGTCCCGACTTCGCAGCCGAGCACAGCGACATCGCCACTGGCGGCATCGGCGAGGACAACGACTGGACCCTCACCATCGTCCGCACCGAGCTGGGAGAGGAAGTGATCGGCCGAATGATCGCTGACGGCGTGATCATCGCCCGTCCGGCGCAGGAGGACGAGAAGGCGATGAAGCTGCTGCGTCTGCTTTCGATCGTCAGTCGCCGCCGGTGGCCGGAGTGGGCCGACACGGCACCGGCGGTGGGTGTTCCGCCTCCGAAAAAGAAAGTTGCACCAGCAGTCACACCGCCCGTCGCCGCTGACTGAACACGATCGCCGCAGCCAGCATCGCGACGATGATCCCCAGCGACAGGTACGTGCTGATGTGGATCCAGTGCGAGACCGTCATCTTCACGCCGACGAAGATGAGGATCCCGCCCAGCGCGTGCGACAAGTAGTGGAAGCGTTCCTTGGCGTTCGCCAGCAGGAAGTACATCGCCCGCAAGCCGAGGATCGCAAACGCATTCGATGCGAAGACGAGGTATGACTCGTTCGATACAGCCAAGATAGCCGGCACCGAGTCGACCGCGAAGATGATGTCGGTGATCTCGACGACGAACAGGGCAGCGAGCAATGGCGTGGCGGCACGTTTCCCGTCGAGGCGGGTGAAGAAGCGCTGGCCGTCGAGCTCGTTGGTCACAGGAACGATTCGCTTCAGCAGACCGAGTCCGCGCGTCGAACCCTCTTCCGATTCCCCGTCGCGGTGACGGATGATCTTGGCGCCGGTGTAGACGAGAAAGAGTCCGAAGACCAGCAGCACCCACCAGAAGCGACTGATGAGCGCTGTGCCAAGGAATATGAACACCGCCCGCAAGGTGAGAGCGCCGAAGATGCCCCAGAACAGGACGCGGTGCTGGTACTTCAGAGGAATGGACAACGTCGCGAACAACATCGACCACACGAAGACGTTGTCGACGCTGAGCGACTTCTCGATCAGATAGCCGCTGATGAACTCACCGAACGCCGGTCCGCCGTAGGTCATGGCGATCACGCCGGCAAATGCCAGCCCGCACATCACCCACACAATCGATTCGATCACGGCCTCTCTCGGCGTGGGCGCATGAGCCTCGCGATGGCGGTAGAGATCGATCGCCAACATCGCCGCGATGACGGCTAGCAGGCCAACCCATGCACTGATAGAGACATCGAGATCGACGAACTGTGAACGATCAGCAGCTGCAGCAATGAGATTCAACGTAAACCCTTTCGACTGTCGCGAACAACGGACAGTCGAAGGTCTTGCTCCCGCTGCTGCGGGCGGGGGGCCGGGCAGCAAAGCTGCCGTGCTGACGACCGATCCCGAGGGCTACTCCCCTTCGACCCGCACATTGTGCCTGATCGAGCCGGGATCTCCAACCGCGTCAGGTCGTCGGGTGGGGCGTGAGGAACGGCGGGAGCTGGGCGCGGGCCTCATCGACGGACAGACGTGCGGCAGCGTCCTCGACGTTTTGATCAACCCACTCGGGGAACGGTTGCTCGTCGACTCTGTGGGCGCCCGTGGCGGTGTGCTCCTCGTGCAACGCGGCGAGCTGGCGCGGCGTGAATTGATCGGCGAGTCGCACGAGCGCTGGCCACAGCCGGCGATGGACCAACGTGACCTTGCCGTTGACAAGCCTCAACCGAACGACGTCGGGCGAGTCGTCGAGCAACTGCAACGTGTCGAAGATCGCATGGCCCTTGGGATGTCCCCACCAGCTTCCCTTGATCTGTTCACCGGCCACCAGCTCGGCGACATTGGGAATCGGCCCGCGCGCGGATTGCAGGAGCATGCCGTTCTCGATCAGTGCAGCCATCACATCCACGCCGACATCATGGCGCGGTTGCCCCTCGACGATGACTGCCGCCTACGATCCGACCATGACCGCCGATGTGCTTGCTGCAACACTCGTGGCGCCCGGGCAGCTCGAGCTCATGCGCTTTCCGTATCCGGATCAGTTGGAGCCCGGGGCCGTGCTGCTGGAGATGCTGGCTTCGGGCATCTGCGGCACGGACAAGCACACCTTCCGAGGTGAGACCCAGCAATATGCCGGCACCGACCACGCCTCGTCGACGCCGTTCCCCATCATCCAGGGACACGAGAACGTCGGCATCGTCACAGCGATCGGCGCCGGAGGGGCGACAGCGTTCAACGGCTCCCCGCTACAGGTCGGTGACCGCGTCGTGCCGGCACCCAATCGGGCGTGTGGTCAGTGCGAGTTCTGTCTCGCTGACTATCCGTACTACTTCTGCAGGCGTCTCGAGAACTACGGCAACTCACTGACGTGCTCGGTCGCGCCCCACCTCTTCGGTGGCTGGGCCGAGTACCTCTACTTGCGTCCCAACACGCCGATCTTCCACGTGCCAGATGGTCTGCCCACGAACGTTGCGGTTCTCACGGAACTGTTTGCGGTGACCCACAGCCTCGACCTGGCCGCGAAGATGCCGCGCCCTGGCGGGTTCCGGCCCGGCGACACCGTGGCGGTCGTCGGGATCGGCCCCGTCGGCATCGTCCACGTTGCGAAAGCCAGCCTCATGGGGGCGTCCCGCGTGATCGCCATCGATCCCTTCGGCCCCCGGGTTGCGCTCGCTGCCGACCTCGGTGCCACGGACACGCTCGTCGCCAGCGGCGCCGACCCGAGCGCCGCGGCGTTCGTTCGTGACCTCACGGCTGGACGCGGTGTCGATGTCGTCGTCGACGCCACCGGCCATCCCGCCAGCTTCGGTCCCTCGCTATCACTGCTCCGTGATGGAGGAACATTGATCGAGGTCGGCGCGTTCGTCGATCTCGGGACCGTTCCGATCAATCCGGCAACGATCCTCGGTCGGAACCTGACCATCGTCGGGGTCGCCGGTGAGGACGCGCGTGCCTACGACGCGACATTGGCGATGCTCGCCGCCAATCACGAAAAGGTGCCGTTCCACCGCGCAGTCACGCACACCTTCCCTCTCCATCAGGTGGAAGCGGCCATGCAGACGGCGCTCGGCGCCGACACTGCGATGAAGGTGGTGCTGACGCCCTCGATCCCGGCTTGAATGCTTCGGCGCAATGATTTTTCGGGACATCTGTCCCGAAAGGGTCTTCGATCGATGACACTTGGGTACTGGAGAAGTGTTCGCTGACATCGTCGCCCTGCGAGCGACCGTCATACCAGCTCGGAGAATCCAGCTCGGTGAAAGGGTGCACGTGAAGTGTTCAGTCGATTCTGCGTGTCGTCCACCTTCGCCGCGCCACCCCGACTTCGCCTCTCAGGTGCTCGCGCCCCTCGCCCAGCGCCACTGTGCCGGCGAGCCGGCGCACGAACTGTCGATAGAGCTGTTCGACACGGTGCACCCCTGGGCGACATCGTTCGCCGAGTCTCAATCGACAGGGCTTCCCGCGAATGCAGACCGCAACGAGGTCGTGTCGCAGGTGCTGCGTCTCACATGGGAAGCGTGCCTACGCATCGACTGGTCCCGCTGTGTCACGTGGCCTGCCTTCCTCGACAGCAAGGTCAGCCATGCCCGCATCGAAGCAGCGCGGTGCGACGATTGGCTGAGCAGGCGCGAGCGGGTACGGCGCCGCACGTTCCATGCCGAAGTTGCCCGCATGGAGCAGCGTGAACAGAGATCGCTCAGTAACGCCGAACGTGACGAGCTGGCTGTCGCGGTCGCGCCGAGCTCGAGTCGTATCGACTGGCCGCAGACGCTGCTGCAGTCGCGCCATCCTTCCACCGTTGCCGATGTGCCGGACCCGCTGCGGGGAACATCGGGCGACCCGATCACCACCGAGGACGTCGTCGAAGGACGCGAGCTCGGCGGGATTCGCACCCGCTGTTTGACGAAATGGCTGGCCATCGTTGCTGCAGACAACCAGGACCTGGCATCGGACCTGTCGCGATGGGCGCAGCTCGACGAGTCGTCTCAGGGCGACCTCCCGAGCCGGTTGGCTCATCGTGTGGAGCCTTACACCAGATTGCTGCTGGCGATGCTCGGCGACGCGGCCTGATGGCGGCCTGTCGGACCAACCTCGCGACCGCAGTGTTGTGTTCTTCGTGCGGCGGCCGCCTGGCCCGTGACAATACGGGAACGGTCTGCTCACCGTGCCGAAGGACCGACATCGAGGCAGTTGCGCACAGCGGGGCCGTGGACAAGCGAGACGAATCGGACATCAAGGTCGCCTTCGATTCATCCGGCGTCTACGGAGTCGCCGAGCAACTGGACTGTGCTCCCCAGGACGCCCTCGACGTGCTGTTGAACTCACAACTCCTGCCGTTCGTCTCGAAGCAGCGGCGACTACTGCTTCGTGAGCTCGTCGGATTGCAGGACAGTTCCCATGTGGCCGCGGGCAAGGTGTTGAACATCAGTCGGTGGACGGTCGCTGCGTTGAGGGCTCAGCTCGGCATCGAACGGCCGCCGGGCGATTCTACATCGGCGTCCTGATACCGAGAAGAGTGCGCACGTCCTCAGGGTTCGAGGCATGTTCCAAGCCCACTTCCAAGGTGATCCGCTGTGAGCGTACCAGTTCGGCGATGCTCTGATCCATCGTGGTCATGCCGAACCTGGCACCGGCCTGCATCTGGCTGGCGAGTTGGTAGCTCTTCTTCTCGCGGATCAGGTTTCGTACCGCGGACGTCGCCATCAGTATTTCCACTGCTGGGGCACGCGTTCCGCCGTCGGGGCCCGGAAGAAGTTGTTGCGTCACGACAGCCTGAAGGCTCGTTGCCAGCATCATCCTGATCTGCCCTTGCTGATCCGGCGGAAAGACGTCGATGATGCGGTCGATGGTCTGAGGAGCTGACTGGGTGTGCAACGTGGCGAACACGAGATGGCCGGTCTCGGCGGCGGTCAGTGCCATGTGAATCGTCTCCAGGTCACGCATCTCGCCGACGAGGATCACGTCCGGGTCCTCGCGCATAGATCGCTTGAGCGCGGCGGCAAAGCTCTTCGTGTCCTCGCCGATCTCGCGCTGGTTCACGATGGCCTTCTTGTGGCCGTAGAGGAACTCGATCGGGTCTTCGCACGACAGGATGTGCACTGCCTTGGTGCGGTTGATGATGTCGAGCAGCGCGGCGAGCGTTGTCGACTTACCGGAGCCCGTCGGGCCGGTCACCAGCACGAGCCCGCGTTGCAGTTGCGCGAACGTCTTGATCACGGCCGGCATGTTCAACGTACTGAACTCGGGGATGTGGAACGGGATGGTTCGCAGCACCGCCCCGACAGACCCGCGCTGGCGGAACACGTTCATCCTGAAGCGGCTCTTGCCGGGGATCGAATAGCTGGTGTCGAGCTCGAGCTCTGTCGTGAACTCGTCGATCTTGCGCTCGTTGAGGATTGCGAACACGAGACGCTCGATCACGTCTCCACGCAGGATTGCGTAGTCGGCGAGAGGCACGAGGAGACCGTTGACGCGCACCGTCGGCGCCGCGCCGGCCGCTAGGTGGAGGTCGGAACCGCCTATTCGCAGGCAGTGATCGAGCAGCTCGTCGATGTGCTCGGGAGTGCGCGCGACGGCAGTCGGCGACGGGGATACGAGGACATCGGTCACATACCTGTATCGGCCCGCAAAGACGTCCCTGAACGGAAACTTCAACATTTCACGCCGATTGGGGAAACGAGCGTCGACGCGGCCATGAAGCGGCCGACACTGAGCACAGACGGAGAACGGAGAGTTTCTCGATGGCAATGACCATGGAACCGCACCTGGGAGAGGGTCTGCCCATCGATCCGCCAACACGGCGGCGCTACGGAGCCGCTTACAAGCTCGGGATCCTCGCCGAGTACGAGACTCTCGATCGCGACGGCAAAGGCGACTTGTTGCGCCGAGAGGTGCTGTACACCTCGCTGCTGTCGGAATGGCGAAAGCAACGCGACCGGGGGGCCATCGAGGCGTTGGCAGGCAGACCGGGACGACCTCCGCTCGACCCTGTCGAGCGCGAGAACGGCCGACTGCGTCATCAGGTCGAGCGGCTGGAGATCGACCTCTCCCGAGCCCGCACCGTGATCGAGGTCCAGGGAAAATGCTCGGCGCTGTTGGAGGAACTCGCCACCGACAGCGCCAGGACCAAGGGCGACGTGACGAATTGATCGAGGACGCTATCGACGAGCTCTCTCCGTTGGTGGGCACCAGCGCTGCATGCGCGGCCGTTGGCCGCACCCGCCAAACGCACTATCGCAACCGGCAGATCTCGGCCGACTGATCCGCTGGTCGTCTTACGGGCGGGGAACGGTCACGGCGTGGCCGTCCATCCGGCAAACGCGTCGATCGTTGCGTGCACATCGCCGAGGGGATAGAGGATCGGGCACGTGCACCCGTTGCGGATGTAGTGCGAAACTCGCTCCCGGGCTTCGGCCGGTGTGCCTGATGCGGTCAGCATCTGCACGATCTCGTCGGGTACCAACTTGGATGCCGCGACCACCTGCTCGTGGGTGGCCGGCCACGTCAACACCTCACCGACCCGGTCGAGGAGCGTCTGGGGAACGCCCGAGGCCTTCATGATGTGCGGCTGCTGGCCGAGATACTGAGTGACCATCAGGCGGGCCATGTCGAGCGCCGTCTCGCGGTCCTCGTGCACCGAGCAGACAACCAACTGCGGCCGATCGATGTCGGCGAGCGTGCGACCCGACCGATCGAGGCCGACCTGCAGCGCCTCGATCGCCTGCTGGTTGTACTCCGGCGACACGAGGTAGTTCAGCACGACCCCGTCGGCGATCTCACCCGTGAGCTCCATCATCTTCATCCCGGTCGCACCGATGTAGATCGGCACGTCCTTCGGCCGGCGTTCCTGATAGACGTAGTCGAGCTCGACGCCGTCGAGATGCACGTACTCGCCGTCGAAGCTGACGGTCTCGTTGTTCAGCAACGCACGCACTGACGTCACGACCTCGCGCATGACGCGAAGCGGGTGTTCGCGGTTGATGCCGACCTTTGATGCCAAGGGGTCCCACCACGCGCCGATGCCGAGGATGACCCGGCCTGGGGCTAGGTCGTCGAGGGTCGAGAACGTCGATGCGAGCCGAGCCGGGTTGCGGGTCCAGCAGTCGACGACACCAGACCCGATCTTGATCCGGTGCGTCACCGAGGCGAATGCAGCCATCGGCACCACGGCGTCGCGCACCAGCCGGCTGTCCGCCTGCCACACGGCGTCGAAACCCTTGGCCTCTGCGTACTTGACGAACTCCATGCCGTCGCGGATCGGGTGGGCATCTTGGAGGTAGATGGCGGCGGGCGTGCTCATTGGGAACCTCTTGCATCTTTCTTGGTCACGTTTGGCCTACAACTTGGCGAACAGGCGAGCCGCCTGCTCGGCGGCCTTGGCGCGGACCTCATCCAGATCGACACGGCTCGGACGTCCGTCGCGCAACACCACTTCGCCGCCGTCCAGTGTCACGTTCACGGCTCGCACGCCTGGCGTGAACACGGTGTGCCAGGCGCTGTCGGCATGGTCATAGTTGAACTCGACGCGATCCGAGCGACATTCCGGGAAGAAGCGGTAGCCCTCGTCGAGCCATGCCCACACCACGTCCGGCGAAGCGTCGACGTCGTACTCGCGCAGGCGCATGTACGCAAGACGGGCCTCTTCGAGCATGTCGGCGCCGATCCCGTCCGTGCCCAACACGACGCGATTCGATCGTGACGTCGGTGCCGCGTACCCGACCCCGTTGTTCATGTTCGATCGCGGGTTGTGGGCGATCGTCCCGGGCAAGGGGCGATCGAGGTGCACACAGTGGACGAGCAGCCAATCATCGGCGGCCAGGTTCTCCAAACGAGCACCTGCGTCGCGGTCGGCAATTCCCTCGGCAACGTGGATGTGAACGCCTACACCGAGGTCCGCGGCCAGAGCTGCGGCGGCATCCAACGTCTCGTCGCGGCAAGTGAACGCGGCATGCACACCGACCATTCCGCGTCCGCCGGATCGGAGATACCGCTCGTTCTCGGCGAGCCCCCGCGCGGCCTCGTGCGAGCCGTGACGATCGGTCACGCCGTACGCGCAGTTGACGCGCACCCCGACTTCGGCGCACGCCGCAGCGATGATCGACAGGCTGCCGTCGATTGCCGATGGGCTTTCGTGGTGATCGATGATTCCCGTCGTCCCGCACATCAATGCCTCGGTGGCTCCGAGCATCGCCGACCAGTGAATCATCTCCGCGTCGAGCGCCACGTCGAGACGCCACCAGATCTGCTCCAGGATCTCGATGAAGTTCGTCGGTTGTCGCGGAGGAGGCGGCATGCCCCTGGCGAGAGCGGAGTACAGATGATGGTGCCCGCACACGAGCCCAGGTGTGATCGCTCCCATTACGACGGCTCGACCACGCCGCGCTGTTCTGTGATGCGCGAGTACAACTCGGGCCGGCGATAACGATCGAAGTCGAACAACGTGTCCTTGTACCGCTTGCACCAGTCGAGGTCGCAGCGAGCGACAATCAACTCGTCGCCGGCGGTGACTGCTTGGGCCACGATCTGCCCGCTGGGGGCGATGATCATCGATTGCGCCAACGAGTCGACACCTTCCTCGACACCGCCTTTGGCCACCCCGACCACCCACGTGCCGTTCTGGTACGCACCGCTCTGCATCACCAGCGCGTTGTGAAAGCCCTGCAGGATGTCCTGGCTCGGGTCCGGCGGGTAGTGAATCGGCGTGTTGTATCCGCAGAGGATCATCTCGACGCCCTGCAGGCTCATGACTCGGTACGCCTCGGGCCAGCGGCGGTCGTTGCAGATCATCATCCCGATCAAACCACCGAAGGCTCGCCACACCCCGAAGCCATCGGGCGATGGCTCGAAGTAGTAGCGCTCGGCGTGCTGGAACGGGCGGTCGGGCTCGTTGGCTTCATGGCCCGGGATGTGCGTCTTGGTGTAGGTCGCCACGATCGAACCGTCGCGCTCGACCAGCGTCTGCACGTTCCAGCGGTGCCCGTCGTCATCGAGCAGCGCATAGCCGATGCAGAATCCGATCCCGAGTCGGCGTGCCTCCTCGAACAGTGGCTGCGTGGCCGGGTTCGGCATGACCCGCTCGTACCAGTGGTCAGCCTCGGAGATGTCATCGACGAACCAACGCGGGAAGAAGGTCGTCAGGGCCAGTTCCGGGTAGACGACCAGCTCCACGCCGTGGTGTGCGGCCTGGTGCAGCAGGTCGATCATCCGCGTGACGACCTCGTCACGGGTGTGCTCGCGTTGCACCGGACCGAGCTGGGCAGCCCCCACGGTGAGAATTCGAGACACTGGTGCAACTCCCTCCGGCGCGGTGAACAAATCGTAAAGCTATCCGGATCAGCTTTGCGGCCGGCCCGGTTGGAAAGCACAAGTCAGGGCTGCGTCGAGCATCTCTTACCAAGGGCAGCGAACTCGACTGCCTCATCGGGAGTGAGCTGGGGCCTATCGAAGAAGCCTTTCAACTCCTCGTTGGTCTTACCGGCGAAGAATTCGTCGACGACGCACTCCGCGGTCGTCTGGTCGAGCCCGCCGTCCTCCAACTGCTTCACGAGCGACTGGCGGGCCTCGTCGCGAGGCGCAGAACCGCACGCGGCAAAAGCAAAGACCACGAGGACAGCGAGCGATCGGCGAGGACGACCCGTCAGCACTTCAGGCCGTGCTCGATCACGTTGCTCGTGACCCTGGCGACCATTGGATCGCCGAGCCCGTACACCCAATCCGTCGACCCGATGGTGACCACTTCGCCACCCCCGTCGCCACACGGACGACAGGTCAGCATGACGGCGTTGCCGTACCTGGCTCGCGCCAGCGAGTCGGCATCGACGCGACCGTACAGACGCGACGCGACGAACTCGAGATCACCTTGGTCGTCGAGGGCGGCGATCGACGCGGGATACTCGCCCATCGCCAGGTTCGACGATGGCGTGAACGCAACCACCTCGACCTGTACCGGAGTCCCGTCGCCTCCGACCGAGATCGGCAACTGATACTCGTCGAACCCCAAACGGCAACCGACTGTCTCGTACCCGACCACACCGTCGGCGGCTCCGAGCAGATCGCCATATCGCAGACCGGTGCCGGCGAACATCCAATGGTCGTTGCGATAGACGGTGAATGCTCCCGAGCCGCGGGGCGTGGCCGCACCGAAGCGGCTGTACAACCCGTATGCAGATCCTGCGCCCAGCAAGGCAGTTTCGGGCCGGCCCACCAAGGGGTCGCTCCACATCCCCGCCATCGTCGCTTGCGCATCGGTTCCGACGACCGGGTCGACCTCATGCGCGGTGTACTTGTGACAGACCATCGCTCTGCCCCCGTCTTCGAGGCGGACCTGCCAGAACATTGTGTTGCCCGACAAAGTGACGTAGTTGCCCCCGGCGCGAACGTGTTCTTCGATCGCCGCGCGCTGGCCCGCGGACCAATACTCGTCGTGGCCGACTCCAAGCACGAGGTCGTAGCCGGAGACGACGTCGGGTGTGCGTTCGAGATCACCCGATACGGCGAAGTCGAATTCGAGACCCGCCGCCTCGGCCCATTCGACAAAGCGACGTTCGTAGGTGAACCAGCCGGCAGAGCTCATGAACCCGGGATAGCCGTTGGCAAATCGGTACTGCTGGTAGATCGTGCCGTCCACATCGGGCTCTTCGCCACGGTACGTCGGTCGAGCCTTTCGGTCATCGCGCTCGGTCTCCGGTCGCATCAGCATTCCCCGACCGAATGGTCGGGCGAACGAGACCCGCCAGCCACCGGTGTACAGGCTCTTGCCGCCCCAGCTGTTGTAGGCGTTGTATGTGTTGGTGGCCAGCACGAGCAAGGCGCGAGCGCGTTGCTTGCCTGCGCGGACGACGAAGAACGCATGCCCGACGGCGCGGTCCGCCGGGGCGTCGTGAGCCGTGAGCGTGACGAGGTAGAAGCCGCTGCGCCATGCCTCGCCGACTGGAACCGCGACCGCAACCGGCCAAGCGCAGCCGTTGGAGTCGGCGTCCGCCGGCACTTGATGGTCTTCGCCGGGAAGATCGGCAGCGGACCATACGAGCTCGCGACGCGCACCCCAGCGATGGATCTCGATGTCATATTGATCGGTGCGGGATGACACGTGGAGGTCAATCGTTGCGCCTGGCACGGTGCTGAGCTGGCCGCAGTAGGCCTCGACCGCGTCGTAGCGGGTGATGTCGTCGGTCATTGCCGATCACGGTAACGGCACCGGCTCCGCCCAGCTGCGCGCCGAGGTGGCAGAATCCTCCGGTGCCCTTGCATCCCCAGGCGGAATCGATGGTCGCGCTCATGGCCGCGTTGGGTGAGCCTCTGCTTGAGGAGTGCACGCCAGCCGAGGCCCGCGAGATACGAGCCAGACGGCAACGACCGTCGACTGAACCGATTCGCCACACGCTCGACCTCGATGCCGGTGGCGTTCCAGTCCGGCTCTACCGGCCAAGCGACAGCGACGACCTTGGCTTGCTCGTGTTCTTCCATGGTGGCGGGTGGGTCCTGGGCAATCTGGAGAGCCACGACAACATGTGCCGGATCCTGGCCAACAGCAGCGGGCAGGCGGTGTTGAGCGTCGACTACAGGCTGGCGCCCGAGCATCCATTCCCGGCAGCGTTGGAGGATGCGATCACGGCGACTCGATGGGCCCACGCCAACGCCGAATCGCTCGGTTGCTCGCCTGATCGACTGGCCGTCGGCGGCGACTCCGCCGGCGCAACCCTCGCCATCGTCGTCGGTCATCTCGCGCCGACACCCCTGAGGTATCAGCTGTTGGTCTATCCGGCAACTGATCTCACGCGCAGCTCCCCCAGCTTCGTCGAGAATGCAGCCGGCCCACAGCTGACCGCTGCAGGCATGGCGTGGTTCGTCGAGCATTACCTCGGCGGTGCGGCCAGCGAAACCGATCCGCGGGTCTCACCTCATTTCGCGGCGGATGATGTCGTCGCCGCCTCCCCGCCGACCCTGCTCATCACCGCTCAATACGATCCCCTCCGCGACGAGGGCGATGCCTATGCAGCCAGGCTTGCCTCGCTCGGTGTGCCCACCAGCCACGTCCGCTTCAGTGGCATGTACCACGGCTTCTTCTCGCTCGCCGACTTCCTCGACGATGCCATCGCCGCGAACCACATGGCCGGCGCGGCCGTTGGGCGGGCGCTAGGCCGCTGATCCGGGTTGCGACGACGACACCAGGTCGAGCGCACGCGTGAAGACGGCGTCGAGCATCGACTCAGTCAGCCGGCCGGTGAAGGTGTTCTGCTGGCTGGGATGGAAGGAGCACACGAGGTGCAAGCCGTTAGGTGCAACCACCTCGACCAGGTGGCCGAACTTCGGTCGTGGCCGAACCCCGAACTCGGCGCATGCAGCCTCGTAGGCGAAGGCGCCGAGGCAGACGACCACCCTGAGATTGGTGAGGAGGTCCATCTCGCGTTGCAGGTACTGATGGCAGTTCGCTCGTTCCTCGGGAAGCGGCTTGTTGTCCGGCGGCGCGCACTTCACGACCGCCGTGATCCACGCGCCGGTCAGCGACAATCCATCGTCGATCGACACCGACGTCGATTGGTTCGCCAGGCCCGCCCGATGCATCGCTCGGAACAGGAATTCGCCAGAACGATCACCGGTGAACACTCGCCCTGTTCGGTTGGCTCCATGAGCCGCCGGGGCCAGACCCAACACCAGCATCGAGGCGTTGGGATCACCGAAGCCAGGCACACCGCGCCCCCAATAGACCTGGTCACGGAAGGCAGCACGCTTCTCGACGGCAACCTCTTCGCGCCAAGCCACCAACCGCGCGCAGAGCCGGCATGAACTGACGTCGTCGGCGAGACGAGGGAGCGAATCCACGGTTTGCACACTAAGTTGCAGAGTCGAGATGGCGAGACCCAAGAGCGCACCCCCAGCGTCGACGTTGTTCCTACTAGTTCGTCATGGACTGACTCCGACCACCGGCAAGATCCTGCCCGGGCGCGCCTCCGGACTGCACCTCTCCGAGGCCGGCCTCAAACAAGCCGAGGCTGACGCGGAGCGGATCGCCGCGCTGGGTCGGGTCGACGCCGTCTACTCATCGCCACTCGAACGAGCCCGGGAAACTGCTGCGCCGATCGCCAAGGCGCGCGATCTGAAGGTGCGCGTCGACAAGGGGCTGCTCGAATGCGACTTCGGGGAATGGACCGGGGCTGAGCTGAAGAAGCTGATGAAGCTGCCGGAGTGGTCGACCGTGCTGCGCGCTCCGTCCACGTTCCGCTTCCCGGGGGGCGAGAGCTTCACCGGGATGCAGGGCAGGATGGTCACGGCGATCGATCGCCTGCGCGCCGCACACACCGGCGGGGTCGTCGTGTGCGTCTCCCACGCCGACACCATCAAGGCGGCCGTTGCCCACGCGATGGGCACGCACATCGACCTCTTCCAACGCATCGTGATCAGCCCCTGCTCGATCACTGCGATCGCATATTCGGCCGGCGGTCCGGTCGTGCTGACCGTCAACTCGTCCGGCGGTTCGCTTGCCGAGCTGAGACCGTCATGAGGAACTGATGGGTGTGTTCTATGAGTTCGACGAAGTCGATGCATTCACCGTCGGTGCGGTCGGCCAGCCCGGCCAACGCACCTTCCTGCTGCAGGCGCGACGCGGTACGACGCGCGTCACGGTGAAGTGCGAGAAGCAACAAGCCGCTGCCATCGCCGACTACCTGCGCAAGGTGATGAGTGATCTCCCTTTGCCGGCCGACCAGCCGCTGCCGGCAGCGATGGAGCTGGCAGAGCCGACCGAGCCGGCGTTCGTACTCGGGCCGATCGGGCTCGGCTACGACCGCGACAACGATCGTGTTCTTGTGCAGCTCGAAGAAGTGGTGCCGACCGACGAAGAGGGCGAGCCTGATCCAGACGCCGTCGATGATCGCGGTCACGTTCGCGTCTTCCTGACCCGCGGACAGGCCGCGGCGTTGTGCAGCCACACCGATTCGATAGTCGCTGCCGGCCGACCTGCGTGTCAGTGGTGCGGCAACCCGATCGATCCGGATGGCCATGCATGCCCGCGGATGAACTGATCGAGCGCGCTCACCAACTGCACGTCCTTTCGTGCGGCGAAGTCGAGGTCGAGGGACGCATGCCGTGGAGCAGCAACGCCACGTTCCTCGTCAATGTCACGTGCGGCGATGTGCACGCCCAGGCGATCTACAAGCCGCTTCGCGGTGAACGACCCTTGTGGGATTTCGAACCAGGACTGCACCGTCGAGAAGTCGCCGCTTACCACCTCAGTGAGACGCTCGGCTTCGATCTGGTGCCGCCCACCGTGCTCCGCGACGGTCCGTTCGGTGAGGGCTCGATGCAGTGGTTCGTCAACGTTGATCACCGTCAGCACTACTTCACGATCCACGAAGAACGACAGGATCTGCACGACAAGTTGCGCGAGGTGGCCCTGTTCGATCTCCTCTCCAACAACACCGATCGGAAGAGTGGGCATGTCCTGATCGACGGCGAAGACCACATCTGGGGAATCGACCATGGCTTGTGCTTTGCCGCCGATTTCAAGTTGCGCACGGTCGTGTGGGAGTTCGGGGGCGAGCAGATCGATGCCGACCTCATCAAGGTGGTCAGGCCACTGACCCTCGCAATCCCCCTCGAGGTCGCCACGCTCTTGGACGACGAGGAGGTTGCCGCGCTGCAAGAGCGCGCCCAATGGGTGACGACCAATCCCGTGTTCCCGGTCGACCAGTCGGGTCGCCGCTATCCGTGGCCCATCGTCTGAATGGTCCGTTGAGCGAGATCGACGACCTCGTCCACCGCGCCGACCTCGACGGGCTCGTGAGGCTGGTCGACAAGATGTGCGCCGCAGACGATTGGTCGTCGCTGCTCGAGTTGCGCAACCGCTGCCGTTCGGCGACCGCGACCGGAAGACAGCTCTGGCCGGCCGCGACCCTTGCCGAATATCGGCTCGCACTCTGGGCCACGCCCGAATGGGCAACCGAGGTGCTCGACGAAGACAGCGGCAGGTTCACGATCGGGCCGCTCACCGAGGTCGTCGCCCAGAACCACGTGTTCGCCGATCTCCGGGCCGCATTGCCGAATGGCCCGCGAGTCGGTTTCGTTGCTCATGAGTGCGCGCTGCGCGGCCAATCGATACCCGACGATGTTCCCAACCCGCTCGAGATCCCGTTCTCGAGGCAACCCTGGGAGCCTCGGTACTCACTCGCTCATTACAGCGACGAGGGCGTGGATGTTCCGGCACCACCGTTACCCGAGTCGTCGGAGTTCACGACGATGCTCGAAGCAGCGACTGCCGACGTCATCGACGATCCGGACGTCACGTTGGCTGTCCGACAACTGATCGAGCCGTGGGTCACGTCATCGAATGGACGCGCCGAGATCGTCGCCGTAGAGGGCGATGCAGCCTCGGCTATTGCCGCGCTCGGTGTCATCGGCGGAAGGCTCGCGCCGATCGATGGGTCGTTGGCCATCGCCTGGCTGGCCTGGGCCGGTGGCAGCGGAGGGGCCCACGGTCGGCGGCGTGGGGCTGCCATCGGGCGCTTCGGCGCGTGGTGGACCATCGCCGCCCTGGCCGACCTCGCCGACGTGTGGCCGGTCGACCCGGACCGGATCGGCGAAGCACTCTCGTCACTCGACTGGTTCTTGTGGGATGCCGACGAGCCGCACCTCGGCTGGGAACTGCAACTCGCCGTCGTCGATCCGCACGAGGGTTATGCCTGGGCGTTCAGCGCCCACGACGCGGCCTAGCCGCCCGCCGCCCGCGTGAGGACAGCGTCTGGAGGCGGAGGACCCCATACGGGTCCCCAGGCTCCAAACGTGATCGTTACTTGCGGGCTTGGAGGGCCTCGATGAGCTTGGGGAGGACCTTGTGGACGTCGCCGACGATGCCGAGATCGGCGATACCGAAGATCGGCGCTTCCTTGTCCTTGTTGATGGCGATGATGTTCTTGGCGCCCTTCATACCGACCATGTGTTGCGTAGCGCCGGAGATGCCGCACGCGATGTAGACGCCGGGCTTGACGACCTTGCCCGTCTGACCGACCTGATAGCTGTAGGGCACCCAGCCGGCGTCGACGATGGCACGTGAAGCCCCGGGCGCGCCCTTCAGCAGTTTGGCCAGCTGTTCGATCATTTCGTACTTCGTCGCCTCGCCCAGCCCCCGGCCGCCCGAGACCACAATGTTCGCCTCATCGAGCTTTGGCCCGCTGGACTCCTCGACGTGAACAGAGACCACCGTGGCCGCTCCTTCAGCACCGAGGTCTGGTACGGGCGCGGCCACGACTTCGGGTGCCGCACCGCCCGACCGCTCGGCGACGAAGCTCTTCGGGCGGAACGCCGCAAGGTGCGGACCGGAGTTGGTGAAAGTCGTCGTGACGAGCACGTTGCCGCCGAACACAGGAGTGGTGACGGCGACCTCGGAGTCGTCGGCGGTGATGTCGATGTTGTTGGTGAGGACCGTTCTGTCGAGCTTGACCGACAGGCGCGCCATCACGTCACGGCCCTCGTAGTTCTGGGGGAACATGATCAGATCGGGCGAGTCGCCGCCGTCGATGACGGCCTTCATCGCCGCGGACACGGCGACTCCGGGAAGCTTCCCGCCGAGGTCGCCGGTTGCATAGACCTTGGTCGCGCCGTGCTCGCCCAGCGCGGCGGCGATGGCGGTTGCGTCGCCGCCGACGAA
>JANPGV010000280.1:0-2596 GCA_031424145.1 Ilumatobacteraceae bacterium
GCCGAGTTGGAAGCTGGGCGCAGCGGCATCCGCAACTACGGACCGGAGGGCCAGACGACGCCGGAGGATCTCGTCGACACGCCGACGGTCAGGATCTTTGTCGAGACCTGGGCGCCACCGCCGCAGATGTGGATCTTCGGAGCAGTCGACTTCACTGCGGCGTTGGCGAAGGTTGCCAAGGTCCTCGGCTACCGGGTGACGGTCATCGACGCCCGCGAAGTGTTCGCTACTCGCCGCCGGTTCCCGATGGCGGACGAAGTCGTGGTGTCCTGGCCCGGGCCGGTGTTTGCAGAGCGAGGCCCGACGCTGACCCAACGCGACTCGGTGTGCATCCTCACCCACGACCCGAAGTTCGATGTTCCCGCGGTTCAGGGTGCGCTCGGCACCAACGTCGGTTACATCGGGGTGATGGGCAGCCGCAAGACCCACGAGAAGCGGATGCAGCGACTGGCCGAGGCCGGAGTCGATCAGCCGGAGCAGATCGATCGCCTGATGTCACCCATCGGTCTCGACATCGGCGCGCGCACGCCGGAGGAAACAGCCATCTCGATCTGTGCCGAGATCATCGCCAAGCGAACCGGCCGGGAAACCCCATCACTTCGTCGCTCGAGCGGTCCGATCCACGGCTGAGCGATCAGCCGATCGGGTTGCCGAACTTGGCGCGGCTGACACGGCGACTGGAGATGGTGTCGACCTCGACGTAACGACCGTGACCGATGGCGTGCACGATGAGGTTGTCGACACCGAGCCACATCATCACGTGACCGGGGTAGTAGACAAGATCGCCGGCTTGGGCAGTGAGAGGATCGCGCGGGGCGGCGGCCTTGATCTGGCTACCGCTTTGATGGGCAATGGCCACGCCGGCCTGCGACCACGCAAACGAGGTCAGCCCGGAGCAGTCGAACGCGATCCCCGGCTTGCTGGCGTTGCGTTGGTAGGGCACGCCGACCTGGGTCAGCGCCGAGAGCAGAGCGATCTGGTGAGGCTTGTCAGCGGCGAGCCAGGCCCCGTGCAGAGTGCCCGCATCGATCCCGATGCTGGCGGCGACGGAGTTCGCGGCATTCGCCAGGCGGACGCCGAAGCTGTCGGTCCCGATCGTTGCCAGCGCTGCGCCGGCCGACGTGGACACCGAGTCCATGGTCGCGGCGACAGCGACCGTCGGGTATTGCGCTGCGCCGGCCGAACCGGCACCCATCGCAGCGAATCCGCCTCCGAGTATCGAGCATGCAAAAACTAATGTTGCGAACCTTTGACGGATCGTCATCTGACTTGTCCCCTGTCGTATGGCTATTGCACCGTTCCGCCTCGGGCAGATGCTTCGGTCGTTTGCCAGGGAAGATCTCCCCGACGATCGGCGAAAGCGCCCGAAATTTGGCGCATTCGCTTCTACTGCAGATGGAAGCCAGCCGGCTAACGATGCCGCCATGATCCTGTAACAGATGACAAGTTATCGTCACAAAACTGCAACACTCAAGTCAGCCGTAATACGTTCGTAATGAAAAGCCACCCGCCGAGCATCGTTAGCAGGGCAAATGCCGTTGGAATTTTCTTGCGATTTCTGTGCGATTGGCCACCCATAAGCTGTTCGGGTGACGACAACTGCCGTGCTCCTCGCCGCCGGCGGTGGCTCCCGGTTTGCCGGAACGACCCACAAGCTGCTGGCCACGATCGATGGCGTGCCGGTGTTTCGGCGATCGCTCGACAATCTCCTCGCGGCGACGTTCGACCGCGTCGTGGTCGTAACCGGTGCAGTCCCTCTCGACATCGAAGATCCACGTATCACCACGGTTCACAACTCGCGATGGAATGAGGGCCAGGCGGGCTCGTTGCAACTCGCGCTTGCCGCGGCCGCCGAGCACGGGAGTGACGCCGTCGTCGTCGGCCTTGCCGATCAGCCGTTCATCCCCGCCTCGGCGTGGCGCGCCGTCGCCGGCGCGCCCACCACCGCCCCAATCGTGGTAGCCACCTACGGCGGCGTGCGCGGCCCCAACCCGGTGCGATTGACCAACGCGGTGTGGCCACACCTTCCGACCGATGGTGACGAGGGCGCGAGGCCCGTGATGCGCCTTCACCCGAATTGGGTCGATGAAGTAGCGTGCGAAGGCTCAGCGGCTGACATCGACACGTTGGAGGACCTCAGGTCATGGACAAACTTCTGAACGAATTCACGGTGAATCGCCCAATTGACGAGACGTGGAAAGTGCTTACCGACGTCGAGCGAATCGCGCCATGCATGCCGGGTGCGACGCTCGAAGAGATCGAGGGTGACGTCTTCCGAGGTGTGGTCAAGGTCAAGCTCGGCGCCATCTCGACCGCGTTCAAGGGCCAGGCGAGTTTCGTGGAGCGCGACGACGAGAACCATCGTGCAGTTCTGAAGGGTGAGGGCCGCGACACCACTGGCAAGGGCAATGCAAGTGCCTTGATCACCGCCAGGGCGGAGCCGGTCGATGACAAGACCGCGAAGGTGTTCGTCGAGACCGACCTGCACATCACCGGCAAGGTCGCCCAGTTCGGGAGAGGAATCATGGGCGATGTCAGCAAGAAGCTGATGAACCAGTTCGCGGCCAACCTCAACAAGATGCTCGACCAGCAACCG
>JANPGV010000281.1:0-11646 GCA_031424145.1 Ilumatobacteraceae bacterium
GCCGGCATCATCGACATACGCACCCACTACTGCGAGACGCCAGACGATGTCGCCGAGCGCGTGCGCAAATGCCTCGACCATGTGCCGGCCGAGAAGTTGTTCCTGACGACGGACTGCGGGTTGCGCTACGTGCACCGCACCCTGGCTCGCCAGAAGATGACCAACCTCGTCGCCGGCGTGCGCCAGGTTCGTGAGACCTTATGAATACCTCACCTCGCAAGATCATCATCGACACCGATCCGGGCATCGACGATGCCATGGCGATCTTCTACGCGCTCGCCTCTCCCGAGCTCGACGTTGTCGGTCTCACCACCGTCTTCGGGAACGCCGAGACCTCGGTGTGCACCGAAAACGCGCTGAAGTTGCTGGAGATCGCCGGGCGGACCGACATTCCCGTGGCCCGCGGAGTCGACGAGCCACTGGCCATGCCCTATCGAGGTGCTGTCGCCTTCGTTCACGGATCCGACGGCCAAGGCGAGGTCTTCCTGCCCCCGCCGACCACTTCGGCACTGCCGATCGACGCTGCACAGTTCATGGTCAAGACGGTGCACGAGTCCCCCGGCGAGATCACCCTTGTGGCGGTCGGACCTCTGACCAACATCGCTACGGCCATGCAGCTGGATCCTGAGTTCAGTTCCCAGCTGGCCGGGATCGTGCTGATGGGTGGCAACGCATTTGTCGGCGGCAACGCCTCCCCAGCGGCTGAAGCCAACATCCTCAACGACCCCGAGGCGGCTGACATCGTGTTCGGCGCAGATTGCCAGATCGTGATGGCCGGGCTCGATGTGACGGAGCAGACGGTGATGTCTTCGTCCGACGTGGCCCAGTTCGCGTCGTTCACCAATGCCAGGGCGCAACACCTTGCAGCCATCGTCCCGTTCTACGAGAACTTCTACCGGGGTCGTCTCGGTCTCGACGGCATCCACGTGCACGATTCCTCGACGATCAGCTACCTGTTGGCGCCTGAGCTGTACACATGGGTGGAGTTCCCGATTCGAGTCGATTGCGGCAACAGCTTCTGCCGCGGCAAGACGCAGCCCGCGGAACACGTCAGCGACCACGAGACGGAGTGGAGCGCTCGGCGACCTGTTCGCATCCTGACCGGAGTCGACGGTCGCGCAGTCGTCGACCTGGAGTTGGCGCGACTACGCAGATGACACACCTTCAATGCCGATACAAGGAGGCCAGAGATGCCGCTTGATCCACAGGTCCAGGGTTTGCTGAACGAGTTTGCAGCGATGGGCGGCCCGCCGATACACGAGCTCTCGGTAGAAGATGCCCGCGCAGTGTCCGAAGAGATGAAGGCGATGTCGGGCGAACCGATCGAGGTTGGTTCCGTTCGCGACATCACCATCCCTGTAGACGGCGCCGAGATCGGTGCGCGTGTCTATTCGCCGCCGGGCTCCGGCCCACACCCGGTCGTGATGTTCTTCCACGGCGGCGGCTGGGTGATCTGCAGCCTGGATACGCACGACAACCTGGCCCGTGAGATCTGCCGCGATGCGGAAGCCGTTGTGGTGTCGGTCGACTACCGCATGGCTCCCGAGCACCGGTACCCAACCGCTGCTCACGACTGCTTCGCGGCGACGAAGTGGGTTGCCGACAACGCTGCTTCGCTGGGCGCTGATGCCGGCCGGCTCGCCGTGTGTGGCGACAGCGCGGGCGGAAACCTCAGCGCTGTCGTGTCGCAGATGGCACGCGACGGGGGCGGCCCGACCATCAGCTACGCCGCGCTGATCTACCCGGCCGTCGACATGACCCGCAAGGGCGGATCACTCGATGAGAATGCCTCGGGATATTTCCTCGAGACCGACGGGATGCATTGGTTCATGAACCACTACATCACCGAGACCGAGCGCAGCGAAACCATGGCATCACCGTTGCTGCACGCAGATCTCTCGGGCCTGCCCGATTGCTTCATCGCGACGTGCGAGTACGACCCGCTTCGCGACGAGGGCGAGGCGTATGCCGACGCACTGCGCGCCAAGGGGGTGCATGTCGAGAGCAAGCGCTACGACGGTCTGATTCACGGCGCCGCCAACATGACCGGCGTGCTCGAGGGTGGGCGTCGCCTCGTTGCCGACGTCGCCGCCCACCTGCGCAAGGCGCTGCACCGCTAGGGCTGGGGAAGCGCAATCGTCACGCCGGTGATCATGTCCACCTGACGGATCATGGCCGGCTCAGAAACGCGAAACGGATGGCCCGGCCCGACGATGCCGTCATCGACCAATGCTGCGGTGGCCACGGCGGCCAAGCAGCGACTGTATTGCAGCGTCTCGAACCACTCGACGACGTCGAGGTTGACAGGCGCCATTCGGCGGTAGGCGTCGATGAAACGACGCGCCAGCGACGCAGTGATTGCCCCGACCGGGCGCCGGGCGAAGCGCGGAACCGGCAGGGGCGCACAATGCAGAAGTGCCGCGGTGAAGCCGACGTCGTACTCGCGCCGGCAGAGATTGGCGTTCGTCCAGTCCAGCACGCTGAACGATTCGTCTTCGGTCACGAGCATGTTGAAGGGATGAATGTCGCCGTGACAGACGACCTCCGGTGTCAGTGCGGGGCGGCGCTGGTCGAGCCAGGCCAGCAATTCTTCGAATCCGCTGAACCCCGCGTCCGCGGCGATACGGATCTCGTCGAGTCTCGCTTCGACACCGAGTGAGCCGTTGTCGATTCCAGCCCTCTCGAACTGTTCCCTGATCGGCTGCGGATCGAGCTCATGCAGTTGCGCTGCAGCAACGCTGAGTTGTCGGGCCACACCACGGATCGTCTTCGGCAAGCGGAGTAGAGCACGGCCGATATCGAGGCTGCCCAACGGCGCTTCACCCTCGGCTCGCTCCATCACGATGAACGCCCCGCCCAGCTCAGTGTCGAAGCCATCGAGCACGACCCGCGGTGTGGGGTACCCCTGCTCGGCAATGACGCGCTGGACGATGGTCTCGCGCATCGCCGCGTCGCCCTTCGGCATCACGCGCAGCACCAAACGCCCGGCGAGATCCGGTGGTGGATGATCTAACTCGAAGCTGTAGATCTTCGCCCAGAACCCACCGGTCAACGCTGTCGGCGGGTCGGCGAACGTCTGCTTTTCGCCGGCATGATCCGAGACGATCCGCAACAACGCCTCATCGGTCATCCGCACACGCTAGAACGAACGAATGAATTCTCACATCGAGCTTCGCAGCGATAACGCCGCCGGCGTGGCCCCCGAGATCATGTCGGCCATCACCGCGGCCAACACCGGTTCGGCGCTGGCCTATGGCGCCGACGAATGGACGTCAGAGCTGCGCGACAAGGTTCGCCAGGTCTTCGAGCATCCGGACGCCGAGGTCTTCCCGGTGATCAGTGGAACGGCCGCCAACTCGCTGGCATTGTCGGCACTCTGCCCGCCGTGGGGTTCGGTGCTGTGCCATCAAACGGCGCACGTCCTGCGCAGCGAGTGCGGGGCGACGTCGATGTTCGGCGGTGGGGCCGTCATGCAAGGCCTGGGTGGCGACGACTTCCGGCTGACTGCTGAAGTCGTCCGCGATGCCTTCGACGCGACTCGTTGGGGCGACCCACATCACTCCCAGCCCTCCGTGCTGTCGTTGACCGTTCCCAGCGATCACGGCACCCTCTACACCACGCAGCAGATCCGCGAGTTGACCGCGGTCGCCCGTGAACGGCATCTTCGCGCCCACCTCGACGGAGCACGCATTGCCAACGCAATCGCCGCCCTGAACTGCAGTCCCGCCGATCTGACGTGGCGCGCCGGAATCGACGCATTTTCGCTCGGGGCGACGAAGAACGGTGTTCTCAGCACTGATGCAATCGTCTGCTTCGACCCGGCGATCTCCGAACAGCTCGTCTACCGCGTCAAGCGCGCCGGACACGTTGCATCGAAGATGCGGTTTCAGTCGGTCCAACTCACGCGGTATCTGACTGGCGATCTGTGGCTGAACCTCGCCAGGCGCTCGAACTCGGCAATGTCGCGTCTTGCCGATGGGCTGTGCGGGCTCGGCGGCGAGTTGCTCAACGATCCCGACGTCAACATGCTGTTCGTCCGACTCGACCCGGGTGCCATTGATCGAATGGCCGATGCGGCGCTGCTGTTCTATCGCATGAGCAGAGACACGATCCGGCTGGTCACCAGCTTCCAGACGACCGTCGAGGACGTCGACGAAGCTCTCCTCCGCATCAAAACCGCGATGCCCGGCTAGCCGTCTCCCGCCGGCGCATCGTTCGGCATGTTCTGGCTGGCCAGACCGACGATGTTGCCCTCGCTGTCGGTGAGGAACGCCATCCACTCCTCGGCACCGGCGGGACCGAACATCCCGGTCTCGTCGTTGAAGATCACATGTGGCTCACTTGCAATCGCAAAGCCATCGGCACGAAGCTGCTCGACCGTGGCCCGGACGTCGTCGACACGGAGGTAGATCAGCGCACTCGGAGCGCCTCGCTCGATCAGCAGGCGGGTCTCGCCGAGGCGGAAGAATGCCAAGCCGGGCGGGTCGAACGTTGCTATCGGTGGCTCACCCAACAGGCGGGTGTAGAACGCGATCGCGCGCTCCAAATCGTCGGCGTGTTGGGCGACCTGGTGCAGGATCATCGGTACGGTCTTTCGGCTAGGCGGACAATCTACGTTCGCTGATCCACACGGCGAGCAGCACGAGTGCTGCACCGACCGCGTCGCGCGCGTGCAGGTGTTCGCCGACAACCAGCCACGAGAAGATCACACCGAACACCGGAGTCAGGAACATGGTGACGGCGACCCGGTTGGACGGTTGGTTGGCCAGGACCAGGCACAGCAGGAGGTAGGCGATGCCTGACCCGATACCGAGGAAGATCACGGCGCCGAAAGCCTTCGGGGTGATCGATTCACCACGCAGCATCCCGCCGTCGAACACATCGAGGAGGCATGCCGGGATCACCAAGATCAACGCACCGACCTGGGTGACGGCAGCGACCGCGAGGGGATCGACGCCGCGGCTCACGCGACGAACGAATGCTGTGTAGATGGAGAAGGTCACCACTGTGCCGAGCAGGAGGATGATCGGCACCACTGGCGACGGCCCGGAGTGCTCGGTGAAGACACCTGAGGCGACCATCGCGCCGGTGAAGCCGATGATCAAGGCGACGATAGATCGACGCGACGGCGCGTCGCCGACAAGGAGCACGCCCGCGAGCGCGACGCCGATGGGTTCGAGACCGACGATGATCGAGCCGATGGTGGCCGAACCACGATCGACACCGATGCCCATGAACAGAGCCATCAGCCCGATGCCGAACATCCCGATGAGGATGAGTTGGCGCATGTGCGCTCGAGCCGATGGCAAGCGGCGTCGGGCAACGATCGTCAGCATGACTGCAGCGAGCGCGAAGCGAATCAGGTTGGTCGTCGCCGGGCCGAAGCTCTCGCTGGCCAGCTTGTACGCGGGCAGGCTCCCACCGAAGAAGATGACGATGGTCAGCAAGGTCGCCCGTACTCCGAGCGATGCCGGTTGCGAATGCTCAGGACGCGCGTCTGGCATGCGTTCGCTGATCGCCACGACCCAACCCTAGGCGCGGCACGTTGCTACGCCACATCCTGAGCCTGTCGTCATGTACCGTGACGCGTGGCGCGCGTCAGGCAGTCAGCACCCTCCGCAGGTTCGGCATTGCGCGAATTCTTGCGCACCGAGGGTGCGAGCGGAATCCTGTTGGTCGTCGCTGCTGTGGTAGCTCTGATCTGGGCCAATTCGCCTTGGTCTTCGTCCTATGAACGGGTGTGGACCACCTCGACATCGATCACGATCGACCATCACACGTTGCACATGCTGCTCCGTGAATGGGTGAACGAGGGGCTCATCACGATCTTCTTCTTCGTCGTGGGCTTGGAGATCTGGCGCGAGCTGGTCGGTGGCCGCCTGGCCGGCAGACGTGCTGCGTTGCTGCCCGTCGCCGCGGCGATCGGCGGTATGGCCGTACCGGCGCTCATCTACCTCGGAATCGCCGGCAGCAGCGCGCCCCGCGGCTGGGCCATCGTCATCGCCACCGATATCGCGCTGGCGGTGGGTGTGCTGTCGATTGCGGGAAGCCGGGTGAGCCCCTCGATGCGTGTCTTCCTGCTCGCAGTTGCCGTTGTCGACGACGTCGGCGCGTTGCTGATCATCGCCGCCGCGTATTCGACCGACATCGCATTGGGATGGCTTGCAGTAGCGATCGCTGTCTTTGGTATGGCTTGGATCGCGCGCAGGGCTGGTGTGCACGGGCTCTGGGTGTACCTCGCGCTGGGTGGTCTTCTGTGGTTGACCCTGCACGCCGGCGGTGTCAGCCCGACGCTGGCCGGTGTCGCGATGGGATTGCTGGCACCGTTCGGCGAGGCGGCAAGCAGCAGAGCGGTTGCAGTGGTCGAACGACTGGAGCACTTCCTGCACCCTTGGTCGAGTTTCGTGATCGTGCCGCTGTTCGCACTGGCCAACACTGGTCTCACGTTCACCACCAACCTGATGCATGCGGCCATTCGTTCACCGATCACCTGGGCCATCGTCGTCGGGCGTGTGGTCGGCAAGCCGGTAGGCATCGTGCTGACGACGAAATCGCTCGTACGGGCCCGTCTTGCCGATGCTACGGGCGAGCCTCAGCGCAAGTTGATCGGAGTCGCTACCTCCGCCGGAATGGGCTTCACCGTTGCCCTCTTCATCGCCGGCCTGGCCTTCTCCGATCCGATGCGTCGATCGATCGCGACGTTGGCGATATTGCTGGCAGCGGTGATGGCGGGAGGGCTCTCGCTGGCGATCCTGCGCTTTGGCAACCACGGGATGGTTGACCGCACCGACGGTCCGGTCGGGGATGCGCCAGAATGCTCTCCATGAACGCGTGGCGTCTGATGCGTAGTTCCGTCGTCGTCGTCGTCGTTGCCGTGTTCGTCGGTTCTTGCGGTAGCGACAACAAGGCGTCCTCTTCGCAGGCGACAACTCCTGTCACCGTGGTCAACGGTACAGAGGCTTCTGCGACGACGGGCGACACGGCCAGTGCAGATCTACTGGGCCGCACGTTCACCTCAGCCGATGGAACGGTGATCGACTACGTGCTGCTGGTCCCGCGAGGTCGTGTCGCCGGCCAAGCCGGGAATGTCTTGTTCACGTTTCCTCCCGGCGGTCAAGACCTCGACCTGACGCGGCGGATCGTCGAGACCAAATGGCACGACGAGGCGCTGGCCCGTGGATGGGTCGTTGCTTCGCCTGCGGCGCCGTCGACGGGCTTGTTCTACTCCGACAAGTCGGCGCGTCTCGTTCCCGAGCTACTGGACGCCATTGCCAAGGACTACCCGCCGGAGGGTGGCCGGTTCGACCTCGCCGGCGTCAGCAACGGAGGTCTCTCGGCATTCAAGGCTGCGCTCTCATACCCCGAGCGATTTCGCTCACTGGTGGTCTTCCCTGGGTACTCGGAGGGTGGTGGCGACGACCCAAACCTGTCGAAGCTGAAAGACATCGGTGTCAGCATGTTCGTGGGCGGCGAAGACAGCGGGTGGCGCACGCCGAGCGAGTTGACGGAGAAGACGTTGAAGGGATTCGGGTACACCGTCGAGTTGCACGTCATCGCCGGCGAAGGACATATCATCGGCCCACTTACCGGTGCCGATCTGTTCGATGCCATCGAACGCGTTCGGGCCTGAGCAGTCGGGAGTAGCGCAGTGATCAAACCGTGGCTGTTCGAGTTCTTCCACCAACCACTCGAGCCAGAAAAGCGAACAGATCCTCAGGCCGTTCACGAGCACTACCGGTGGTACGTCGACCTGTGGACACGGGCCGACTCACGGAACTTCGAGGGCATCTTCTTCAGCGAGCACCACTTCGGTGCTGCGTACAGCCCGTCCCCCAACCTGTTGATCTCGCACGTGGCGGCGCGCACCTCGCGCCTGCGCCTCGGCGTCCTCGGATCGGTGACCCCCTACACGACGCCATGGCGGATAGTCGAGGAGATCGCCATGCTGGATCACCTGACCGACGGTCGTCTCGAGATTGGGATCGTCAGTGGTATTCCGCCCGAGCTGGCAGTGGTCGGGATCACTGGAGATGTCGCCACCGGTCGCCACAGCGAGATCATCGACGTGCTCGAGGCCGCATTGCACAGTCCGGTGATCTCGCATCACGGTGAACACTGGAACTTCGACAACCTCGAGATCCTGCCGCGGTGCCTCCAGCAACCATCACCGCCTGTTTGGACCGCCGTGAGGTCGGCTGCGTCCGCAGAGCGCGCCGGCGCACGCGGGTGGAAGGCGTGCGGCGGCTTTCTGTCCGCCAAGGAGATCGCGGTCGTGTTCGATGCGTATCGGCAGGGCGCAAAAGACGCCGGTCATGAGCACGGACCCGAGCAGATCGCAGTGCGACGCATGGTGACCTTCGTCGACAAGCCATCGCAGCAACGCGACGCGGTCAACAGTGCCAAGCGCGCCTTGCTCGACGTGCTGCACGCGAGTGCCGGTCCGCTGCCACCTTGGGCGGCGTTGCTCGACCGGCCCGACGAAACGATCGCCGCACTCAGCGACGAAGAGTTCGTCAGTGGAACTGCGCAGCAGGTTGCCGATCAGCTGATCGAGCAGTGCCAGGTGATCGGTGCCGGTCACCTGCTCGTGGCGTTCAGTGAGCGTGATCACGACAAGCTCGAGGCCAGCCATGAGCTGTTCAGCACCGTGGTTGCCTCGCAACTACGCTCCGCTGCAGTCTCTTGATGACACGCCTGGACGGCAAGGTTGTCCTGATCACGGGAACGGGTGTGGGCATGGGTCGCGTAGCAGCGCTGCGATTCGCGGCTGCTGGTGCCACGGTCGTTGGTTGCGACCTGAACCCGGATACGTCGGCAGAAACGGTTCGATTGGTCACGGACGCCGGCGGTGCAATGACCGCGAGCGCGCCGGTGGACCTCTCCTCGTACGAAGACACGCAGCGTTGGGTCGACGACGCAGCGACGACGTTCGGCGGGGTCGACGTGTTGTACAACAACGCGTCGCTTCCGGTGGTCGGCCCGTGGGACGATCTGACGGTCGACGACTGGCACGCCGGTATCCGCAACGAGCTCGATCTGGTCTTCTACGCATGCAAGGTCGCATGGCCGCACCTGGTCGCCCGCGGCGGTGGCAGCATCATCAACATCGCCTCCATTGCGGCGATCCGCGGCGCCGCGTTCTTCCAACAGGCTGCCCACGGAGCCGCCAAGGGCGGCGTGCTGTCCCTGACCTACCACCTGGCAGCGGCCGGCGGGCCCCATCGGATCCGGGCCAACGCGATCCTGCCGGGTCTGATCCGAACGCCTTCCACGGAGTTCCTCTTCGCCATTTCTGACTCGCCCGGCAGCAAGCTCGGGGAAGCCAATCCACTGGGGCGCGTTGGCGACGCAGACGACATCGTCAAGCTCGCTATGTTCCTCGCGTCGGATGACGCGTGGTACATCAATGCAGCGGCGATCCCTGTCGACGGGGGTCAGGCGGTCATCGAGTGAGTACGGGTGTGCAGCGTCATCTACTTGCTGTTGGCACGGCACACAGCCCGCTATCTGACCGGGACGAGCGCCGCTCGGAGCGCGACCGGTGTCCAATAAGCTCGGTGGTCGATGACGGATCAAGCACCGCTCGACGCGAATGTCGTGGCTCGCATTCTCCGCCGTGCCGGTGATTTCGAACGCACCGGCGACGTGCAAGATGCGGCAGGCACCATCGCCGAAGCCTCGCTGATCGCCGCTGCAGAAGAGGTCGGATTGTCCGTCGATGCGGTGCGTCGTTCGATCGCGGTCGAACGGCTCGGGCCTCTACCCCTCGAGCGTTTCGGCGACCGCATACTGGGCCCGTCGCAGGTGTATGCCGATGAGGAGATCGACGTGCCCGCCGAAGACGCGCTGGCGAGAGTCGATGCATGGTTGGTCGATGGCCATCACCTTCGGCGTGATGTGCTGCGTTCAGGACACGGCGAGTGGAGCAAACGCTCTGGCCTCGTTGGCGTCACCGTGCGGACCATTCGCAACGCGACCGGCGAGGGCAAGCTCGGCGACTTCGAACGAGTCAGCGCAACGGCCCGCGATACCGGACGCGGCTCATCGATGGTCCGGATCATGATCGACCGATCGACCAACCGGCGATTTGCCGGCAGCGGTGGCACTGTCGTTGCCGTCGGCGGCGTGACCGGAGTCGTCGTGGCCGCGGTCGCGGCGACGCCCGTGGTGCTGCTGGCCATGCCCGCCGCCATCGTGGCCGGGGTCGGCGTTGCCTTGACCGGCCGGAAACGTGCGCGCGATACCGAGCGGGAGATCCGGCGGCTCCTCGACGCCGTCGGCGCGGGCGCCGATCCCACGCGTCTGAGCGTGGACGTCGTGCGCCGGGCAACGGGCAAAGCGACGGCAGCCGGCTCTACGGCCCTGCGAGCGGTCGGTCGCCTTGCACCGCCACCGCCGCCGCCCCTGCGCCCACCGATCCCGAGACGTCGCCCCGACAAGTGATCACGAACTTTGTCGCTTTCAACAGGCTCAGCATGTCCGCAGCCTGAAGGTTCCGTTGTTCAGCCGGACTTCGCGCCGTCGAGCCTGCAGCGACGTCGCCACTTGATGACCACGCCAACTGCGATGAGTCCCTCGACGGCAAACACGAGCAGCTCCAGCAATGTGATGCCCGGATCGTGGACATTTGCGTCGGTCCAATCCGCCTCCGCCCGCGAGGATCGAGGTCGGAGCTTCATGTTGGACGTCTCGTCTGCTGACCCTTGGTTGCACCAACTGCGATAGCCCGCAGTAGCGCGAGGTCGACGCTCATCGCCGCAACCTACCGTGTAGCACCGCTTTGCGATGATGGGTGGGATGGAGGTCAGCGAGGTCCATGAGCTGGTGGGGCGGGTGGCGGCGGTCGATGCTGGCTGTGCTGATTGGGTTGTGTTGCAGGCTGCGGTTGGCGAGTTGCGCCGGTTGAGATCGTGGGTCGACGGGCGCGAGGTGTTGTTGGCCCGGTTGGTCGCTGAGGTGTCGTCGTTCCCGGAGAAGTCGCTGGCCGAGGCCGGGCGGGACGACTTTGCGCGATGGTGAACGACTCTTGCATCGTGCCGAGACAACCGGGCAGATCCCCTCACTGGCGACATCGCTCGAAGCCGGGCGGGTGTCGGGCGCCCATGTTGATGTGTTGACACGCGTGATGGCCCAGTTGCCGCCGCCGGCACGACAGGAGTTGATCGATCTCGCCCCGTCACTGGTGCTGGTCGCCGAGCATGTCACCGCGGATGAGTTCGCTCGCACGGTGCGTGCCGAAGCAAGACGGCTGGAGCGTGACGGTGACGGGTTGGACAGGTTGGAGCGGCAACGGCGGGCGGTCAGGTTCCAGTCGTGGGTCGATCGCGAGTCGGGGATGGGTCGCTGGTCAGCGACCTGGGACCCAGAAACGATGGTCCGTTTGGAGAACCGGCTCGACGCCACCGTCGAAGCACTGTTCCACGACACCCAACCGGTGAACTGTCCGATCGACTGTTGGAGAAACAATCGTTCCTACGCGCTCACGCGATCTTGGCGTTGCTCGACGGCAACGGGGCACGCCTGGGACGACCGGAGATCGTTGTCGTGGTCGATCACACCCACCCCCACCCCAATGGCCGCCCGGTGATCGATTGGGGAATACCGGTCGAGCTACCGGACCGGGTCCTGGCCGACTTACGTCGCACG
>JANPGV010000282.1:0-1792 GCA_031424145.1 Ilumatobacteraceae bacterium
GGACGCTGACTTGTCGAGCTCTCCGACGGCGAAGCTTGCCCGCGCTATGGCGCGCTGGTTGGTGAAGTTGACGGTCAGGCAGTCGCCGGCGTTGATGTGCACGACCAACGGCTCCGTCACACCCTTGGCCATGGCAGCCGCAGCGTTCGACGTCATCACGTACGCAGCCGTGATCGTACCGGTGACACTGGTGCTCGTGCCTCCGCTACCGGAGGTGCCCTGAACGCTGTTGGGCACATCGACCGCGCTGATCGCCACAGCCCTTTGCGTTGCATCGGCCGGGCACGGACTGCCCGCGTCGACCGTCGCCGGCGGGCGATCGTTGGTGACGACCGGTGGTGCGTAGGTACCGGCCGGTGGCGCGTAGTCGGGAAGAGGTTGCAGCGATGGAGAGCCCTGCGGAAGCACGCGCATGATGCCCCACGCCCCCTGCTTGAACCGCCGAGCGATGCCGTTGTGGTACAGGTAGTCGCCCGGTTGCTTGCTGACGCCGCCGGCGCCACCATCGAGTATCAACGTGTAGCGCTCGGACACGCCACTGTGAATGGTGTCGGTGACGCGGCTGTTCATCATGCCATTGAGCGTGCTGCGCTTTTCGACGTAGAAGTGGTGACCGTCGATGCGGAAGCTGTCGATGGTGGGACCAACATGGATCGCTCTGATCACCACGGGGTCGCCGGGATAGGCACGCAAGAGCGGAGTTCCCGGGTCTCCGTACTTGTTCGAGCTGAGCACCAACGAAGGATCGGTGCCGCGATCACTGAACGGTGCAGCATGCAGGTTGATCGTCGAATCCGTGACCGGGTTGTCGTCCAATGTCCAGATGACCATCTCCCGGAAGCTGCCCTCGACGAGCCCCTTGGCCATCGGATGGACCATGCCATGCGAGTCCGGGTGCGAGTGGATGTCGACGACCGTGCCGGACCGCACTTCCGCGCCCGTGGTTGGGTCGTGGTACGTCGAGCCCTTCGGCTCGATGATGAGCATGCCGACCCCGCCGTGACCCCAGCCGTGGATGCCGTCGACGTGGTCATGCCAGAAGATGTTGTCGAGCAGGGCGTCGGCATACCACCGGTAGCGGATGAACTCGATGCCGGCACCTTCGCCCGCGGCGTGGTCGTTGGCCAGCGGTCGGTCGAGGACGATCGTGTTGGTCGTGGCATCGACCGACACGATCGTTGCTTCTTCGATGCTGTCCTTTCCGAGACCGACACCGAACGCGACACCCGGGCGATACTTCGGGTCGATGCGACTGAGCGTGATCGACGTCGCTCCCTGGGCCGCAGTTACGGCCAACTTGGTGTCTTCCACCTTGTACGGCCGGATCGAGTGCTCGAAGCTGTAACCGATCGAGGTGCCATCTGAGCCCTGTGGATCGAACTGCACGTGGTGGATGTGCATCTCAACTTTCGCGAAACCACCGAACGATGCTTCGTCGGTCTCCTCCGAAGTCAGGGTTACGGCTCCGCAGTCGCCGACGTTCATACGTATCGCCAACGGTTCCTTCTTCAACTGGCCGGCGAGCAACTTGTCCTTGTTCTCCGCCAGTGTGAACAGCAGACCCTGCGCGTCGGTCTTGCGCGTCGTGACGTCCACAGGCGTCTGGACAGCCACGACGTTGAAGGTTTTGACCGGTGCGTAGGACGGGCACAGGCCGTCGGGGCGCGCCAGCCATGGGTTGGCCGACGCCGGGTCGGCCGCGCGGTCGGCTGTGTCGCCGAGCCATGGCGCACCTGAGTGGAGATTGGGAGCGAACGGCGGTCTTCGATCGAGGTGAGCACGCATCATCGGC
>JANPGV010000283.1:0-15688 GCA_031424145.1 Ilumatobacteraceae bacterium
TGGTAATCGTCGTCGTCGAAGCGACGACGTGTTCGTGTGGTCACGGGTGAACTCCTCGGTGCTCTTGGCACCGATCCGTTCGGTGCCTACGTGGTGGCGGTTGCGCGGAGGTCGAAGGCAATGGTGTTCATGACCTTCCCCCTTTCCGCGCCTGCGGCGCCTCTCGAACGGACGCAGATGACAGTAGCCGCGCCACACCGAGTAGATCCGAGTAATTTCGCCATGTGGACACTTACGAGCGGTTGTGGAACGGTTGGCGGGCCGCGTACGTCGGTTCCATTTCGGTGCACGACGATGAGGACAGCGTCTTCACGGAGCTCCTCCAGTCCGGTCTGAGCGACGAGGAGTGCAACATCGTCCACCGCGGCGACAAGGTCTTCGCCATCCTCAACGCGTTCCCATATGCGACCGGCCACACGTTGGTGATGCCGTACCGGCAGATCGCCGAGCTGGACGATCTCGAGCCTGACGAGGCGAGCCAGCTGTGGTCGACGGTCACCGACGCGGTGCGAGCGGTGAAGGCTGCGTATCAACCGGGTGGCGTCAACGTCGGCATCAACCTCGGCCGTCCGGCTGGTGGCAGTGTCAGCGAGCACCTGCACGTTCACGTCGTACCGCGTTGGATAGGCGACGGCAACTTCATGACCGCCATTGCAAACACCAGAACCCTGCCCGAAGCGCTCTCGGACACGGCGGCCAGGCTCCGCGCGGTGTGGCCCCGGTAGATTGGCGGCGCATGAGCGACACCGAGGACCTTCGCGACGCGCTGCCAGAAGATCTCAACGCCACCGAGTATGTGGGGCCGTATCAGTTCCCCGACAACAGCCGGCGCCGTCGGCCGGCGTACCTCTACTTCGGCGTCGCAGGGCTCTGCATGCTTGCCTGGCTCTGGCGTCGTGGGCACGACCCGGTGCTGGTCAACCGGGGCATGCTCTGGGCGGCGATCCTGCTCGTCGCTGTCGGATTGCTGTCGTACACGTCAGGGTGGAAGATGCACGTCGACGAGAAGCAGGCCTTGGTCGCTGCCCAGGGCGCCGTGGGCTTCGCAGTCGGTCACGCGTCGGCCCAGCAGGTGTGGCGGGGTCTGCGCAGCAAGCCGACGTGGCGGGTGTTGATGTATTCGGCGGAGAACCCACCGCGGCAGCGATCACTCGTTCTGGTCGACGCCGTGGACGGAACAGTCGTCGAACACCTCACTGAAGACAACCCCGAAGAGGACTGGCAGGACGACTAGTCGTAGTCTTCGTCGTCGCCTTCGGCGACGGCGGCAATCGCCCGCAACAGACGGCCTATGTCGAGCGCTGTGCTTCGCAGAGAGTTCAACGTCGCCTCGTCCCATTCGTCGGGTGGAACCGCTTCGACGGCGTCGGCGATAGCGCCGGGGTCGGGGGCGGTGTGCATCAATTTGGCGGCTATGGCGATCTGATCGTTCAACTCTGAGACGATTCCGGCGGTCGCGCTGGGGGGACTGTCGCCCAGAGCCTCGCGAAGTCGTCGCGGGATGGATCGCATGGTGGTGGCGAGATCGCTGGGGGATGAGCTGCTCATGCAGACATCGTGGCACCTGTCGGCGCTGGTGTCGACGCACACCGGCCGTGGCCGTTTCGACGGGTAAGCTGGTGTCGATGTTCGACGGCAAGTTCCGTGTGCCCATCGATCGAGCGGTGAAGCCGATCGGAAATGGGTTGCGTAAGACCGGACTCTCACCCGACCACTTGACGATCATCGGCCTTGTCGTCGCCGGCGGTGCCGCGGTTGCGATCGGGTTCGGCGAGCTGAGGCTCGGACTGCTGCTCGTGATCCTGGCCACCCTTCCCGATCTCTTCGACGGCGCCTTGGCAAGGGCGTCCGATGCGTCGAGCCAGCGCGGCGCGTACTTCGATTCCGTCGTCGACCGAGTGACTGACGCAATCCTGTTCGGCGCCGTCGCCTGGTACCTCGCCTCACATGATTCGCCGCACATGTCCATCCTGCCCTTTGCGGTCATGGGGCTCAGCTCGGTCATCTCGTATCAGCGCGCCAAGGCCGAGTCGCTGGGACTCGACGCCAAGGGCGGCCTGATGGAACGTGCGGAGCGAATCATCGCTCTCTGCATCGGCCTGCTGTTCCCCATCCTCCTCATCCCAATGCTGTGGGTGATGCTGGTGCTGACAGCTGTGACGGCCGTCCAGCGGTTCGTCAAAGTGTGGAAGCAGGCCGCGGTTGCGCCCGTCACCGCGGCGCGAATCGAGATGCGCCGCAGCCGTCGGCAGACGCGCCGAGTCGTTCGCACAGAGCGACGACATACACGCATCTCCCGCCCCGGCCGCCGGCCATAAACGAACACCAGTTGTGATCTGAAATCGTGGCCGACAATGAGTTCTCGGACTTCCGCAAACGCCTGACCGGCGCTGCAACTGTCAACACCTATCGGCTCGGTTCGCTGGCCGCGAGGCTGATGCCAGGACCGGTCGCTGCCGGTGCGTCCGCCTCGATCGGGTTCGGCGCCAGCTTCGCCAGCCCGGCGCGACGCAAGATGGTCGAACGACATTTGAAGCGTGTCAACCCGATGTTGCGCGGCGCAGGATTGCGAGTCGCGGTGCAGCAGGCCTTCGACTACTACGCCCGCTACTACGTCGAAAGCTTCCGATTGCCATCGATGTCTAACGCGGCGGTCGCACGGCCATTCACGATCGAGGGTTGGGAACAGGTGCTGCAGGGTTTGGAGTCCGGCAACGGGGTGATCCTTGCGCTCCCCCACCTGGGTGGGTGGGAGTGGGCCGGCCGCTGGATGACGGATCAAGGGTTCAAGATGACGGTCGTAGTCGAAGCCCTCGACCCTCCCGAGCTGTTCGAGTGGTTTGCCGACCTGCGCCAGGACTTGGGGATGACGGTCGTGCCGACCGGTCCGAAGGCGGGCCCGGCTGTGCTCAAGGCACTGCGGGCCAACGAGACTGTGTGCCTGCTCTGTGATCGCGATCTCGAGCGTTCAGGCATCCCGGTCGAGTTCTTCGGTGAGCGCACCACGCTTCCCGCAGGCCCGGCGACCCTCGCGCTGCGCACGGGTGCAGTCCTGTTGCCGGTCGGCTGCTACTTCACCTCGAAGTACAACGGGCATCACGCGGTGGTCCGCCCGGCTGTGCCGACCGTGCGTCGCGGCCAGGGTCTGCGCGATGACATCGCCAGAGTGACAGAGGCATTGGCAAGGGAGCTCGAGTTCCTCATCCGCCGCGCCCCGGAGCAATGGCATTTGTTCCAGCCCAACTGGCCGAGCGACCCGGGGTACGAGGGCTGACCTGCGGCTTCGTGTTCTACGAGGACACGCCAGGACTCAGAATGGACTCAGGCCAATTCGGGCCGAGCACCGCGTCGAGCACCGACCGGCCGCGATCCTCGTCGACGGGCATCATGTGCGCGTAGGTGTTGAGCGTGACCATCGGCGAAGCGTGACCTATCCAATCGGCCACCGCACGAACGCTGACGCCCTCAGAGAGCAGCGTCGAGGCGAACGTGTGCCTGCAATCGTGGTAGTCGACGTGCTCTGCCCGAGCGGTCTTCCTGGCCGCTCTCCAGATGCGCCCGAAGCGGTTGCGGCCGATCGGCCGACCATCGGGCAGGTGGAGGATCAGACCGTGCTCTCCGGTGCCAGGCTCGGCGATGTGCACGGCGAGCTGATCGGCGACGAACTTCGCCAACGGAATCGACCGATTCGACAGATGTCCGATACTGCGGTCATGCTGACCATCCATGACGTCGATGCCATCCGTCGATCCGCCGCAATGGCGCCGCTGTCGAACGACGAAGCGTTCCGCGTGCTTGAGGCCTGCGACCAGCTGCTCCGCGAACGGGCCCGCATCGCCGCCGCGCTGGCCGATCTGCCGGCGTCGTGGGGCCAGGTGCGTAGGGTGTTGAACGAACTGCACGCAATCGTGCGGTGCCCCTCGACGTCACACGACCAGTCTGTGTAGAGCTAGGGTCGATGACGAGGTAACGGCCTGAGGAGGCAGCATGAGCATCGTTGTCCGCTTTCCAACTTCGAACATGACGCGTAGCCAATACGACTCCGTTCACGACGCGCTAGAACAGTCCGGGAATTGGCCGGTTCCTGGATGCTTGACCCACGTCTGTTTTGGTGACGAGGCGAACCTGCGCGTCAGCGAGGTCTGGGAGTCGCGCGAACAGTTCGCCGCTTTCGGCGAGAAGTTGCGGCCACACATCGAAGCAGCTGGAATCCAGATGTCGGGCGAGCCCGAGGTCTACGAGGTTGTTAGATTCGAGTCGTTCTCGTCCGGCTAGTTGGAGTCGTCTCAACGCGGTTGACACACGGTACGGACTCGCGTCCGTCGCGCCTGGGCGGATCTGCCAGCGTCGTGCGGACAGGTGCGCAAGGCGCTCAACGAGCTGCAGACCCCATCCGAGTGTTTCCGGTACACCCGAGTGTTTCCAGCCCATACGAGTGTTTCCAGCGCACCCGGGGTGTCCGGAGACACTCTGATGACCTGTGACCTTGTGCCCTGGTGAGGATCGAATCGTCACGGAAGACTGCAAGCGCACGGTGCATGATCATCGTTGAAATCAGCGAGAGGAGCGCGAGGTGGGATCTTCCACGAAGACCGCAGTCGACTCGCGCGACAGGATCCAGTTGTCGCGTCGAGCCCAGCGTTACGAAGAGCGAAAGGCCCGCATGCGGCATCGCCTGTTCGCCGTGATCGGTGTGGTCGTGCTGGCGTCGACAGTGATCGTGGTTGCCGTGGCGAAGAGCGGATCAAACGGTTCGACAGGGACAACCACACCATTCGCGGGATCGACCGTGGATGTGACTCTTGGTGATTACGTCATTCTCGGCGACCTGACGGCGCCGGCAGGACTGGTGCGGCTGAGGGCGATCAACCAAGGTGGGATCGTTCACAACGTCGGAGTCCGGGGTGTGCCGATCAGCGGCGATATGATACCCGGCAAGGGCTTCACCTTGGATGTCGGTCAGCTCGCGCCGGGTACCTACCAGTTGTATTGCGACATCGTCGGCCACGTCGAAAAGGGCATGGTTGCCAACCTCGTCATCACCTAGCCGGCAAAGCGCACGATGCAGCGGCGCGGGCCACGCACTTGACCGCCTGCCCAGGTCACATCGGCGGGATCGACGAGCTCGAACTCGGGTATCCGTTCCATCCAGGTCTGTAGAGCGACGCGCAGCTCCAGGCGTGCAAGATTGGACCCTGCGCAACGGTGGATGCCCGCACCGAAAGCGATGTGGCGGTTGTGCTGACGGTCGAGGATCACATCGTCCGGATTGTCGAACTGGCGAGGATCGCGGTTTGCCGCGGGAAAAGACATCAGGACCCGGTCACCGGCGTGCATGGGACAACCCTGGAACTCTGTGTCGTGATCGACGATGCGCGCCATCGTGACGGGCGAGTATGCGCGCAACAGTTCCTCGATCGCCATCGGCCAGATGTCGGGTTCTTCGCGCAGTTGTTTGCGGTGCTCGGGATGCTGCGCGAGGTGCCACAGCGATGACCCGATCGCCGACCACGTCGTATCGATGCCGGCAACCAACATGAGGTTGCAGACACCCATCACGTAGTCCTCCGAGACGAGCTCACCCTCGACCCGCGTGTTGAGCAGGTCTGTGATGAGATCGTCGTCGCGTGGGTTGGCCTTGCGATCATCGAGCTGGGCTCGGAAGAAGCCAAGGATCTTCATTCTGTTCTCGACCCGGATCTTCGGATCCGTGAGGCCGATCTCGAGCACGCCGCGTACCCACGACGTGAACTCGTCGGCCATATCCAGCGGCACGCCGAGCATCGCCGCGATGACGCGGACGGGGATCTGCTGGGCGTAACCGGCTGCAGCGTCGGCCTGCCCGGTATCGATGAAGCCGTCGATCAACTGGTGGCAGAGTGCTCGGGTGCCGTCCTCGTACTTGGCCACCGCCTGAGGCGCAAAGGTCGGAAGGATGGTGCGGCGGTGCCAGTGGTGCTCGGGTGGATCAGACGTGATCGGTGGGGCAGCGACCCCCGCGTACGGTCCCTCCATCTGACCGATCGGAGGTGGGACGACGATGATGTTGCGCGAGGTGAAGACGTCGTGCTCCTGCGCGGCGGCGACCACATCGTCGTAGCGGGTCGGCATCCACGACCCGCCCCAGCGCTCAGTGTGGGCAACGGGGCAGGGGGACTCGCGGATGTCGCTCATCGCCGGATACGGATCGCGGACGAAATCGGGATCGAAGATGTCGTAGTCGGACAGCCAGTCGATGCGCGATTCGTCGATACCCATATGGCTCAGATCTCCTCGGTCAGGGTGATCGCCCGCTCCGGGCAGTTTGCTTCCGCGCGACGAGCCGTGATCTCGAGATCGGGCGGGACGGGATCCAGCAACACCACTGCGTTACCGTACTCGTCGCTGCCGAAAACCTGCGGTGACGCGATCGCACACATCTGGTGACCGTGGCACTTTTCGGCGTCGACTGTCACTCGCATCGCGATCCTCCTCGAGTCCACTCCCCGCTGAGCAGACTACGGGCACTCTCAGGTCGCGTAAGCAGCGAACAGCTCGCCAATCGCCATGGCCTGGCCTCCAGTCGTGGACGACATCACCGCGACCGGCAGCACGCCCAGCGAAAGCCAGTCGTCGAGACGGTCGCGGACGGTTTCGGGCGAACCGCTGATGGTGCAGTCGTCGATCCACTCGTCGGTCATGAGAGTCGCGACCCTCTCACGATCTCCGGCGGTGATCGCCTCCTCGATCGCACGCATCTCGTCTTCGTAGCCGGCTTGCTTCCAATAGTTGCGGTAGTTCGGAAGGGTGAGATATCCGGCGAGTGTCCGGCGATGGACCGCGCGAGCTGCATCGAGGTCTGGGTCGATGACGGTTGGGACCATGTTCGCGAGGAAGAAGTTTTCCTTACCGGCCGCCTGGACGCGGGCGATCTGCGTCGGCATGTGCCGACGCGACGCGTTTGCCCAGATCGCGCCATCGGCCTCCGACAGGGCCAGATCGAGCATCCTGTCTCGCAGCGTTGCCAGGTAGATCGGTGGGAGCTCGCCGGCGGGGCGCGTCGCACCTCGAATCGCCGTGAGGTAATCGGCCATGTCGCGCAGGGGCTTGCCGGTGTGGATCCCGAGGCGGCTCATTGCCGGCTCGTGACTGACGCCGAGACCCAGCCGGAAGCGTCCGCCGCTGACCTCGTTTAGGTGCCCGGCGGTGACGGCGACCTCGACCGGATGACTGTGGTAGATCGGTTGAATGCTCGTCCAGAAGGGGATCGTGTGGGTCAGGTGCGCCAGTGACCCGCACACGGCGAGGTTGCCATGAATCCCCGGGCTGGCCAGGCCTGCGAACCCGCGCCGCTCGGCTTCGATGGCGAGTTCGAGGATGGTGTTGCGCTTCGTCGGGGTTCCGATCACCGACAGAGCTGGCATGGCGCGCGTCGCAGTCATCTTCTGGACCGTACAACCAGGTCGGGTAGCGTTCGTGGCCGTGGCCGTGGCCGAATCTGAAGTCGGGATAGATGGGCCGCGACGCAACGGCAGGCTGCTGCGGGTGGCGATGGTCTGCCCCTACAGCTTGTCCGTGCCCGGCGGTGTGCAGGCGCAAGCAATGGGCCTGGCGCGTGAGCTGCGGAAGATGGGGATCGAAGTACGGGTGCTCGCGCCCTGCGATGGGCCACCGCCGGCGACGTTCGTCACGCCGCTGGGAAACAGCCTTCCGACGTTTGCCAACGGATCGATGGCGCCGCTGGCGCCCGATGCCTCGTGTTCGCTGCGCACGATGCGCGCATTGGGCGACGAACAGTTCGACGTGCTGCACCTCCACGAACCGTTCACGCCTGGCCCCACCCAGACCGCCATGTTGTTGCACCCAGCGCCCGTGCTGGCCACGTTTCATGCAGCAGGCGAGAGCGCCAGCTACAAATATCTGCGACCGATGATCAAGCCGGCCGCCAACAACATCGCTCACGCGGTCGCTGTCTCGAAGGATGCGGCGGAGTTGGTGCGGCGCTACATCGGCGGCAGCTACGAGATCCTCTACAACGGCGTGGAGCTCGACGCGTACCGAGCCGCGCCTGCACATCCGACTGAGGGGCCCACGATCTTCTTCTGCGGTCGCCACGAAGAGCGCAAGGGCCTCGACGTCCTGCTCGAGGCGTTTCGTCAGCTAGGGCCGGAAGTCCGCCTGTGGGTTGGCAGCAACGGTCCCGACACGGCTCGCCTGCACGCGCAGTACGCAGGCGACCAGCGCATCGAATGGCTCGGTCGCTTGACCGATGCCGACAAGATGGCCCGGCTTAGCGGTGCCGACGTGTTCTGTGCACCGTCGTTGTACGGCGAGTCGTTCGGTGTCGTGCTGATCGAGGCGATGGCTGCGGAAACGGCGATCGTGGCCAGTGGCATCGATGGATACCGCAACGTCGCCACCGACGACGTGGATGCGCTGTTGGTCGAGCCCGGCGACGTGGATGCGCTGGCTTCTGTCCTACGGACGGTACTGGCCGACCCCGACCTGGCTGCTCGTTTGCAGAAGGCCGGTGCGCACCGGGCGGAGGATTTTTCGATGACCGCTCTGGCCAAGCACTACGCCGAGATCTACATGCGATTGACGACGAATCGGCCAAAGCGCGGTCGTCCGCCGACTCGGGAGTCCTTCTGGGACGGCTGGCGGCGCCGTATGATGGCCGACTAGCGCGTCCTTTGGCGCATCAAATTTTCCTGGAGATCTCATGATTTGGATCATCGTGGCGGTCATCGCCATCATCGTCGTCTACCTCATCGTCGCCTACAACGGGCTGATCCGACGCCGCAATCAAATCGAAAATGCCTGGTCACAGATCGATGTCCAGCTCAAGCGGCGCATCGACCTGATCCCGAACCTAGTGGAGACCGTCAAGGCATACGCAGCCCACGAGAAGGACACCCTCGACGCCGTTGTGCGGGCCCGCAACGCGGCCATCGCCGCGCCCGCAACACCGGCGGGCCAGGCTGAGGCCGACAACCAGATCACGGGGGCACTGCGGCAACTGTTCGCCCTCAGCGAGGCCTATCCGGACCTCAAGGCCAACCAGAACTTCCTGGCGTTGCAGGAGGAACTGACCGCCACCGAGGGCCGCGTTGCCTACGCCCGCCAGTTCTACAACGACTCGGTGCTCGGCTACAACAACAAGCTGCAGGCCTTCCCGACCGTGTTCTTTGCGAAGGCGCTGAAGTTCCAGCGCCGCGAGTACTTCGAGACCGATGAAGCTGCGCGCCAGGTGCCCAAGGTCGAGTTCTGAAGCGCACTGACGCCGCCTCATGTACGAACTGATCAAGGCCAACAAGCGGCGCAGCGCGCTGTTGATCTTCTCGTTTGTCGTGCTGCTGTCGCTCGTCGGCGCGGCCTTCGGGCAACTCTTCGGAGCCGGGCCCGTTGGCACCATCATCGCGCTCGTCCTTTCCGGAGCGATGGCGTTCGCCTCGTATTGGAAGGCAGACGCGATCGCGCTGGCAGTCAGCCGCGCCAAGCCCGCTGATCCCCAGCAGTATCAACGACTGCACAACATCGTCGAAGGTTTGTGCATAGCCGCCGGCCTGCCGAAGCCGCGTGTCTACATCGTGGACGATCCGGCGCCGAACGCCTTCGCCACCGGGCGCGACCCGAAGCATGCAGCCATCGCAGTGACGACCGGTCTGCTCGAGAAGTTGAATCGGGTCGAGTTGGAGGGCGTGATCGCCCACGAGTTGTCGCACATACGCAATTACGACATCTTGGTCTCGACGCTTGCAGTCACCCTTGTCGGCTCGATCGCCCTGCTCACGAACATCGGCATGCGAATGATGTGGTGGAACGGTGGTCGAGTACGACGCGAAGGTGACCGGGATGGAGGCAACCCCTTGGCCATAATTGGCCTAGTGCTGTTGATCTTCGCCCCGATCATCGCCAAGTTGATGCAAGCAGCCGTCAGCCGTCGCCGTGAGACGCTGGCCGACGTCAGCGCGGTCCAGATGACGCGATACCCACCGGGCTTGATCTCGGCACTCGAGAAGCTGCGCGAAGACACAACGGTCACGCATTCTGCTACGACTGCAACTGCACACCTGTGGATCGAGCAGCCCATGTCGGGTGTCGGCGACGAGGGCAAGTTCGGCTGGTTGAATCGCATGTTTGATACGCACCCCCCGCTCGAAGAGCGCATCGCATTGTTGAGGGAACTATGAAGTTGACAAGGTTTTTGGCCCTGGTGGCCGTCGCTGTACCCACCGTTGCCTGCTCGGGAAGCAGCGCGTCCCAGGACGCGACGTCGGTTTCCGAAACGTCGTCAGCGACGACCGCGCCGGGGTCGACAGTTCCGACGACCGGCGAGTCCAGTACGACGTCGTCTTCGGCGTCGGTGTCGTCGTCGACCACCAGCACGGTTGCAGCGGAGCCCGTGATGCCTCTCACGGGTCTGCCGGTGACAGACCCGGCAGTGGCCGCGCGGGTAGCTGTGGTCGTCAAGATTTCGAACGACCCGGGGGCGCGACCGCAATCAGGGCTCGACAAGGCTGACATCGTCTTCGAGGCGTGGGGCGCAGGTCCGACCCGATTCGCGACCGTGTTCCAGAGCAAGGACGCGCCGAACGTGGGCCCGATTCGCTCGGCACGAACGCAAGATGTCGACCTCGTCGGATCGTTCAACGGCCCGGTGTTCGCCTGCTCCGGCGGCAACAAGGGCGCAATCGCCGCCATCCGCTCATCCGACCTGCTGGTGCTCACCGAGGGCCAGGGGCCTGGCTGGCGCCTCGACAAGAGCCGTCACCGGCCGCACGCGACGTTCAACGACACCGCGTCGTTGCGCCTCAATGCCGATGCGGGTCGACCCGGGCCGCAGCAACAGTTCCAGTACCGCAAGGCAGGCGTCGATGCGGTCGGCGAAGCATCGTCGGGCTTCAAGCTGCACATCGAACAGGTGCGTGTCGAGTGGCACTTCGACGCCGCTTCGAACAGTTACCTGCGCTCGCAGGACGGGAACCCGCACAAGCTGGCCGATGGCACCCGTGTGAAGTTCGACAACGTGGTCGTGTTGTGGATCGACTACGGGCACAGCCCTGCCGATGTGCGCTCACCCGACGGCGGAACGATCGGTAACGGTGACGCCGTGGTGTTCACCAACGGAAAGCAGATCACTGCGCACTGGGCCCGGGCCGACCGGCTGAAGCCGATGGCCCTGACGACCGCCGATGGTTCGCCGATCCTGCTGACGCCGGGCACGACCTGGTTCGAGCTCGCCAACAGCGGCAAGGGCACGTTCGCGGGAACAGACGTGCTGGAAATTTTGCCTGCCTGACCAGCGGCGACCGCGGCTCTCTGGCGGGATGACCGCCTTCAGGTCACACGCTCTGCTACACATGGTCCGTAACAGACCCCCGCTCGAAGAGCGCTTTTGCACTGCTGAGAGACCTGTGAAATTCACCAAATCAACAACGACAATCATCATTGCCGCGCTCGCTGTCACTGCCTGCAGTAGCGGCAGCAACAGTGCGTCCACGGAGTTGACGACCGCAACGGAGTCGACCGTGCCGGCCACTACGGCGGCGTCGACGACCTCGACTGCAGCTACGTCGACGACTGCAGCCGCGTCGACCACGACCTCGACCACGATTCCCGCCGACCCGGTCATGCCGTTGACCGGCCTTCCAATCGCCGACCCTGCGCTGGCCGGGCGCCCGGCGCTGGTTGTCAAGATCGACAACCATCCCGACGCGCGACCTCAGAGTGGTCTCAACCAGGCTGACATCGTGTTCGAGGAGAACGTCGAACAGCTCACCCGCTTCGCTGCCGTGTTTCAGACCACAGCGCCCGATCCGGTTGGACCGATCCGCAGCGGACGTGAGCAGGACGTGGAGCTGCTCGGTTCGTTGAACAAGCCGATCTTCGCGTGGAGCGGCGGCAACCCCGGGGTGACGGCAGCTATCAACGGATCCGACTTCGTCGTCGCCAACGTGCAGACCAACGCCCGCAATGCCAGCCAGTCGTATCGCTCTCGCGATCGGGGTGTGCCACACAACCTCTACGCCCAGGGCAGTGGGCTCTTCACGATGACCCCCGCGTTTGCCAGCCCGCCACCACAACAGTTCTCGTATCTCAAGGCCGGCGCAGTGCCAGTGGGCATCCCTTCCGGCGGAGTCGACGTGGCGATGGACGGCGTCAGCGTCACCTGGAAGTACGAGGCCAAGTCGAACAGTTACCTGCGCTTCCAGTCGGGCAAGGCGCACAACGACGCGGCCCTCGGTCAGGTCGATTCCTCCAACGTCGTCGTGCTCGTGGTCGACTACGTGCAGAGCTCTATCTACGCACCAAGCCCCATCGCCCAGACGATCGGTACCGGCGAGGTCTACGTTTTCACGGGCGGCACGGTGGTCCACGGCAAGTGGAGTCGCGATGATCGGCTGAAGCCGTTCACCTTCACAGCCGACGACGGCACACCGATGTTGCTCACCCCTGGTCGCACATGGGTCGAACTGGCTCGCGTCGATTCGACCACGCTGCTCGGTGCGTGATGCTCCCTAGCGAGGTGTACATGGTGGTCAGACCACCAGGTAGACCTCACTTAGTCCTTGGGTGAAGGATCGCTGCGGCGATACGCTACACACATGACTTCGAGCACCTCCTCGCCGCGCGCCACCGGTACGTATCCGGTCAAGCGCGGCCTCGCCGAGATGTTGAAAGGTGGCGTCATCATGGATGTCGTCACCGGTGAGCAGGCCAAGATTGCTGAAGACGCCGGTGCGTGTGCCGTGATGGCGCTCGAGCGGGTCCCTGCTGACATCCGCCGCGACGGTGGCGTGGCCCGCATGAGCGACCCGGAGATGATCGAGGCGATCAAGGCTGCTGTCACGATCCCTGTCATGGCGAAGGCGCGCATCGGCCACTTCGTCGAGGCGCAGATCCTCGAGGCCCTCGGTGTCGACTACGTCGACGAGAGCGAGGTCTTGACACCGGCCGACGAGACCCATCACATCGACAAGTTTGCATACACGGTGCCGTTTGTGTGCGGGGCCACCAACCTCGGCGAAGCGCTGCGGCGCATCAGCGAGGGTGCCTGCTTGATCCGTTCGAAGGGCGAAGCCGGTACCGGCAACATCGTCGAAGCTGTGCGCCACCTGCGCAACATCATCGGCGACATCCGCAAGGTCGGCCAGGCCGACTCCGCCGAGTTGTTCCAGTGGGCGAAGCAGCTGCAGGCGCCTCTGCCGTTGGTGCAGGAGATCGCCGAGACCGGTTGGCTGCCGGTTCCGCTGTTCTGTGCCGGAGGTATCGCCACGCCCGCCGACGCTGCTCTGGCGATGCAGCTCGGCGCCGAAGCAGTCTTCGTCGGTTCAGGAATCTTCAAGAGCGATGATCCCGCGCCTAGGGCCAAGGCCATCGTGGAAGCCACGACTCATTTCCGCGACGCAGACATCCTTGCCAAGGTCAGCAGGGGCCTCGGCGCCCCGATGACCGGCATCGCCATGGATGAGATCAATCAGCGGTACGCGGAGCGCGGCTGGTAACCATGTCACGAGTGGGCGGGCCCGCGAGGCTCGTCGGAGTGTTGGCACTTCAGGGCGCATTCGCTGCGCATCAGCGCGCCCTCGAGGCTGCTGGCGCAGCGACTCGACAGGTGCGCAAGCCCGGCGATCTCGCAGGCATCGATGCACTCGTGATGCCGGGCGGGGAGAGCACCACCATGTCGCGCCTGCTCACGACATCCGGATTGTTCGACGACGTGAAGGCTCTTGTCGGCGACGGCCTGCCCGTCTTCGGCACATGCGCCGGCATGATCCTGTTGGCCAGCGAGGTCATTGATGGCCGGCCAGACCAGCTCAGCTTTGGAGCAATCGACATGTCGGTGCAACGGAATGGGTACGGGCGCCAAGTCGACAGCTTCGAGACCGATCTCGATGTGGTCGGCTTCGAGAGCCCGTTTCATGCCGTGTTCGTTCGTGCACCGAAGGTTGTGGCCATCGGCGCAAATGTGGAAGTGCTCGCCGAATACGATGGTGTCCCCGTCGTAGCTCGACAGGGACATGTGATGGTTGCATCGTTTCATCCCGAACTCACCGCCGACTCACGGCTGCATGGCAGATTTCTGCAGGAGGTATAGGCCATGTCTGGCCATTCGAAGTGGGCGACCATCAAGCACAAGAAGGGCGCGGTCGACAAGGCACGGGGCAAGCTCTTCAACAAGATCGCCAGACAGCTCGAAGTCGCGGCACGCGAAGGCGGAGGCGATCCGGGCTCGAATGCCACCCTCCGGACCGTCATGCTCAAGGCCAAGGCTGCGCAGATGACCAACGATGCGATCGACCGGGCCGTCAAACGAGGTACAGGAGAAGACGACGGCCGCACGTACGAAGCGATCACCTACGAGGGCTATGCACCCGGCGGTGTCGCTCTGCTCATCGACGTGCTCACCGACAATCGCAACCGCACCGGCGCCGAGGTCCGCAACATCTTCTCCAAGTTGGGAGGATCACTGGCCGAGCCCGGCGCCGTCGGCTGGCAGTTCACGCGGAGAGGCGTTGTCATGGTCACCGGTGGCGATGAGGACAGCGTGATGATGGCTGCGCTCGAAGCGGGTGCAGAAGACGTGTCGGTCGAAGGTGACAGCTTCCGCGTCACGTGTGACCCATCCGCCGTCTACGACGTGCGGGACGCGCTGCAGGCCGCCGGGTTCGAGATCGAGTCAGCGGAGAGCACCATGGTGGCCAGCCTCTCGGTCGAGATCACCGACACCGACGACGCTCGCAAGATCCTGCGGATCATGGACGCCTTCGAGGACAACGACGACGTGCAGGACGTGTACAGCAACTTCGACATCAGCGACGAGCTCATGGAAACGGTCGGCGCATGAGCGTGGGAGTCGGTGACGATGCTCCGGACTTTCGACTTCCCGCCACCGGTAGGTCGGAGGTTGCCTTGTCCGACTACGCCGGACAGCCTGTGGTGCTGGTCTTCTACCCGGGTGACGACACGCCGGTGTGCACGAAGCAGTTGAACTCGTACAACGGCGATCTCGCGGCGTTCGACGCCCTCAACGCTCAGGTGCTTGGCATCTCGGCACAGGGCATCGAGAGCCACGAATCGTTCTCCAGCAAGCATGGTTTGAAGTTCCCACTGTTGGCCGACACCGACAAGTCGGTCGCTGGCCTATACGGCACGCTCGGGCCGCTCGGCTTCCCGCGGCGCAGCGTCTTCATCGTTGATGGGGGCGGGGTGATCCGATACGCCCATCGAGCGATCGCAGGATTGACGTATCGCCCCGTCAGCGAACTGGTCGAGGTGCTCAACTCGCTGTCGTGATCACCCGTCGGGAGGCCAGCGGGTACTACAGTACGAACCTGTGTTCGTTGCGCAGCGAGTCTTGGGGATCGATCCCGGCCTGACACGGTGCGGATACGCGGTTCTCGACAGCACCGGTCCGGGCAGTGCAAAGGCGTTGTCGCTGGGGGTACTGCGCACTCCGCCCACGGATGCGTTGCCGAAGCGCTTGGCGGCTCTGCAGGCCGAGATCGTCGCCTTGCTTCGCGAGTTCCGTCCTGATGTGGTCGCCGTCGAGCAGGTCTTCTTCCAGGTCAACGTGCGCACCGCGATGAGTGTCGGTCAGGCCAGCGGGCTGGCACTCGCCGAAGCCTCGGCATTCGGTTGCCAGGTCGTGCAGTACACGCCGAACCAGGTCAAGAACTCGGTCGCCGGCTGGGGCGGCGCCGAC
>JANPGV010000284.1:0-7846 GCA_031424145.1 Ilumatobacteraceae bacterium
GCACGACGCCGATGCGAGGATCCGGCTGGGTGCGGCCGGCCGAGCGCTGGTGCGTAGCCATTACGACCCTGGCAGGAGCGCAGCGCTGCTGTTCGATGTGTTTGCCGGAGCCAGGCGATGAGAATCACGGTGCTGTGTGCAGATCTGGGGATCCGGGTGCCCGGAGCCAAGGGTGCGTCTGTCCATCTGCAGGCAATCACCCGAGCGCTGGCCGATGTCGGCAACCAAGTACAGCTTGTCGCCGTCGGCGGTCACGAACCGCCATCGCCTGAGCTCCTGGCCGCCGTCGATGACCTGGTCTTGCTCCCTCATCCCGGGCGACTCGAAGGTCTTGCCCGCGAACGGCAGAAGATCACGTTCAACGATCATTTGGTGGAGAAGGTGACCGACCGGGTGCAGCACTTCGGTCCGGACGCGCTGTACGAGCGGTTGTCGCTTTTCGGCACGAGTGGTTTGCGCCTAGCAGTGCTCACCAACGGCATCCACGTTCTCGAGATCAACGCTCTGCTCGCCCGCGAAGACGCTGCCTGGCGTGGCCTTCACCTACGGACGCTTGCCAGGGAGCTCGAGGCAACGGTGCTGCGTTCCGCCGACCTGCGTGTCGCAGTCAGCGACGAGGTAGCCACGCAAGTCCTTTCGGTCGCGCCGTTCCACCGGACGGCCGTCGTGCCGAACGGCGTCGACACAGCGGCATTTCGCGACCTCCCTTCGAAAGCTGCGACTCGGTGCCGATTCGGCCTACCGGCCGAGGCACGTATCGCCCTCTTCATCGGCGTCCTGCGCCCTTGGCATGGCGTGGATGTCGCGATCCGGGCCCTCGGCCAACTCCCGACCCAAGACCTTCTGCTGGTCATCGTCGGGGACGGAGCGATGAGGCCGGAGCTCGAGCAACTCGCCAGAGCGGAAGGTGTTGCCGAACGAGTCCGCTTCCTCGGCCAACTCGACCACGCCGACATCCCGGCTCTGCTCGCCGCCGGCGACGTCGCGATCGCCCCGTATCCGGCGATCTTGGACTTCTCCTTCTCCCCACTGAAACTGTACGAATACCTCGCTGCCGGAGTACCCATTGTTGCCAGCGAGGTCGGCCAGATCCGCGAGATTCTCGGCTCGGGTAGCTACGGCACGCTTGTCACACCAGGCGACGTCGACGGGCTGGCCGCCGCGATCGATGCTGTCAGCCGGCAGCCGCTACACGTGCGTCGAGCGGCCGCGGCGGGCCGGGCACACACAATGAGATCGCACGGATGGGAAGACCGAGCGACGGCGATCACCGCGTTGATCGACGAGGAGCGCAGCCGTGCACTGGCCCATTGATCATCCGGCAAACACCGATAAGGCCTTGCGGACATGGGCGGTAGGAGCGCAAGAGTTGTGCCCCGAGGCCTCGGTGCTGACCGTGCTTCGCCACCTGCCCGGGCGTCGAGTCGCCTCCCTCGTCGAAACGAGCCGCGGCAGGGGCGTGCTCAAGGTCTTCGCAAGCCCCCGAGCGCGCGGCAACCTCCGGCGTATCAACTCGCTCCGCCGATCCAGCGCGGGCCATCTCGTGCCCGAACCATGGGGTGTCGATGATGCCGGTCACGTCTCGCTGGTCGAGTTCGTCGTCGGCCAAGTCTTCGACTGCCTGAACGATGACGATTTCGTGGCCACGGCCGAGCTTGCCGGACTAGCCCTGCGGCAACTGCACGAAAGCGGAGCCATGCTCGATCGCACGTGGACCCTCGACGACGAGCTCCGGCTCCTGGTGTCCAGAGCCACCGCAACGACCCACCGGTGCGTCGATCTGGCGGTGGCGCGAGCAGCCCACCTCGCCCGGGACCCTCTGGTGAGCGCTCATCGGGACTGCCACCCAAGGCAACTCGTGACCGTTGCCAGCGGGGTGTGTTGGATCGACCTCGACGACGCGGCGATGGCTCCGAGCGGGCTCGACGTGGGCAACATGGTCGCTCATCTTCGCCGTGATGCAGTGCTCGGCCGACGATCAGCAGGTGCCTCCGAACGGGCGATCATCGCGTTCCGTTCTGGTTACGGCGACACCGCGAGCGACGTGGATAGCTGGGAGCAGCTCAGCCTGTTGCGCCTCGCCGGGCTGGCGGACACCCGTCACCGGCGCCCGACCGACGCTCGTCAGATCCTGTCGCTGGTCGAACCGGCGGCCATGGGTCGACGGTGCTGAGCGATCGCCAAGATGCCGACGGCGGTCACACCGATCGTCCGGTCGCGCTGGAGTACGACCCCGAAGGAAACACCGTCGTCGTCAAGCGATACGCCCATGACGTGGCGGGCGAGATCTTCGACGGAATGTGTGCGCTGTGGTCGTCGCCGTTCGGGCGGCACCGAAGCGTGCCAGGTATGCCGCAACCGCTGAGTTTGCGCACTACCGAGGGAGCCATCGTGATGAGCTTCATCGAGGGACCGGCGCTCGGCCGCCGCGGCGACCTGGGCGCGACCGTCGACCACCTTGATGCGGCGGCGCGGTTGCTGGCCGACCTGCATCGAAGTGGCGTCGTCGTTTCTCGCGTCCGCACAAGCAGGGCCTTGCTCCGTTCGATCACCCGCAAACGCGACGAGCTGGCGCCGTCGCCGCTGCGTGACAAGTTCGACCTCGCGATCACCATCGCCAGCGCGAGGCCGCAGGTCGATGCACAGCAGACCCTCGTCGTATGCCACGGTGACTTCTCTCCGCGCAACATCATCGTTTCCGCGGACGGCCTGCGGTTGATCGACTTCGACCGTCTCCAAATGGCTGTGCCCAGCCGTGACGTCGAGTACTTCGGCGCGTGGACCTGGGTCACCGATCTGATGGCCGCAACTGGCGAGGGCTGGGCGCTCGCCGCCGAGTTCGGGTCTGCGTATTGCCGCCACGCACCGGTTTCTGATGCGGAGATCGCCACAGATCGATCTTTCTACCGAGCGATGGCGCTGCTGCGGATCGCCCATGGCTGGACCGCGCTCCGAGATTCGCCGGGCGTGGCCGGCCTCGTGGCCGACGAAGCCATCCGTCATTTGACATGATTTCGTAACCTGATTTTCGGTCCGTCACCAGGGCTTTTTCTAGGCGGCGGTGCTCTGCGCAGTGTTCCGCCCGCTGGCCGTGGCTGGCGATAAGCCTGTTTGCCTGCTAGAACCTTGGCGGGCGCAGAACATCCGGGGGGTCCGGTTCAATGCATCGGTACAAGGCTTCGCGCCCAGCGCGCCTGTCAAGTCGCGATCGTTTTCAAAGGCTCCGCCTGTTGGTGGCTTTCGGTGCGCTCGTCGCGGTGGTCCCATCCCTGTCTCTCGGAGACCCGGTCGTTGCCGCAGCCATTCCGTCGGCGGCCTACGTCCCAGTGCAACCGTGCCGGCTGGCAGACACGCGCTCCAGCGGCGGATACTCACGGCTCGACGCGCTGAGCGTGCAGATTCCGGCACGCAGCGTGTGCGGCATTCCTTCCAACGCGACGTCGCTTGCGTTGACGTTGACCGTTGTCGGACCCCAGGCCGCCGGCTTCCTCACGGCGTGGCCGGCGGATCAAGCTCGACCGGTCGTTTCGAATGTGAACTTCGGCGCCGGTCAGATCCGGGCGAACGGCTCGATCACACGAGTCGACGCATCGGGCTCGTTCCGCGTCTTCACGTCCGTTCCGGCGAACGTGGTCGTCGACGTCGTCGGCGCGTTCGTGCCCGCAAATACCGCTGCCGCAGGGCGCTTCGTTTCTCGACCATCGACGCGGCTCTTCGATTCGCGTTCGGGGTCAAGGCTCGCACCGGGCGGCACCAAGACCTTGCCCCTGCCAAGTGGAGTTCCCGCGGATGCGGTGGCGCTGGCTCTCAATGTCACGATCACCGAATCAGCCGGGCCGGGGTTCGTCACTGAGTTCCCTGCGGGTCGTCAGATGCCGACTTCGTCGATCTTGAACGTCGACCAGCCCGGCCAGACGCGGGCAGCGGCGGGCATCTTCCCCGTTTCGCCGACGGGTGTCACCTTGTACCTCTCGGGAGGTGGCCACATCGTGGTCGACCTCCTCGGCTACTTCACCGGCCCCTCCGCCGGATCGGGCACCGACGGACTGTTCACCGCCTTCGATCCGACCCGTCTGCTCGACACCCGCAGCGCCAGTCCGCTCGGCAACGGCGTGCCGCTGTACCCAGGCGGCGGTCTGGAACTCGCAGTCTCACAAGCCGGATCGATCGCCTACAACGTCACCTCGGTCGATGGCGACCCCGGATTTGTGACGGCATTCCCAGCGGGCACCCCACGGCCCGACACCTCGACGGTCAACTCTGTCGGCGGCGGGGACGTAGTCGCCAACTTCGCCATCAGCCAAGTCTCGAACCGCGGCCTCGGCTTCTACAGCCAATCCCAGACCGACCTGCTCGCCGATCTACAGGGCTGGTTCTCCGGTCCGTCGGCGACCGCAACGCAGGCGCCGCCGGCGAACGTGGCCCCTCCCACGCCACAAGTGAGCTATTCGCCATGCACGAGCGATGGACTTTCGTCCCTGAACGCCACCCGCGCCGCTGCCGCGGTAGCGCCGCTCGCAGTAAATGCCGCCGCTCAGGCCTTTGCCTGTTCGTACGCGTTGCAGTTGGCGACGGCCAACAACGGGCTGGTCCACTCCGACAGTGCGACCCGCGATGTAGCCACCGGATGCCCCACCGGCGAGAACCTCGCTCTCTCATCAGGTACGTCGTCAGCGTCGTTGATCTCGCTGTGGTACGGCTCACCACCACACATGGCGAACATCAAGAACGCGATGTACCAAACCGCTGGACTGGGATTCGTCGTTCGCACTGATGCGACGGGCAATCAGGTGATCTTCGGAAGCACCGTCTTCGCACTCTGCTGAGACACGTGCGCTACGAGGCCAACGTCGGCGACAGCAGCTCGCGACGTAGGTCGACCAGCTTCGGGGACGGCTGGGCCGCGGCCCACGCGTCGGCGTTGATCGCTCGCTCGTAGCTGTCCCATTCGCTGCGAACACCGGCCAGGTCACCGCGGTGGGCGTGCGCGCGCATCCGCAAGGCGATGAGCTCTTCGTGGCCGGCGAGCACCTTCAAGCCCTGCCCGGTCGCCCAGAACACGCCATCGATGTCGCCGATGGCCAGATAGTGAGCCGCGAGCTCAGCCGCAGCGGAGGTCGCCAGCAGTATGAGTGCGGATGTGAGGCCTTCCGCGTCGGGCCAGAGGTATGAGGTGCCGGCGAAGGGCATGCCTTGGATCAACGCGACGCCAGGACGCAAGATCGCAATCGCCGCGAGCGGCTGGTAACAGCGCGCTGCCGCAACACGGTCGGCAAGCAACTCGACATCACTGACCACCAGATCATGCAGCGGCAGCTCTTCGTTCATCGTCCGCGCGATCCACTCTTGCCCGCCCGGTGGCGTGACGACTTTGGCCATCGACCGCCGAGCGTCCGAGACGACGTTGGAGAACGTCGCGTCGCGAACCGCGAGGTCCCACAGCGCCGTCCGAGCGGAGGTTCGGGTCGGACGGCGACGATGCTGACTCAACCAGACCACCAACTCTTGCGCCTTGGACCGATCGAACCCGACCAGGTCCCCGTCTGCAGACTGCACAGCGACCGGCCCCAGAAGCTGCACGACGATCGCATGGCGTCGCGAGGCGAACTCGACAGCAGCACCGGTGACCGGTTCCACTACTTCGACTTCGCGATGATCGGCCACCACCGGTCGTTCGGCCGCGTCGAGCAAGTCGGCCACTGCCGACACATCGGCCGCCGACAGACCCACAGGGCTGACCCGGCGACCGAGCGGCTCGAGAACGAAGTCGTGATCGACGGCGCGCAACAGCGCACCGCAACCGATCACCGGCCGATCGATCATCACGCCGATGCCGCGTCCACCAGCGCCGGCCCGCCAGACCAGCGGTGCCAGCTCGGCCGGGTCGTCAACGCCGATGGCGAGGAGAAGCGACGGCTCCCATGCCTCGCCCCCGCGAGCAGTGGCACGCAACGCAAACGTCGTGGTGTCGCCGCTTGTCGCGGTCGTGATGCTCCCGACAGTGGAGGTGACTGCGTCGACCGCTGCGATGAGCGAGGCGTGTGATTCGACGCACGGGTTGCCAAGATCGGCTTCGGTCTCGATGCCGACGGTGAACACCCTGCTCGATTCGGCGAACGGGGAGACAGCCAACGAAGTTGCCGCGCATCGCACGATAGACGCAGCAACGGCAGGCGCAGCGTCGATGCTGAGCACACCAACCGCCTCGAGATCGACGAAGATTTGGCCGCCGGCAGATTCGCCGAGGTGAACGATCGCCGGACACGGCTGACCGGCACTCTGCGTGCATCTGGCAAGCTCGGCGAGCGTCACGGTTGCTGGCAGACGCCACGCCCCCGCCTCGACGTCGACGATCCAGTGTTCTGCGATGAGCATCGCCGGTCGGTCGGTGTACAGACGGATCTCGCCGTCCTCAGCGACCTCGGCTGCCAACACTCGAGCGTTCTGACGAGCCAGGTGTGGAGCTGCACAACGCAGGGCGAGATCGATTCGTGCCAGCTGGTCGGGGGGCGTCAGCGACCGCAGCAGCGTCTCGGTCTCGATCGCCTCGACGGTCGGCGTCGACAACCGGCCGCCGACGTGGGCGCTGCGAAGTTGCTGCCGTCGACGCGACCCGAGTGCGGCAAGTGCGCCTCCCGACAGCAGCACGGCCGCCGCAAGACCTCGCTTGATCGGCGCGCCTTCGTTCGACCAGTTGTCGAGGAGGGCATCCACGGAGGACGCCGAAGCCGGCGGAATCGGGCTTGCAGTCGTGGACGGCGGTGCGGGCGTCGGCGGTTCGACTGAAACGGGCTCCGTGTCCGCAGGTGATGGCAGAACGGCGACCGCATCAACCGGCACGATCACTGCGGGTACATCGACAACGGCAGGAAACCCAGCGGGCGTTGGCGTTACAGGAGCGAGCTGCAGAACGTCACCGGGGCGGAGCATTTTCTCGTTGCTGTAGCCGAGACGCGGTGCGTTCATCTGCACCAGTTCCGCGGTGTAGACCGCGATGTCCGCGTCATTGCTGGCTGCATCGAGGTGGTGTTCGGCGATTGCCCAATACGAGTCGCCGTTCACCACGATGTAATCGCCGGTGGCTTGAAGCGGATCGACGGCCACAGCAAGCGACGGCGCGATCGCGACAGGGACGTTCAGCAGCCAGCCAGGCTCGATCAACGCGGGCGTCGAGAACCGATGCCCGTCGTTCATAACCGTTCCGACATTGGCCGCGACGATCTGGTCCGCAAGGGCAGCGACATTGCCGCCGTCGGCGAAGCGCTCGGCGATCGCCCAGATCGAATCACCTCTCTTCACCTCGACAACAGACCAACCGTTGCCTGGGGCGCTGGTCGTCGTCCCGGCAGGGCTCCGAATGGCGACCTCCGTTGCGGTGGGCTCGGGTAGATCGGCAGCCGGTTGCTGCACGACTCCCGCGACGGCTCTCGCCACACGCAAACCGCCGAGCGTCGGGGTCGCAGTTACGGCGAGCGGCAGCACAGCCACGAGCATGGTTGCCAGCTTCCGCCCGAGCGGGCCGAGCCCTGCGAGGTGGTGATGCCGCGCCGACGGCATGCCGTGGCGAAGCTGGAAAACCATCTCGTCGATAACCGTGTACAGCACAACGGCGGCACACACCCAGCCGATGATGAGGGCGAGCCGGAAGAACATGTCGACGAGCGCTGTGGAGGAATCCAGTCCTTCGGTCAGGCGGCGACCCCACGAGCGCATGTCTTCGATCGACCAGCGCCACGGCGCACTCATCCCATGAAGAGGCGAGACGTGATGAAAGCGTTGAACTGCGGCTGCCCACAGGAGCGTCGGAAGGCCGACGATGGCGGCGATCGTGGCGACGGCAGCGAAC
>JANPGV010000285.1:0-20540 GCA_031424145.1 Ilumatobacteraceae bacterium
ACGCGTTGACCAGCTTGGTCAAGTCCAAGACCTTGCAGGATGCCGTCTCCGCGGCTTCCGTGCCGTCGGCCTCCTACGCAGACGTTCTGACTCAGGCGTACGGTGACGCGCAGAACACGCCGGGCCTCTCCGACTCCGTGCCCTCGGGCGACTACGTCGTCGAGGCCGTCAACCTGGTCGATGCGGTCAACGCACAGCTTGACGTCAAGGATCCGACGGCCGGCGGAAACGTACCCTCGGCCGGGAAGCAGAAGCGCCTTTATCGGTTCACCGACGAGAGCGCAATCAACGTCATGACGGGCGACAGCTACGTACCTCAGAATGGTTTTGTCGGCCAAGATCCAACAAGCGACAGCTACGCGCTGGTCGAGGGCTCGAGGAACATCCGCCAGGACAACAACTCGCTTGGCGCCGGGACCGTTGCAAAGTGCGTCGGAGGATTGCAGCACGTGCCCACCCGGGCCGAGCTCAAAGCAATCAACCCCGATCTCTGGGCAGGGGGTGGCAACCCGTATGCCAACCGTGATGTGCCGGTGTGCGATGCCAAGGTCGTTACAGTCGCCGCCGGTCGCTCGATGCCAGCCGGGTTCTTCATGTACACCGATGTGCCGCTCCCGACGAAGTTCTACGGGCTGGTCAACGACGATCTCAACGTCCAGACCAACCGGCGCAGCATCATGCTCGGTGAAGTTGCCCCGGCCTCCAACGTGCCGGTTGGCGTCTACGACGAGAACGGCAACTGGAAGGTCACCGCCCACAGCGACGACAACGGGTTCTACGAGATCCTGCTGCCCTCGACGGACACGTACAACTGCCCATTGCCAGCAGGCCCGTGCGCAAACGTCTACCGCCTCGTCGGCAACGACCCCGGCACGCTTGCCCATCGCAACACGGACTACAACCCGCAGTTCCGAACGATTGCGACGAATTTTCAGGCGTGGCCAGGGGTTGTTCACCCGGTCGACCAGGCTCCGACCCACAACGGGATCACGATCGAGGGACCGGCGGCACAGTTCGGCGCGCTGAGCCTTTGTGCATTGGACGTCACGAACCCGGTGCTCTTCGCGATCAACAAGCCGTTCTACGATCCGGCGCCTCGTGACGCCAACAACCCCGATGGCGGCGACGCTGTCAACGGTGCGGTCCCCACGAGCACGTACACGATCGAGGGCTCCGGTTTCGGTGACTCACCGGGGACGTTGATGCTCGGTGCAACCGCTGTTGCCGGTAGCGATCTGCGCAGCTGGACCGCCACCAAGATCGAGTTCATGGTGCCGACAATTGTCGCCGGCGCTGCCGGACCGAAGCAGCTGAAGATCACCGCGGCCAACGGTCTCTCGACCGTCAACGGCCTGACGTTCCACGTGCTGGGCGATGGGTATCTGTCAAGGAACGACGTCTATGAGGTCAGCTCGGTAGACCTCCGCTCGCCTGCAGCCCAGAAGCCCGAGCTTTCTATCGACTCCATCCCCACTCGTACCTACACCCCGGTGCACGACGCATGGGATCAAGGCTGGCATCAGGATTCGACTCTGGACACGCCGACCGGATTCTTCGGCAAGGACAGGGCCGGGCTTGACGTCGGCAACCCCAACAACACGTCCGCCAACACGACCAACGGTCGCGCAATTCAGCGAGCGATCCAGGCCGCGTACCGAGCTGGCAACAATGGCAACGACCCTAAGCTCGTCGTCATCTACCCCAATACGGGGTCGAATTATGCAGCTCACAACCCGAACGCGGCTTACTTCGAGAACGTTGTGCTGCACGGCAAGGTCAAGCTGCAAGGCGTTGGCCCCGGCGGAGCGACGAGCCCGACCACCGCGGTTTATGGAACCAACATCGACGCATCGCAGTTCTGGTCGGCGACACAGGCAGTGCCTCCGGGCGGCAACCAAGACACAGCCGACGGCAGCTACTCGGATGACTGGCGCACCTTTGCAGGTGGCATTACGCGGGCCGGCAACGGACCCGCAGATCTGCCCGAGGGTGAAGGGATTCTTGCCATTGCCCAAGCGCGGGACAACACGCAGACGCCGAATCAGCCAGGCAATACGGTCGCGGCATCCGGGCGCTTCACTCCCGGCGTGGACGGTGTGCTCATCACAGGCGGAGACCAACAGGGCAACCCCGGCAATGTCAACACCTTGCCCGGTGGAAATCTCGACACCGTTCCTGGCCCGACCCCCGTCGGCCCGGCGCAGGGTGGGGCGATCATGCTCGACCAGATGGTGCGCGATTTCAACATCACCAACAACCAGATCCAGTCAAATGGCGGCACATACGGCACGATCCGCATCGGCACACCGGACCTGCCAGGCACGGCTGCCGATCAGCTCAACCACAACGACCGGCTCAACATTGCCAACAACCGAATCGTCGCCAACGGTGGGACGAACCTGGCGGGAGCGCTCGGCATCTTCGCCGGAGCCAACAACTACACGGTCACGGGCAACGATTTCTGCGGCAACTTCTCGGCAGAGTACGGCGGTGCGGTCTCTCACTACGGGGCATCCCCAGGCGGACTGATCTCCAAGAACCGCATCTATTACAACCAGGGCTACGACGAGGGTGGCGGCATCATGATCGCGGGCGCATTGCCAGCAAACAACGAGGCACTCACCCCTGGCGCAGGTGGCACGGGCAGTGGCAACTCCCGGCTTGGAGTCACGATCGACAGCAACACCCTGATCTCCAACCAGTCGAATGACGATGGCGGCGGCATTCGCTTCCTTATGGCAGGCAACTTCCCATTCCTCGTGAAGAACAACATCATCGCCAACAACTTGTCCACCCACGAAGGTGGCGGCGTGGCACTCGATGATGCTCCGAACGTGACGCTGGTGAACAACACCATCGTCAAGAACATCACGACCGGAACTGCAGCCACCAACGCGGGCATTGCAAACCCGGCCAACACGGGGGCACTCAAGCCCGCCAACCCGGCAGGTCTGTCGACCGCCGGCAACTCGCTCTTGTTGCAGGCTCAGCTCCCCGTCGGGTCTCCAAACTGGTCGAAGCCGACTCTGATCAACAACATCTTCGCCGACAACCGTGCTGGCTGGGCGCAGTTGCCGACAGCAGGGACCCAGTATCTCAATCAGAGCCTCATTCATGGCATTGGCGACCCGACCGACACGGAGGCGATTCAGCGCTGGGACGTCGGTGTTTCGGATGTCGATGGGCTGTGCGACTCGTACAACGTGACGGACCCCACGACTGGTGCTGGGGCGTGCAACGTCGGATCCACACTCAACTTCAGCGGTGTCACCAACACGACCAACGCACCGGCATCAGCGAATCTTGTCAACGCCAACGTCGGCGCTGTGAGTTACCAGGCTTCAGGGGCGGCAGGCTCCAACATCACGCCTGATCACGACGGCACTGCGGACATCAAGTTCGTGAACGCGCAGGACTTCTCGGTCGACAGTCTCATGTGGCGCAACAACACCAACACCTCGTTCCCAGTGATCGTCGCCCACATGGTGCCCATCAGCCTGCTGGCCGACTACCACCTCACGTCTTCATCGAGCCTCGATCACGCAGTGAACGTCGGCACGAACCCTAGCCAGAACCCAGTGGTTCCGAGCCGGGACATCGACAACGAGGTCCGGCCCTTCGCTGCCTCAGAGCGTGGTGCTGATGAACTCATCGGCGTGAAATCCGAGATCAACCTGTCGATCACAAAGACCACATCGACGCCAATCGTCGACAAAGGCGCCCAGGTGAACTATGCGATCGCCGTCCACAATGCCGGACCAAGCGCTGCGACGAACGCCCAGGTGACTGACCTCTTCGCCAACTCCGGCATGGTCCTCACGGGCCAAAATCGCCCGAGCTGGACGTGCACCCCGAGCTGTGGACAGGCGCGGGGCGACATCAACGCCCAGGTATCGATTCCGCCGGGCGGAGACGTGATCTTCACGGTGGTCGCGAGGGCCGGCACCACCGCAGGCACGTACACCAACACGGCGACGGTTGCTCCGTCCGCGACCGATATCAATAGCAGCGGAAGCTCAGTGTCGTCGAGCGCTGCAGTAACGATCAAGGGGACCGGCCGCCTGCAAGTCGTCAAGTCGGCGCCCAGTTCGGTTCCACGAAACCAACCCATGACCTACACACTGGCGGTGACCGATACCGATCAGAACACGAGCAACCCTGCTGACCCGGTCACCAACCTGAGCGTCAGCGACACCCTGCCGGCCGGGTTCAGCCCCACCGATTCGTGGACGTGCTCGAAGGGAAGCGGCACGGGAACCTGTCCTGCTGCGGGTTCGATGGGTAATGCCAATCTGAGCGCATTCGTCAACCTCGGCGTCGGGACCACGAACGGTGTCACGTTCAGCCTGGTCGGCACAGCGACCGCTGGATCTGGGACCACGCTGGTCAATACAGCAACTCTGACACCGCCGGCGAACTTCGCGCCTTCGGGAAACTCCGTGCTGACAGCGCAGGCGAGCACGGCCGTCACATCGAGCGGCGATCTAGCGATCCAGGCAGTAGCTGTACCTACAACAGTGTCGAGGAGTGCGTCGGCTACAGCCCGGAGAGTTACCTACACCGTCACGATCACCAACAGCCCCGGCTCGGATCTGGCGGCCAATGCAACGTTCGGCGGGTTCTCGAACGCCAACCTTCAGACGCCACTTGGTGCGAACAACTCGTGGACCTGCTCCGCGGCACCGACGGGCACCGGAGGATCGAGTTGTGGATCCGGCGGGACAGGCGGCACCGGCGTGCCGGGTAACCGGACTATCACCGTGGCCGGTGGAGGCTCCGTGACCTTCATCATCACGGCAACGGTGTCATCAGGAGCGCCGGTCGGCGCTCTCGCAAAGACCGTCACTGTTAACGCACCGAGCGGATACTTCGACACCAACACGACCAACAACTCAGCGACCGCGAATGTGACGGTGACACTGTGAATCGGCGGACCAACCCGGACGGAATGAAGGGACACACAGACGTGGCTATTGGGATTGAACACGAGAAGGAAAGCGCTGGCCTGTTCGGCCGACGCAAGTTCCTTGTTCTTGGAGGAGCTGGTTTCGCGGTGCTGGCGGGAACCGCCGGCGCGGCGAGGGCACTCATAGGCGGCCCGGGTCAGGTTGACGCGCCACGCAGCCTTCCGCCTGTCGGACTTGATCCGAGCACCGGCCGGTCCGGTGATGCGATCGCCGCTCCGCCACTGGGTGTCAAGCACTTCGCTCTGGCCGGTACCGACGGATGGGTCTCGCTGCCCTATGCGGGGAACCCGACGGTAGGCCCGGATCTTGGTGCGGCGGCGATCGACCCGTATTTCCCCGATCCATTGGCCGACCCGGCCAACACCACGACCTATGCGTTCTGCTTCCGCAACGTGACGGGCCTCGACCGCGCGCAGGTCGCGGCACAGAAGGGCCACACGCAGATCTGCGCTCCGATCTTCTACTCCACCGTGGGCGAAGAGATCTGGGTGACGCTGACCAACCTCGGCCTCCAGTTGCGGCCCGACCTCGTGGACGGCCACACACTCCACTGGCATGGCTTCCGCAATGCCATCCCGTTCTACGATGGCGTGCCGGAGAGCTCGATCGCCGTTGCGATCGGTCACGACTTCACCTACGTGTACCGCCCGCAGGATGCCGGCACGTACATGTACCACTGCCACTTCGAGGACGTCGAGCACGTCACGATGGGCATGCACGGCATCGTCTTCGTCAAGCCCGATCCTGGTGACCGCGTAGGGCTGGTGGACGGTCAGCAAAAGGCCTACGGCACCGCTGATGGCGACGCAAACGGTGAGACGAAGTACGACCGTGAATACGCGATCATGCTCAGCGAGATCGACACTCGGGCGCACTTCGGAGATGCCCACATCCAAGCTACGGACTGGACTGACTTCCACGCCGATTTCTGGACGATGAACGGCAGGTCCTACCCCGACACGCTCGAGCCCAACGGTGTGCGCGACGAGTTCGGACAGCTTCGTGCGCAGAGCGACGGCGGCTTCGATTCCAGTGGCAACGCAATCCTGACGACCATCGACGAGGGTGCGGATCCGACGAGCAACGAGTCTCGGTTGTTCAGCAACCCACTGAGCTCGCTGGTGCAGGCTGCCGAGGGCGAGCGAATCCTCATCCGGTTTGCCAACCTCGGCTTCCTGGACCACACGATCGTCTTCCCCGGCCTCGAGGTCGACGTGCTCGGTCGTGACTCCCGGTATGTCCCACACAGCGCCCAGCGCCTTGCGACGGACTCGATTCAGATTGGTCCCGGCGAGAGCCGCGATGTGTTCTTCACCGCTCCCAAAGCGGGCAAATTCGCGTTCTACGACCGAGGCATGTCGCACTACACCGGCAGTGAGAGTGGCAATGACGCTTGGGTGGGCGGGCAGCGCAGTGAGATCCATGTTTATGACAAGAACACTCTCGCCCCCCAGCAGAAGCCGAATGGCTGGGCCGGCGAGCCGGCATGGGCCGGCGAATTCCCGGTTGCGGACTGAGACGGGCAGACACATGAACAACAACGACAACAAGATCAAGAACGGGGACGCGATGAGCGGGAACGAACCCACAGGCGCACGGCGGCGCCGAACAAAGCTGGCGGTGTGGCTCGGCGTAGCGGGGCTGTGTGCTACGGGCGCATCACTTCTCCCCCTCGGCGGTCACTCTCAGGCGGCGTACGGCGACCCGCTGAGCGAGGGCATGGAGTGCAGCTACGGCGATGGAGCCCCCACCAACCCGGTGGCCGTTCGCTCGTTCGAGCTCACCGCGAGCGAGGGGTATACCAGCGAGCCCGATGGCAATGCCATCTACGACTGGAGCTATAGGAACTCTCAGCGCAACAAACCGTTCCAGCTGCCGGGTCCCGTGCTGTGCGTCTATCAACACGAGACCATCAACATAACCCTGAAGAACGAACTGAAGGTTCCCACCTCGATCCAGTTCCCGGGCCAGGCGAACGTGCTGGCCGACGGTGTGGCCGATGGCCCGACGGTGGACGGAGGGGAGCTCGTGTCGCTGGCGAAGGAAGCGGCCGCTGGTGACACGACGACCGGCGTGGTCTACAGCTTCGAGGCCTCGAGCGCCGGGACCTACCTCTATGAGAGCGGCTCCGATCCGCAGCTGCAGGTGCAGATGGGACTGTTCGGCGCGATCGTTGTGCGGCCGGCGTACGTCGACGACGCCGGTGGAATTAACCCGGTCGTTCCGAGTGAGACCGACATCCTCAACATCCCCTGGGACAGCGGGGCGAACCCAACCGACACCAACGCACAAGCTGGGGTTGACGCCGCCGGCCTCGTGGCCGCCAACGAGGCATCCTGTGCATACGCCAAAGTCGACGACGAAAGGAGTTGCGATCCTCTCGCTATCTATTCCTCGGACCCCAAGAGCGAGAACATCTTGATGCTTTCCGAGATCGACCCGGGTGTTCACACCTTCATGGAGCAGAACGGCGGCACGCCGGCGAACCTCACCTGGAATGCGTATCCCGGTGCATACGAGGCGCACTACTTCATGATCAATGGTCGATCCATGCCCGACACGGTGGCTCCGAACAATGCCCCGTGGTTGCCGTCGCAGCCGTACGGGTCACTGGCGCACGTGCAGCCGTGGACGCCGGACAACCCACTCGACGTGATGTTGCGCTACGTCGCTGTCGGCACCGCCGGCTACGACTTCCACCCGCACTCGAACCACGAACACGTGATCGCCCAGGACGGCGCCTTGATGAAGGGTGCTGCGACTGTCGACAATCTCGCCGGCAACGACAACACCGAGGAGAAGTTCAACATCATGGTGGGTCCTGGATCCACCGTTGATGCGACGTTCCGCTGGACCAACGAGGCCGGGTACAAGGACTCCGTCGGATCGCGAGTCCCGGTCGCATGGCCGAACGGCTTGAACCTCCAAGAAGGCGACTTCTGGAGCGGCTCGCCGTACCTTGGCGAGAGCGGAAACCTGAACCCGGGAATTCTCACCAAGACGCAATGCGGCGAGTACTACCACGTCGCTCACAACCACGACCTGACCCAGGTCACCAACTACGGCATCACGTTCGGCGGAATGCTCACCCTGATCAAGGTCGAGCCACCGGCAGCGGTCCAGGCCCAGATGAAAACAGAATGCGGATGAGGGCTGCACCGATGAACGACACCACCATTCAAGAAACACCAGCCTCTCGGCGGGAAGGCAATTTCATGGGTATCAAGCGCAACTCCAAGCGGTTCGTCGTCGCCGCTATCGCGATCGCCGGTCTGACCGGCGGCGCGATAGCAGTCCATGCCGACACCCTCGCCGACAAGTTCATGCCGACTGCGACGGCTCCTGGCACCTTTCCAACGATTCCAGCTACGACGTGTGCGATCGGAACCGCGCCCGGGTCCTGCGAGATCAACTTGTTCGCCGGGCCCAGCACGGTCACGGTCCAGGATGTGACGAACTTCGGCGGCACTCAGTCTGTAGACGTCTTGGGGTTCGGCGTGAACATGGGTCCGCTGGACGTGGTGAGTCTGGCCGGCGGCGAGAACTCCACGATCAAGGTGCCTGTCGGCACCAATCTGACGATCCACTTCTCGACGTCCATCGCCGACACCCCGGCGCTGTCGTTCCCGAGTCTTCCTGCCGGTTCGGTCACGAGAGCCGGAAATGACTACAGCTTCACGACGACTCCCGAGATGGTCGGCACGTCGGTATTCCAGCCGGGTTCGAATCCCGATGCGCCCCGCCAGATCGCCATGGGTCTCGTCGGTGTACTCGTCGTCACTCCTGTCGGATGTGCCACCTGTGCGTACGACTCCGCCGTTCCATACGTGGACGAAGCGATCGTTGCGACGACCGACCTCGATCTCGCCTTTGCACTCGACTACACGTCGGGTCTGCATCAGTTCAGCATGGGCTACTTCGGTCAGTCGCCGAACCCCGATGGAGGCCCTCGGAAGGTGTATCACGTCGTCAACGGCAAGTCGTTCCCAGATACCACGGTCATCGACGTCCCGGCGGGGCAGAAGGTGTTGCTGCGCTACGTCAATGCGGGTGTCACCGACAAGTCGATGGGAATGTTGGGCATGCGCCAGACGCTGCTGGCCCGTAACGCTTCTCTCTACACCGACCCGCAATCCCTCATCGCACCGCTTGTCGGACCAGGCGAGACGGCAGACGTCGAACTCACGATTCCCGATGTACCTGCCGGTCAGTTCTATTCGCTGATGGATCAGGGACGCCAGATGAACCACGGGACCGCATCAGGCTTCGGCGGTGCCCTCGTGTTCCTCGAGGCGTGGCCATACACCCCACCAACGACAACTATCGAAGTCGGTCCATTGGGGCCGACATCGGAAGGCGGACTTCCGGCTGGTCCACTCGCACCGACCACACCAGTGGCGCAGGATCCTGCCGCCGTCGTCCAAGAAGGCGGCCAGACCGCTCCACAATCACCGCCGCCACCAGCCCCCGTGGGAGCCCCCTCAGGGCCCCCGCCGGAGGGCGGGCAAACCGGCCAAGGGACAACTGGTCCATGATGCTCACACGCAGTGATGAAAGCGTCGACGAGTCGTTGTTCGAACGAAAGGTTCAGCCGCGCCCGCTAGGGCCTTTCGTTCGAACAGCAATCGGAGTCGTTGCGCTTGCGGTGCTCGTCGTCGGAATCCTGTTTGCAAGGGGTTGGCGGCCGGAGTCGAACGACACGGGTGCGAAGCCTGCAGCGACGTCAGCTGCCGGAATGCCGACGAGCGCCGCGATCGAAGCCAAGTTCGGCGTCCGCTTCCTCGGCGTCGACGTCACCTCCGGCGGAGGCATGATCCAGTTGCGATACCAAGTGCTGGACAGCGACAAGACCGCCGCCATCCACGAACCCGATGTTGCGCCGTTCGTGATCGACAGCAGCGGCGCGAAGTACGCAGATCCCGGAATGGTTGGTCACAGCCACGTCGCCAAGACCCAGTCGCCCGGGACCTCCGACTACATCTTGCTCGCCAACGCCAGAGGCGGCGTGAAGCCCGGTTCGATCGTCACCATCAAGGTCGGCGAGCTCGAGCTGCGCAACGTTCCCGTCGCATGAGGGCCCGCAAGCTCGCTGTGTCTCGCAAGCTCGCCGTGTTCGCGGGTGCGATGGCGTTGGCGGTCGCCCTTGTCTCATGCAGCAACTGCGACTCGAAGTGCACCGAGGGCATCACGTTCTACGTTGCTGAGTTGGCTGGCGCGTTGAGTCGCGGTGGCACGGAGCCGTTGACCATTTGCTTCGACGGGACATGCAAAGACGTGACTATTACACGCGACCAGGTGGGCGGTTCAGTGTTCCTGCCTTTCAACGGTGTGGGCAAAGCCGCTGACCACGATCTCACGGTCACGGGTACCGGTTCTTTCAAGGGCGAGTTCAAGGGGAAGCTGGCGAGCTTCACTCAAGATCCCGGTGGCGACTGCTCGAGCTGCTCGTTGGCAACGATCAAGATCGGCGCCGACGGTACCCTCACGCCCGGGGTGCCGGCGGCTTCTACTACGACAACAACGACCTGAGCGGTTTGCATGAAGCGGCTCTGCGCGTTCCTCGCCTGCGCGCTCGTGGCGTTCGTGCTGACCCCCGCATCGTTCGCGTCTGCCCATGTATCCTTCGTCCAGTCCGACCCCGTTGACGGTTCCGTGCTGGCGAAATCGCCCGTCGTTGCCGAACTGCGGTTCAGCGAAGAAGTGCTCGCTGATGCCAGCAGCATCCAGCTGTTGCAACTCGGCTCGGGCAAGACCGATGAGCTGCGGATCATCAGCGCCGACGGAGGACGCACGCTCCTCGTGGATCTACCGAAGCTTCAACGCGGCGCCTACATCTTGCGATACACCGCAGTGGATCCAGCCGACCTTCACAAGACTGTCGGCGCTATCTCGTTCGGGATCGGTGTTGCGGCGCCTCCTTCGCACGCGGGCCAACAAGTCGACAGCTCGTGGTTGAGCATCGCTCTTCGGGCCGCGACCAACGCTGCCCTACTGGTCGTCGTGGGAGCAACCGTCGTCTCACTACTCATGGTTTCCAAAGGTCGCCGCGATCTCGGTCAGGCCACGCGCATCGCCTTGGTCAGTGCTTGGGTGCTTGCTGCCGGTTGGGTGCTTCTGCTCGCATCGGACGTGGCGACAGTCGGATTTGATCATGTCCTATGGGGAAGCCTGCTGTTCAGCAGCGACCCCGGGCGCCGCACTCTCATCGGTCTGCAGCTCGCGCTCGGACTGTGGTGGACGGTCCGAATGCTCGATCGCAGACCTGACAGAGACGTCGAGCGGTTCATCGTCAAGATTCTCGGCGTCATAGCGTTCGGGTTCGTCGTTGCCGCTGCTTACGGCGGCCACGCCGGAATTGGCGGCTCGTTCGTCATCGGATTCGCGTTGCGCGTCGTGCACCTGGCTTCGCTAGGCATGTGGATGGGTGCGATCGCGACGATGTGGCTGGTGGTTCGCCGAGACCGGCGGATGGGATCGTTGTGGCCTGACGTCAGCCGGTTGGCGGCGATCGGCATCGCGGCTACGGGTGCCAGTGGGCTGCTCCTCAGTGGACGGGTCGCCTCCACGGTCACATCGCTGCTCGGCACCACCTACGGACGCTGGATCGTCATCAAGTTCGGCCTGGTTCTCGTGCTCGCGGCCGTGGGCGGTACGGCGGCATGGCGGGTGCGACGGGGTTTCGAGCCCCGGCGCGTCTCGTTGGAGCTCGTGGTTGCGGGCAGTGCATTGGTGTTCGCCGCACTCCTGGCCGGTTCTGCGCCCGCGCGCGGCGAACAGTTCGAACCGCTTGCGGTCGCGAACCCTCAGATCGTCACGTCCGATGTTGAAGACATCACTCTGAGTGCTTCGATCGAGCCGGCCAGACCAGGACCGAACCTCGTCCAGGTTCGCGTACTCGAGACTCGCAAGCCGTCGCCCGGCAAGGTCGAGAATGTACTGCTGCGAATCGTCGCCTTGGACGGCACGACCGTCGCCGAGCGCACGGCAGTCCCGGTGAACGGCCTCGTCGAATGGTCTGACGTGGACCTTGCCAATCCGGGGATGTTCCGTGTCGAGATCGACGTTTCCAGGCCTGCATCGCCGGTCTCGCCCTTCGTGGCGTCGTGGACGATCGACAGTGCGCCCGTGCCGCGCGCCGGTCGGGTGATCTCCACGCACACCTGGGCTCCGTTCGCTGCGATCCTGGCGGCGTTGTGGGTATTGCTGGTCAGTGCAGGGTGGTGGGCGAGCCGACTTGTCGGAAAGCCGGCTCAGGCCTTCGAAATCGCAGATTCGGGCCGATAGGTCGTTCGGCCCAATTGGGCCGCCTCGGCTTTTCAATTTTCGGCCACCGTGGCACCATTCCATCCGTCGTCGTGATGCTCTCCGAGCAAAACCTCGATAGGGCAATATCACAAAGGGACGGATCACAACTGAGGGCGCTTTAGCTGATCAGCGGTGGGTGTCGAAACGAGCAGATGGGTCGTAGCGGGCCTGCTCGTGGCGGCGACACTCCACCGGCGGATTGGGGACGGAACTTCAGTTCTAGTTCGAGCGACGGGGTTAGCTGAGGGACGGACTTCTAACCCCGTCGATCGATCCATCCGGTTGAGCCCACGGCTCCCGGACCCCATTTCCGAAACAGCAGCGCTGCCATTGCTGGGGCGGTATCGTGTGCCCACTTGTCCTGGTCGCAGCAACGTGACCTGACACGGCGACGTGGCCGAGTGGTTCAGGCAAGGGCCTGCAAAGCCCTGTACATGGGTTCGATTCCCATCGTCGCCTCCAGCCTCTGATCTGGTTTATCGCCAGCTCAGAGGTTTTTTTCGTTGTGACCTACAGTCACCACCATTGACCCTCACAGACCCTGGAAAACCGCGAGAACGCGCCTCACCCGCGCCTCGCTCGCGCCTCGGGAGGGATCATGGCCTACATCCAGAAGCAACGGGGGAAGTACCGAGCTCGATTTGCGGACCCGCTCGGCAACGTTCAGTCGCGGACGTTCGCTCGCAAGGCCGATGCGGAGCGGTGTCTGCGCCAGGTTGATGCCGATCGGGTGCGTGGCCAATGGGTCGATCCGCGCAATGCCGACACGCCACTCGCCGCGTGGGCGGAGGAGTTCCTGTCGCTGTGTCGGCGGCTCTCGCCGACCACGCAGGAGACCTATCGCCGTGACCTCGACAAGTACGTGCTGCCGCGTTTCGGTGCATATCGACTTGGCCAATTGCCTGCCGACGAGATCGAGAACTGGTTGAACGACGAGGTCGCCGCGGCATCGCCCCGTCGTCGGTCCACCGTCACTACCGAACGCTTCGTCGCATGCTGCAGGTCGCGGTTCAGAAGCAGAAGATCCTGACGAATCCGTGCGAGCGCGTCGACCCGCCGCGTGTCCCGAAGCGGGAGATGACGTTCCTCGATTGGGACCAGGTGATCCGACTCGCCGAGGCGCAGCGAGCGATACCGGGCACTGATCTACGTCGCCGTCGACACCGGTATGCGCTGGAGCGAACTCGTGGGTCTGCGGCGCGGCAAAGTCGACCTGAAGAATCGGAAGATCCGAGTCACCGAGCAGCTCGTCCAGCTCGAGGACCGGTCGTTCTTGCGAAAGGAGCCCAAGACGGCTGCGGGCGTGCGTTCGATCACGATCTCGCCATTCACCGCCTCGTTGCTGACCGCCCACCTCGAATCGTTCGCACAGCCGGGTCCAGATGCCTTGGTGTTCGCCAACGCCGCGGGCAATCCGCTGTCGGCGTCGAGCTTCCTGACCCACCACTTCTCCAAGGCACAAGCCGCGGCCGGACTGTCGTGCCGATTCCACGACCTGCGGCACACGAGCGTGGCGCTCGCCATTGCGGCCGGCGCTCACCCAAAGGCGATCCAGTCGAGGATGGGCCATTCGTCGATCAACGTGACGCTCGACCGTTACGGCCACCTGTTCCCCGAACTGGACGAGGCCATCGCCGAATCATTTGACCGCTCGTTCCATGAAGCCACCGAGCGCCGCGCAAGGGTCGTGGTGAAGGCCGACTTCAGCGGCGGGTGATCTTCACGTCGCTCATGGCAGATCGCCGTCGGCGTGCCGGCGGAGCTGTGCGTCGAAGGTGGCGACGGCTGTGTTGCGTGTGGCGGCACTGGCGAGGACGCAGCAGTCGGGCATCTTGCAGCCGGTCTTGACGCGTAGTTTGGCGAGTAGCAACGGATCGATCGCTGTGTCGTCGATCTCGACACCGATGGCCATCAGATCAGCCCAGACCGCGTCTGCGACGTCGTTGCGTACGGCAGCGACGAGTACTTCGGCTGCGGTGATCGGGTGCACGAAAAGCGGAGGCGAGGCATCTTCAAGGATCTCGACGGCGGTTGAGTGGTGAGCGTCGTTCGGGTCGAGGAAGGCGATCAGGACGCTGGCATCGACGACGATCATTCGGGCCAGTCCTCACGGAGGTCGTCGAGGTGGCCCGCCGGGTACAGGCCCGGGAAGCGTCCGGCGCGGTTGCGCACGTTGCTGCGGTGTTGGCCTTGCTGCTCGGCGATCGTCTCGGCACCCAGTTGAACGAGATGACGCAGGACGTCGGCGCGAGTCTCTCCCGGATACAGCGCAGCGGCGGCGTCGATGGCATGGGCGAGCTCGTCGGTTTCGGTGAGCAGATGGCGAGGACGAACGGTCGGCATCGCCCAAGTGTATCACCGAGTCTCACGGTGCAACACCGGGTTCTTTGTTGGCGGGGTACGTCTGATGCCATGTCGTAGCGTTCGGTAGGTGACATCGTTGAAGGGTGATCCGCGGCCGACGAGCCGATGGCGATCCAGCGAGCCTCCCGCTCAGTGGGATGGATCGTCGGGTCCGATCGAAGGGGTCGTCGAGCTTCCGTTTCATCTCTATTGGAGTGACGACAACAATCGTTTCGATCTGTCGAAACGTGCCCGCTTGAGGTCGATGTACCAGATCGTGCTCACCGAGGGCTCGACCGCGAACGTTGTTGCCTTCGTCAACCGAGACTTGTTGCTGAGTGTGTGGGACGAGCTGTGGCTTTCTCGGGCTGTGCACGAAGCATGGGACAGCTGGGTGCAGGCGCACCGATAGGGGTGCGGCCCGCGTGAGGAGGCAGTCGGCGGTCGGTTCGTGGCAGGCACTCGCTGCGACGCCAGCCACTCGGTGATCTGACGTGGGTCGAACCGGAGAAGGTGGCCCCACTTGATGAACGGAATCCGTCGTTCAGCGACGAGCCGTCGGACATGTCGAACGGTTACGCCGAGGTGCGCGGCAACATCCTCGATCGTGAGAAGGACGGGCAACTCGTGGACGGTCGCGGTTGCTAATGGGGCGATATCGGTAGTCATGGGGATTGAGAGTGAAGCTGTGATGTCACGGATCACCACCCGGATCACTACCCGGGTCGACGTTGGTCGACGTGAACAGAACTACCCGGCCGAATCTCGGGGCACATGCGGCGCGGTAACACGGGGTTCGATCAGCGGCGGCGCTGTTGCTCGCGTTCGAGACGTCGACGTTCGGCCCGTGACAACCCGACGGTCGCGGCCGGAGCGCGCGTCGAAGAAGTGGTATCCATCGGATGGCCGGCGAGCGCGTTCTCGAGTTGTGCGATGCGCTGTTGGAGGCGCACGACCTGTTGCCACAGCCGATCTCGCTCGGCCGTGACCGTAACGACGAGTTCAGCCATCTCCGCGATGTCGTACTGCCCGCGAAGAGCTTCACGGCGCTCTCGCTCGACGGCACGGTAGGCGCGCATCCGCTCAGCGTTGTTGGCCCACTTGCGCGGCCGACCGGGACGGTTCTCAGCCATACGCACAATTTTTGCACGTTCGTTTATTCATCAACGCACTCACACATATGCACCTCGGGTTCGTGTACACCGAGATTGTCCGCGACGCACCTCCTGGATATCTACCCGGCCCCGCTCAAAGACAGGGCCGCCTCGACCGAAGCGCGAACGGATCTGAGAGATCGATGCTCATAGGTCCATCCGTGCTGCGATCTTGCCTCGACGAGACTCTGGCTGGTCGCGACGCGAGCCGTGCGGGCACCATTGGTGCAGATGTGCAGTAGAGATGGAAGTAGTAAACGCACGTGCGTGGAGTGATCTTGGTGGAGCGGTGTGAGCACGACGTCGGTTACAGGGCTGGGGTGGTGTGGTGCTGACATGCGATCGCTGCTAAGAACTGAGCAGCACTCAGATCGGCAGATATGGCGCGGCTCGTATTAGGAGTGTGACCGTGCGCGAAGCCCATCGGACTCCTCACGGTGAAGGTCGCGTTGAACCAGCGAAACGTCAGGGCGGTGGTCCATCGTCCGCCAGGTCTCGACGACCATTGGCGCGATCTAGTTCGCAATCTGATCGAGAGCGCCATCCGACAACGCCGCCGGCGATCAGCGGGCGACGATTTTGAGGCCGGTGATCACACCAGTCGCGAACAACCCGGCGACGGTGGAGTAGAAGTCATAGAGACCGTCGACGATGTCGAGCCCGTGCACCGCGACGTTGCGCTCCCGCCCGGCACGGAACTCCTCGAATCGCCCAGCGGTGAAGCCGGTCCATTGCTCGGTCACGTCTTCGACCTGGATGTCGACGAAGCCGGCGGTGCGAAGTTGCGCCTCGTATTGGACGGCCGAGGGCAGCGAACGACACTGCACCTTCACCTCCAGCGCGGCAGCCTCGGCAGCCGTGGGTTCGCGGCGCTTGGCGTAATCCTCGATGTACAACGCGCCGCCCGCCGCGAGCACAGCTCGGCAAGTGGCGAGCAGACGCGGGCGGTCGGCGACGTGCAGGAAGCAGAGGAACGAGACGACGGCGTCGTACGTCTCGTCGAGGCCGTCGAGGATGTCGCCGCATCGGTGCTCCACCAGATTGGCCAGACCGCATCGCTTGGTGAAGTCAGCCGCCAGCGTGTCGAGATCGGGCTGCAACTCGAGCGCCGTGACATGAGCTCCACTTCGCTCGGCGATGTAGCGCGCCGGCCCGCCGATGCCCGACCCGATGTCGAGAACTCGCATTCCGGGTTTCAATCCGAGGGCGACGATTGCTTCGTCTACTGCCTCGGTCCCGAAGTAGTGGTAGTTGTCGAACGGTGTCAGTTGCTCGACCGTCAACGGTGCTTCGGCGTCGATCTCGAGCAGCGCCAACTCGTTGTGGATCCGCTCGACCCTTTCGTAGAGCTTCATCGCTTTCATCGAGGAATCCATGCCGTTATCCTGCCGTTGTGTAACAGACCTCCGCGCCGCACACGACGTCGTTCGAGAAGCCGACGCCCTGCGACACGTAGCGCAGAGAGTAGTAGCGGAGAGGTGACCACCTCGGGCGTGACGAGCGTGACTGGCAGGTTGTAAGTGCCCGCGTCGACACCGACGGAGCTGACGGTGGCCACCGTGACATCAGAGCCAAGCGTCCGTCGGTGCAGAGTGACCGTGTCGCCGATTCCGGTCGGACCGCCGGAATCGTTCCCAAACATGACTGTCACCCTCGTGATGGTCACGCCGACAGGAAGTTGCACCGAGGCGTCCAGTGAGTCGGTTGCATGTACTCCGTTGACGTTGATGGCGAAAGCGCTCCAAAAGAAGTGCCGATCGGCAGTTATGCGCTTGTGTCCAGATCCGGCACGAGGGGACTGTGGGGTTCGTCTGCCCAACGCCAAAGCTTGCGCCGTCGATGCAGCAGACCGCGAGCGACCGGTTCCGGCCGGAGTTGGGATCACCCGCTGCGAAGGTCAATTGTCCGCTCCATCGCAGTTCGCCGCCGCATGAAGGGCAGCGTCCGCCTACCGACACCCTCGGGTTACGCCGAGGTGGTCCGAAGGCGCTTCGGTATCGCTTTCTCGAACGCTGTGAGGAGATCGTCGACCAGCCGTTGGACTTCTTGCCAGACCTCCTCAGCGAAATCGAACCCATCTCGTCGGTCCGCCCACGTCAACTCGTACCAGTGATGGACGTTGCGGCTCGGCGTATCGGGAATCGGAAGCCTGACCGCGCCGCTGTCGGTCACTTCGACGCCCGATGCCGGGTTGCGCACAAGCGCCGAGTGAAGAGAGAGGTTGGCGAGATCACGGCAACTACCCGCTGGCCCGGCCCTGAATCGCGTCACGCACTCCTCGACTCGCTTCGTTAATCGTTTCGGCCGTAGCGCAGGCAGTAGCCCTTGTCGATGCTTGACCTTCCAAGCTCGTCTATCGAGCCGTTCATCGACGGCTCGAACCCATGACAGCAACTCAGCGAAGGCGTACACGGCATCAATCGACGCGCTGTCGGCGAGACCCATCTTCGGCCCTCGGATTCGCCACCGCTCAGCGAGCTGCTCCAGTTCCTCGGCGCTACGACGGAGCCGGTCCACGCTGCGCTCTACGCCCCCCGCGGCAATGATCACGTCTGACAAGAGAAAGTCCGTGAGTTCCAGAGCAAGGCCTCGCCTGGTCCGTGGCCGTCCGAGCGCACGGAATCGGTCTCCGACACCTGACGCACCGTCGTAGTGCTCAGGGTTGAGGTCCCAGTACTCGGACCCCCAAGCCAACGGAACACCCGAGGAGAAAGTCTGCCGCCTCAGCCATTCGTTCAACCGCTCGCCCGCCACGCCAAGACTGTAGAGGGCGTCGAAACTCGTTGAGGCGACTGATGCCGAACGGCGGACGTGCGTCGTTCGCAGGACTAAGGAACTACCTTCCCAAGGATGCCCGAGCAGCCGCGTGCAGTCGCGGACTTCTTCGAAGATTGCGCGCCCGTGTTCGAGCACCTTCGCGACCTCGTCGCCGACGCCGAGCCACTGGTAAGGCTCCTCGCCACAGCCGCTTCCATCTCGCCGGGGCAAACTTTGGTCGAAGACCCCGCGCGCTGAGGGTAGACCTGTCGGTATCCGAGCAGGTTGCGCGCTCGTCACTCGCGACCCGGGCAGAAACACCGCACGAGACAAGTTGCGCCAGATCGGCAGTTATGCACGGTTGACTCAGATGCTCGGGTGGTCCGGCAAGGTGTTGCGCGATGTGGATCGGAATTGCGGGCTGCGATGTCATCTGCGGACGCCGAGCCGGGGTCCTACGACCATTGCCGTCGCATACCCCGACGTGCATACTGGCCTCATGGCCAAGTGGGTGCTGGGTTTGGTAGGGGTGTTCATCGCTGGCTGCGCCGGTTCAGCTGGATCGTCCAAATCGGTCGAGACCTCGACGGCGACCGAAGCCATAACGGTCACCACGACGACTCCGCCAACATCAACGGCAGACACGACTACCGTCGTGACGGAGACGGCGACCACCGAACCGTCGGGGAGCTTCCGAGCACACACGTTTCACCCGAGCTTCTCGGCCCAGCTTCCTGCCGGCTGGACGGTCGCCGAGCGGGATACTGATCTCGCCCAGGCGTACAAGTCTTGCGCGAGCTGTCTGCACGAAGGCGAGGAGAACGGCGAGATCACCATCGGACGGGACCTCTCGTCGCTGCCGCCCGCCGAGGCGGCCGCTCACGTGGTGACGGCACAGACGGGTACGGCCGGGCCGATCGAAACTGTGGAGGTGGCGTCGTATACCGGTACGCACGTCGCGATCACACGGCCAGGGACGACCGAGCTTCGATTCACCGATAGCGGCTACCACACCGAGGCGACGGGAGACCCGATCGACCTGTACTTCATCGATGTCGATGGCCAGACGCTATCGATCCTCGTGGACGCCCATACGGCGTCCGGAGCGGACGCGACCGCGTTTCACCAAGCGGTGACCGGCATCCTGGAGTCGCTGAGCTTCGACAGCTGATCCACGCACAGCGAAGCTTCGGTCAGCTCGAGACTGTCGTGCGCTCACCCACCATCCGCCAGCCGTCGCTCCGGCAGCCGCGATGACGACCTCGCGATGCCCACGCGCACAGATTGCCCGCTCCGGCCCGTCAGCACAAGGACTCGCCGTGGCGCAGAACGGCGGGTGCCGATCGGCAGGTATGTCTCGGTTACGGCGGAGGTTCGGCGTCGGCGTCGCCCGCCGAATGGGGTCACTCAAACCGGTCGAACCACGCACTGTCGAGGATGGTCGTCTGGCGCAGGCCCAAGCCCTTCCGCTCGACCAGTTCCCAAATCTTCTCGCCGTCGACCAGGTTCACGTGGGGCGTCGTGTCTGTCGCAGCCTTGCGCGCCGCCTGCGAAAACGATCCGAGCGTGACGAAGACCGCCCGCTCTGCCCCTTTCGACGCGGCGTCTCGCTGGAATAGGGCGACATCCTTGCGTTCGATGTTGGACCGGGAGCCCTCCGGGTTGTAGCGCTTGATCTGCACGGCGACTCGGTCAGCCAGGACGTCGCTCACGGGAGCGAGGCCGATCGCGTCGACGCCCTCGTCGCTCGGGCCGCCAGTGCGAGCGAGTTCCATCCCGTAGCTCTTAAGCAGATGCACCACGAAGTCTTCGAATCCCCGAGGCGTGAGCGCGTGGAGTCGAAGGAGCAGTGCGGACTTCAGGCCGAGGGAGTCGGCTTCCTCCTCCGAAACCGAGCTGAGCGGTTGTGGATCGAGGTCCTGATCCGAGCCTGTCTGCTCAATCGGCGTCGCCTTCGGTTTCTGGCGGGTGCGAGCCCTTCGAACCTGCCGGTCCATCTCGTCGACCAGCTTGC
>JANPGV010000286.1:0-6696 GCA_031424145.1 Ilumatobacteraceae bacterium
GCTACCTTGCCTACGCGTCCATAGCGGCGATTGTCGTGCTCGGTTGGTTTGCGACGCTCGATCTCTTCGACCAGGGCAAGTGGCTGCCGTGGATGGGTGCCCGGCCGTGGACCCGTGAGCTGCTGTTCGGGGGTTTGATGGCGCTCGCGGTCCCTGCAGTGCTGGCGTTGTTGTGGCCGACGGGACTGAGGACCGCAGGGTTGGTCGTTGGTATTGCTGTCGCCGCGCTGCTTCACGTCACGGTTGCCGTCGCTGGAATCTCGGCCGCCTATCAGCTGTTGGAGCATGGAGTTCACGTGTGGGACGCACCGCGACGCACAACGAAGATCGGGTTGACCGTGCTGGCGATCGGCGTCATCGTCTTGACGATCTGGATGTGCAAGCGGTACTAAGCGAGGATGGCGGCGAGCTTCTGCTGGAACCAGGCCACACCCGACTCGTGCCGCGGGCTCAGCGGACCTGGGCGGTAGCCGCCGCTCGCGTAGTTCTGATGAGTGATCTCGCAGATGCCGAAATCTTCGCGAACGACGGCGAGGCTGGACTCGACCGTACGGTCACGTTCGGGCATGGTCGCCGTCGACAGGTCGGCGAAGTAGTAGTGGTACAGCAGCTCGGTTCGGCCCTCGTCGATCGGGTTGATGCGAGACGTGTTCATGCCACCGTCGAACAGTGACAGTGTCAAGTTCGGCCACGTCGTCAGCCAGGTGCCGCGGTAGAACAGGTCGTCCTTCGGCGGCGCTGTCATCTTGATCACGTTGTCCATCGCGACCGTTTCGAACTTGTCGAAATCGATCGCCGCGTAGAAGCTCGGATGGATGCCGGGGATGTGGTATCCCTCGATGAAGTTGTCCGTGTAGATCTTCCAGTTGGCGTCGAACTCCAACCGCTCGGTGCGGTACAGCTGGAACGTCTCGATCGGCTCGTCGGCCAGCACGCTGACCGTGTCGCCGAGGTTGGCCAGCAGTGGCTCGATCGGGTCGATGGCGACGAACAGCAGTCCTCGCCACTCGTCGACGCTGATCGATTGCAGGGGCCAATCGGCCATGTCGAAGTCGGGGTCTTCGCCGAACCAGGGCGTGCGCTTGAGGGTGCCGTCGAGCCCGTAGACCCAGTTGTGGTACGGGCATCGGATCGCGCCGCAATGCCCGGTGCCTTCCTCCAACAATCGGGCGCCGCGATGAACGCAGACGTTTCTGAATGCGCGCAGTTCACCATCGTCGGCACGGATGGCCATCACCTTCGCCCCGGCGATCTCGGCTGCGACGTAGTCGCCCGCTGCGGCAACCTGCGATGCAGGACCGAGCAATTGCCAACTGCGCCAGAAGACCCGTTGCTGTTCGTTCTCGTACACGCTCGGGTCGACATAGAACGCCGGATCGAGGTTGCGGAGCACGTTGACACCGTAGCGGAGCAACCTCTCCATTTCAGGGCCGCGTAGGATCGCGACTCGAAACGCAAGTGAGGGGAGCCCAGTGTTGGATCAGGTCATCGTTTCCGCTCGACCCGCGCCCACGGAACTGGTCCCGGGCCGAACAGCAGTAGTCGTCGTTGACATGCAGAACGACTTTGCGTCGACCGGAGGAATGTTCGAGAGAGCCGGGATCGACGTGTCGGGCATTCGGGCAATTGTCGAACCGACTCGAGCCCTGCTCGATGTGGCGCGTCGAGCAGGGTTGCTGGTCTGCTACCTGAAGATGGGGTTCGACCCGGACTTGGCCAACGCCGGACATCCCAACAGCCCGACTTGGACGAAGCACGCCCCGCTCAACGTCGGCAACGAGGTGCAGTCACCGACGGGGGAACCGAGCCGGATCCTCATCCGCGACACATGGAACACCGAGATCATCGAGGACCTCGCGCCGCAGTCCGGCGATCTCGTCGTCGACAAGCACCGCTACAGCGGGTTCTACGGCACGGAGCTCGAGGCTCGTCTACGAGAACGCGAGATCGAATCGCTGGTCTTCGTCGGTGCAACCACCAGCGTGTGCGTCGAATCCACGTTGCGCGACGCAGTGGCTCGCGACTTTCACTGCCTCCTGGTTGAAGACTGCGTCGCCGAGACGATCGGAGCACAGTTCGAGCGCACCAATCACGAGGCATCCCTCTTGACGCTGGAAATGCTCTTCTGCTCGATCACCGATTCGACATCGCTGATCGACGCGTTGTCGCCAGTCCAGGTGGCAGCAGGCGCGGCGTTCGAACCGACCTGAGGAACGCGTTCAAGGCCGCAGGTGACTATGCCGATGACTGACGCGTGTCCAGCACCATCGCGACATCGGCGACCGGTGGTTCCGCATCGTCGCAGGCCGACTGTCTGGACGGGCGCGCCTGGAATCCCCGCCCCATCGCCAGCTGGTCGGTTCGGATACTCGTGCTGCTGCTCCCGCTTGTTGCCGCTGTGGGAGTGGTCAAGACGGCGATCGTACTGGTGTCGCGTCCGGATGGCCGAGTGGCGTTGTGGACATGGATGGCCGCGCTGGCCGTGGTGTCGTTCGTTGCGTCGCTCGGCACGCAACGCCTCATGCGTCGTGTGGCCCCCCTGGCCATGTTGTTCAGGATGTCGCTGATCTTTCCCGACGAGGCTCCATCACGGTTCAGTGCCGCGATGCGTTCGGGATCGTCGCGTTCACTTGCCCGCCATTTCCAGAGTTCCGATACCAAGTCGAGTTCCCAACAGGCGGCAGCGGAGCAGCTCCTGGCGCTGATAACCCGACTCGGCCGCCACGATCGTCTCACTCGTGGCCACGCCGAACGAGTCCGGGCATACTCCGTCATGCTCGGTGAGCAGATCGGTCTGTCCCGCGACGACCTGGACAAGCTGAACTGGGCAGCGCTTGTTCATGACATCGGCAAGTTGGAAGTACCGGAGGCACTGTTGAACAAGCCCGGCCGCCCGACCGGCGAGGAATGGACGATGTTGCGGACCCATCCGGGGGCCGGCGGCAAGTATGTCGAGCCGCTCCGAGGCTGGCTCGGTGAGTGGGTCGATGCCACAACCCAGCACCACGAACGGTACGACGGCGACGGCTATCCGCAAGGATTGTCCGGGAAGAGCATCTCACTGGCCGGGCGGATCGTCGCGATCGCTGACGCCTACGACGTGATGACCGCTGCCCGTTCCTACAAGAAGCCACTCCCAGCCGCGCAGGCGCGCGCCGAACTCACACGCAGCAGCGGCACGCAATTCGACCCGCACCTAGTTCGTAGCTTCATGGAGATCTCACTCGGGCGAATGCGCCGCATCGTCGGCCCTCTCGGCTGGCTCTCCCAGTTCCCGGAGTTGATTCGTAGTCCGCTCACCGCTATCGCCACCTCGACGACGGGAGTCGTTGCCGGGGGTGCGATTGGCTTGGCCATCGCGGCCGGCGCCAATGCCGCGCCGGCTGAGCCTCGACATCAAAGAGTCGAAGCTGCACCATACGTCCAGCAGCTCGGCGACCCGGTCGACGGCCGCACCACGCCGTCAATCGAACCCGTAAGCGACCCCGCCGGAACAACAGCACCGAGCTCGGCTATCCATGTGCGTCCGGTCGCCCTAAACGAGCGAGCCCCGACCGCCGTCGCCGCGACCACGACGACGGCAAGCAACACGACGACGGTGAGCGCGACGAGCAGTACGCCACCAACCGGTAGCACCACTACCACGCCAGCCCAGATCAGTCCGGTGAACACGACGACGAGTCCGGCTACCCCGACGGGACCAATCTTGCCCGGGATCACGTCACCCACAACCGCGTCGCCGACGACTGCCGTCGCAGCTACGGTCGTCCCATCGACGACGGTCGTCCCATCGACGACGGCCGTCCCATCGACGACGGCGGTCACCGGTCCGGCGACGGCGGTAGACGATCAAGCCAACACACGTGCCAACAAGTCGGTCAGCATCCACGTCCTGCAGAACGACAACTTCGGGGCGTCGGCCCCCGACATGTCGACGTTCTCTGTACTCGCGGGCCCGTCCCACGGATCCGTCACGGTTGTTGGACAGAACCTTCTGTATGGCCCCGACCCCGGTTACACCGGGACCGACTCATTTTCGTACTCGATTTGTTCGCTGTCGGCGTCCTGCGGTCAGGCCACCGTGCTCGTGACGATCACACCCTGAAATGGCTCCGTCAAGAGCCTCAGGGTTCGAGTAGGAGCGACAAGATTCTGCGGAGTCGGGGTGAGAGGATTTGAACCTCCGACCTCCACGTCCCGAACGTGGCACGCTAACCAAGCTGCGCTACACCCCGAAAGTGCGTCTGCAATCTACCCGACGGCTGCGGGTTCTTCCTCAGGCGTTTCATCGACGACGGGAGTGGGCGGCGCGGCAGGGGGCGTGAGGATTGCTCGAGCAGCCAGCTTCAAGCTCAACGGATTGAGCGGCTTGACCAGGTATCCGTCGGCGGCACAGCGCTTGGCCAGGTGGACGTCGGCTCGGCGGTCGAGCAGCATCAGCACCTTGACATGGGGCAACGCGCCGGAGCTCTCATCGAGCCGCAGCGACATGGTCACGGCCATGCCACCCATCGAGCCGATCTGCAGGTCGAGCACCACGAGGTCGGGCGTGCGCTGCTTCACGACCGGGGAAACATCGCGTCCGTCCCGGCACACCGTGAACGACACGTCGGGTCCGCCGAGGGCCGCGGCGATGTCGTCCACAACGTAATCAGCGTCGGCTGCCACCAATATGTGCACGGCCCGACCCTACCGGCTCGCGTCTGTGGGCGCTGAAGCCGCGAACAGCAGTGCACGGATGGTGTCGAGCGCCTCGAGATCGTGCACATCGCCGGGCAGCAGTGGCACCCAGGTCGGTTGCCGACCGGTGTCGGCTACAAGCGGGCTGATGTGATCGCGCTCACCGACCGCCAGTTCGTGGAGCTCGGCCTGGTTGTCGTACAGCGCCGCTTCGGCGATGCGCTTCGGCCGCTTGCCCTCTGGCTCGCCGAAATCGGGCGTGGCGCGGTTGACGATGACTGTCGCGACGGCGAGATCCTTGTCGACCAGCTTGCCGGCGAAGAAGCGCGCTTCATCGATGGTGTCGATGCGCGGCGAGGCCACGAGCACGAACCGGGTTCTGTCGCCGTGGAGCAGTTCGATCACCTCGTCGGCGCGGTTGCGGAACCCCGTCTCCATCCCGTCGAAGGCTTGGAAGAACGCGAGTGCATCAGCCAACACCTCGCTGCCGATCACCTTCCCGATCGATCGCAGCAATGGCTGGGCGGCGACGCTGAGAACTCGTAGTCCTCGGCGGGTCGGCATCATCATCAACTTGAAGACGGGATGGTCGAGGAAGCGGGCCAGCGTTCGTGGCGCGTCGAGGAAGTCGAGCGCGTTGCGTGTGGGCGGCGTGTCGACGATCACGAGATCGAAGCGACGGTCGAGGTGCAATGCGAGCAGACGCTCGGCTGCCATGTACTCCTGGGTGCCGCCCAACGAACCGGCGATGTTTCGGTAGAACGGGTTGTTGAGGATCCGCTGCGCCTGCTGGTCGTTTACTGCATTGGCTACCACCAATCCGTCGAACGTCGTGGCAGTGTCGAGCATCAGTGCCCACAGCTCGCCGGAGCCGTCGACTGTGAGGCGCACGGGATCGTTGCTCAATCCGCCCGGCACCCCCAAGGCGTCGGCCAGCCGCTTGGCCGGATCGATGGTGACCACCACACATCGCCGCCCGATGCGCACCGCCTGAAGGCCGAGGGCAGCGGCAGTCGTGGTCTTGCCGACGCCACCGGAACCACAGCACACGATGACCTCGGACGTAGAGATCACATCGTCGAGCTCGGTCATGACTGTTCACCGAGTCGTGCCGCGAATTGCTCGATCGTGGCGCTGCCGATTGCCGCCGATGCCACGAGAGGCAGACGGATCTGTCGGACGTCGAATGACTCGGCCAGCCGCTGCGCCTCACGCCGATGGAGTGATCGCCGCGCGTTGCGGAACTCCGCCGCGGCGCGCCGCGGCGAGCCTTCCGGCGCTCGATCGATGGGTAGGTCTTCACCCTCGTCGAACGCGTTGACGACAACTGGTCCCAACCGCAGACCGCCGGCATGTCGAAGCGCTTCGGCGGTCTCCAGGGCTTCGTTGACGGGCGTGGTCTCAGGCAATGTCACGAGCATCACCTGGCTGCGCGAGGGATCGGTGAGCAACTCGGCGACCTCGATCGCTTGGCTGCGAATCGGGCCTCCGCGGACCAGTTTCAGCAGGTTGACCGGTGCCATCAAGAACGTCAGCGCGTGCCCGGCGGCCGGCCCGTCGACGACGATCAGGTCGAAGCTGCCGCTCTGCTCGAGCTGCTTGATCTTGCCGAGAACGACGATGTCGTCGATGCCAGGCGCTGCCGTGGCAACGACATCGATGACACCGCTGGTGGCCAGCCGTTTTGCCACGCGCCCGAGACCATGGGTCTCCAGATATTCGGCCAGAGCCGCCGCCGGTGTGAGCGCCAGATAGCCCACGTCGTGGCCGATCAACTTGGCCAGCCCAGGCTTGCCGTCGAGCTCCACGACCAGCACACGAAGTCCTCGATCGGCTGCTGCTCGGGCCAAAATCGCGGTTACCGTTGTTTTCCCAACGCCGCCCTTGCCAGCAACGATGACAACATGGGCGTCGGTCAGGAATTGCAGCGGATTCTCGCTCTTCGGAGGCACTTGTGCGCAGGCTAGCGATCACCATTCTCATCGCGCCCTTTGTCGGGCTTGCTGGGCTTTCGCT
>JANPGV010000287.1:0-8534 GCA_031424145.1 Ilumatobacteraceae bacterium
TGCCAGCACGCTGCGCGAGGCGCTCGACTTCACGAAAGCCGCGCTGACCGATGCCTCGCTACGTGACCCGGTCTCACCCGCAGCGGGTTAGAAGACCACCGTCGGGTCGAACGCGTCCCACAGCACCCTGCCGACGTCCTGACGGAAGTTCATCTCGATCTTGAATCCGACTCTCACTTCTTGGTCGGCGATGCCGAGATCGACTCCGAGAGGATGGCTGTCGATCTTCTGAATGGTCAGCGCGTACGAAGCGGGCAGCTGCTGGAACGACACGGTCTCGATCGTGGCATGCGAATCGCACAGCTGTTGTATCGCCGCGTCGGTACCGCACTCGATCGAACGGATCTGCTTGAGATAGATCTCCGGCAGCGCCATTTCGATTGCGTCATCGGACAGGTCGACTGCGATGCCGAGCCCAGCGGTCAGGTCGAGGCTGTGCTCGGCCTTGACCGCGTCGCCCACCGCGCGGGCGAAGGCGGCAACAGTCGTGCCGACGCGTGCACCGTCGACCGTGCTGGCGGTCGGCGTGAGCCTCAACAACTCCATGTACGAGGGCTGGTTGCCCGGCTTGAAGTCGAGACCATACGTCTGCATCGACAGCGACGCATCGGTCTCGGTGGGAAGGTCGATCACACCCATCGACTTCGGCCATCCGTACATCTCTCTGCCGGTCGCCATCGACATCGGGTTGTCTACCCAGATGTACGACGTGAACATCCAAAAGTTCTTCGCCTTCTTTTCCGCACCCTTCCCCGACACTTGGACAACCGGCACCCATACCGCCAGCTGTTTCTCGTTGACGCTGCCGTATGTGTTGTATGGCGGAGTCAACGGCACGACGTTGACGATGTCGCCGGCGCTCAGCATGACAATGGGCGCCAGCGGACGGAACTCGGCAGCCCCCAACGTAGGCCGCGTGAGCACCAGATCGACGAGGCGTTCGAGCGCGCCGATGTCGGCCAAGACCATGAAGCTGTACAGGGTTGTGTTGAGGCAGTCGTACGGGCCCGGGAACGTGTCGAGTCCGCCGAACTCGACGTACGTCGGGGGCTCGGCAACACCGCGCCCGTCGACCAGCGGACCATGCTCGCCCGGCACGTACGAGGGTGACTCGCACAGAGCACGCGACGCCATGCGCCCCGACGCAAATGCGGCCTCGACCGATCCTCCGTCGATGCCGTTGCGCGTCCAGTCCCCCGCCAAGACCATGTTGGTGTACCCGCTGTCGTCCGAACGCAGTCGATACTGCACCGTGCCCGCGGCGGTTGTGACGTACCGCTCCGTTCCCTGCGTGTTGGCGCGCCAATACTGGGCATCGAATCTGGCAACGCCCTGACCGTTGCTCTCGTCGACCAGCACATTCCAGTCGAAACCTGCCGGACCGACCGCTTTCGGCCAGACCTGTTTGGCCTCGTCGGACAGGAATTCGATCGCCTCGCTCTTCACCGCGGCGAGGTCGGCGTCGTGATCCACGCCATCGTTCAGCGGTCCGCAGAAGTAGCCGATGCTGTTGACCTCGCCGGCCGGGAACACCTCCCTGGGGATCAGTTGCGACATGTCGCAGTAGGTGTCGAGTGGTTCGAGATCACTGGTCGAGATCGAACTGACCGCCGGCGACCAGCCGAGATCCTCCATCGTCTTGCCCGACCACAGTTGCACTGCGCGCGTACCGACGGTGGTGACGTTGTCGAGCATCGCCTGGAACCTCGGACTGCGCTCGCCACCAAGGTCGGCACAGATCGGTCGCAGGCCACCGACAGAGATGCCCAGAACCACCTGGTCGAAATCGGTGCCTCGTTTCAACACAATCGGCGTGCGCTGCAGGGGGTTCGCCGTCTGCTCGAGATCCACGCCGGCCGCATGCAATTTGTCCCCGTCGACGATGTGGTCCCAGGCCGGCTCCGATGGCCAGCAGGGCAATCCACCAACAGGGACGAGGAACGGATAGTCGGGCTGGAGATCGACCTGGGCGATCACTTCGATCGTTTCGATCGCGTCCTCGTCTGCGGCCGGAGTCAGCTTGGACACCCAATGGAACATCTTGAACTCGACGCCACGCTTCAACAACACCTCGTACATCGGGCCGAAAACGGTGTCTCCCATGCCGGCCATCATCTTGTAGGTGATGGCCCCTTTGTAGAGGCAGCCGATGCGCACCAGCGCCTCGATCGACTGGCCAGCGGCAAGGTTCGGCTTGGTCGGATCGCCGCTCTCGAAGCCAAAGGTGAGGTCGTAGAGCCCGCGTACGATCGGCGAGTTGTCGACCGAGAACTGCTCAGCACCGTTTCGCAGCAACCATGCGCTGAGCTCCTCGCCGTTCACCTTCTGGAAGCCGTCACCCATCAGGTTGTCGCTGACGATTCCGCTCACCATCGTGCCCAACAGATCGAGCGAGGTGAACGCGAACCGCACTTCGTCCTCCTGCAAATGGTGTTCGACCCACAGCTTCCACAGCAGATCTCGTGCGAAGCGCAACACCTTGCCGACACGTTCGAAGGCGTTGGCCAGCAGATGATCGACGCCCGACTCGAGGCGGTGGAGTTCGGCAGCGAGCAGCCTGACGACCTCGCGATGGACCTCGTGTTCGGCAGTAGTCGCAAGGTCATGGAACCACCTGGAGATGTGCTCGCTGACGACGTGGGCGACGTCACCGATCAGACCTCGGTCCAAGTGTTCGCTCGACGGCAGGACTTCTTCGCGGCGAAGACCGGCGATCGCCTCGATGCGCGTGAGGATTGCGTCGATCGACACGCGCAGCACTTCACCGATGTGAATGCGGTCTCCGTCACCGGGCACCCGGCTGTTCTCCGGGAAGTGCAGGATCTGCTTGTTCCAGTGGTCCGCGTAGTGGTCGTAGAACACGAGATCGCTGCATCCGCTGACGGCCTCCTGCCACGTCGCCAAGGGCGTGCCGGGGGTACGGCCGAGCTCGGTGTAGACCCGCTGCAACACATCGAACACGTTGTCGTAGAAACCGAACAGCACGTGCAACCCGTGCTCTTCGATGCGCTGGTGATGTGCAGCGTTGCGACCGCTCGCACACTTGCCGCCCAACCGCCACCCCGGCTGGTACACGGTGACCTTGTGGCGGGCGCTCAGCTCCGGCGTTGCGGTCAGCTCGAACGCCGCCGCAATCGCCCCGGGCCCACCGCCCAGAATCGCGACACGAGTAGTTGTTGCTTCCACAATGCCCCCATCTCTCAGCGCCTCCGGAGAGAATCGAACTCCCAACCTACGGGGTAGAAACCCGCTGCTCTATCCGTTGAGCTACGGAGGCGTGGCCGAAGCCTATTCGGCGGCGACCAGGTGACGGCGGAGGAAATCGAGCGCGGTGATCACACTCATCTGGCGCATCTGCTCGCGTTGGCCGGGCAACCGGAAGGTTCGCGTGACAACCCTCTTGCCATCGTCGATTCCCACGCACAACGTGCCGACCGGCATCCCGTCTTGCTCAGCGGGCCCGGCGACGCCAGTGAGCGCGAGACCGACATCAGCGTGGAGCGCCCGCCTGACACCGGTGGCCATAGCACCAGCGGCAGCCTCGCTGACGACCGGACCCTCAGGTACACCGAGCAGGTCGAACTTCACATCGCTGGCGTACGAGACGATTGCGCCGCGCAGGACGTCGCTGGCCCCCGGCACTGCAGTGAGACGGCCGGACACCAGACCGCCCGTGACCGACTCGGCGAGACTCAGAGTGATCCCGCGATCGCGCATGAGGTCCAACGTCACCGATTCCATGGTCTCGTCGTTGACACCGAAGACGTTCCCACCGATCACCTTGCGAACCTCGGCTTCCCACTCGTCGAGCAATGACTTGGCCTCTTCCTCGGTTGCAGCTTTCGCTGTCAATCGAACCTTCAAGCCTTCCCACCCGCTGGCCAGGAACGCCAGGGTCGGATTGCCGAGATCGTCGAGCCTGCTGATCAACGGGTCGAGCTTTTCGTTGAGGCCGCTCTCGCTGTCCCCCCACGTGCGCAGGGTACGGCTGACGATCACGCCGGTTTCACCCGAGCGACGGTGGAGATCGGGCAACACTGCCCGCTCGACCATCTCCTTCATCTCGTGCGGAACGCCGGGAACTGCGTAGATCACCTTTTCGACACCATCGACGGTGACGGGACAGATCAGACCAGGAGCCGTGCCGCGAGTCTGCGGGATCACTGTCGCGCCGACCGGGACCAACGCCTGACGCAGGTTGTTGGGCGCCATGTGACGACCGCGTGAAGCGAACATCTCGGTGATCACATCTGCGACTGCATCGTCGCCGACCAACTCGACACCCATCACGGCGGCGATGGCCTCGCGGGTCAGGTCATCGTGCGTCGGGCCTAGGCCACCACAGACGATCACGGCGTCGGCATCGGCGACGGTGAGCCGCAGCACTGCTTCGACCCGGCCGAGGTTGTCACCGACTTTCACCTGCATCAGCGAGTCGATTCCATTGGCGGCGAGACTCTCACCGAGCCACGCACTGTTGGTGTCGACGACCTGCCCGAGCAGAAGCTCGGTGCCGACAGCGACGATGTCACAACGCATCGGCTGTGACTCTCGGTCGGCGAGCGCGCCACATGTATTGACCGCCGCTGATGAGGGCCAGCGCGACCGAGGCCCACAGCAGCCCGTTCCACAACCACTTGGCGTCGATCGCAGTCGCCGGCGCCAGCGCGAAACCAACCGAGAGCTGTTGGGCCAGCGTCTTCAACTTGGCGATCTTGCTGGCCGGCACGCTGACACCCTTGGCTCCGACAAACGTGCGGTAGAGACTGATGGCCAGCTCGCGGGCGGCGATGATGACGACTGGCACGACCCAGTAGACGTGGCTGTTGACGAGGAAGATCATCGCCCCCAGGACAAGCACCTTGTCGGCCAGAGGATCGAGGAAGGCTCCGATCGTCGTCGGACCATAACGACGAGCGAGGAAGCCGTCGATACCATCGGTGCTGCACAACACGAACCACAGCGCGAACGCGACCCATGACCCGCCCGGCTCGTCGGGGATCAGTACGAACATGAACGGCGCGATCAGGACCCGCGCCACCGTGACCAGATTTGCCCAGGTCTTGACGGCTGATGGGTCGACGGGCATCAGTTCGATTCTGCCACGAGGTCCGGTCCCATGGCGTCAACGATCCGAACGGTGTGGAACTGCCCGACGGTCAGATCGGAAGGCACCTCGATGATGCCGTCGATCTCGGGGGCCTCCCGGCCGCTGCGCGCCACGCCGGCTTCGTCGACCAGCACCTTGACCGTCGAGCCGATCAGCGCATCGCCCCGCCGCGCTGTGATCTCGTCTTGCAGTTCGCGCAACTCGGCCCGGCGTTCGTTCATCAGGCTCGAGTCGACGACACCGTCGAGCCCCATCGCGTACGTGCCCTCCTCGGCGCTGTACCTGAAGAATCCGCACCAGTCGAGCTCGGCCTCTTCGACGAACCGCAGCAGCTGGTCGTGATCCTCTTCCGTCTCGCCCGGGTATCCGACGATGAAGTTGCTGCGGAAGGCTGCATTGGCTTGACGCTTCCGGATGTCCTTGATGCGCCGCAGGAACCTGTCGCCGTCACCCCATCGCCGCATGCGCCGTAGCAGCGGCTTGCTGACGTGTTGCAACGAGAGGTCGAAGTACGCCACCTCGGTCGCCAGGATCGCTTCGATCAACTCGTCGGAGAGGTCACTTGGATAGAGGTACAGCAGACGTGTCCATGGTGCGACTGCGCTGACGGCCTTGACCAACGGCACGATGGATCCTGCGCCGAGGTCGTCAGGTCTGTCCTTGCCGTAGCTCGCCAGGTCCTGGGCGACGAGCACGATCTCCTGCGCCTCGAGCTGTTCGACCTCGGCGAGGATCGAGGACACGTCGCGGCTTCGCTGCGGACCACGGAACGACGGGATGGCGCAGAAACCACAGCTCCGATCGCATCCTTCGGCGATCTTGATGTAGGCCCACGGACTAGTGGACTTCGGCCGCGGCAGGTTCAACAGATCCAGCATCGGGATCGGCGCATCGCTGACCGACAACGGCTTGCGTCCGAGATTGACCGGCACTCCGAACCCGGCGACCTGATCGACCTCGGGCAGCGCACTTGCCAGTTCGTCGCCGTAGCGCTCGGCCATGCAGCCCGTGACGACGAGGCGGGCACCGGTCTTGCGTTGGGCTTCGAGGGCCAGGATCGTGTCGATGGACTCCTTGCGCGCTTCGTCGATGAACGCACAGGTGTTGACCACGACCAGATCTGCCAGAGCGACATCGTCAGTTGAAGTCATCCCATCGGCAAGCAGGGTCCCAGTGAGCTTGTCGCTGTCGACCTGGTTCTTCGGGCACCCCAGGGTCTCGACGTAAAAGCGCTGTGCCACGACGCTCCAGGCTATCGACGGGAGCGTTGTTGTCCGAGTGTTTGCCGCCCAGGCCGTCCATCGGAGTGCTTGCCGCCACCCCGGGGTGTCCGGAAACACTCCGATGGACGAGATTCCCTCGTCGAACGACACCGCATGCGCGCCGTCGTCGTCGAACTCGTAGATGCGCGCACCGGGGTAGGCCATCAGCATCGGCGAATGCGTTGCGATGACGAACTGCGCCCCACTGGCGCACGCGTCGTGCATCGTGGCGAGCAACTTCAATTGGCCATGGAACGACAGCGCCGACTCGGGCTCATCGAGCAGGTACAGCCCGTCATCGCTCATCCGGCTGTCGATCAGCGTCAGGAACGACTCGCCGTGCGACCGGTGGTGCAGGTCCGGGAACAACATCGCCACGCCCTCATCGACATCGTCGTCGAGGTGGATGTGCGTCGCCATCCCGTAAAACGTCTCGGCTCGCAGGAACCAACCCCAGCGGGGCCGACGCGGCCACCGCAACCGGAGCCTCGATGCCAAGGCGCTGTGCGTCGCGTACGTCTCGAACTGCAAGTTGCGACTGCCGCCTTCGGCATTGAACCCTGCAGCGACCGCCAACGCCTCGATCAAGGTCGACTTCCCCGTCCCGTTGTCGCCGACCAACACCGTCACCGGCGCGAACTCGATGCCTGACAGCGCTCGCACGGCAGGCAACCCGTGTGCCGAACTCAGGAGAAGTTGAGCTCGGCAGCAAGGTGAGATGAATGGGGCAAATTTGCCATTACACGTAGTGAACTCCAGTTGAGCGGCGTCACCATTTTGACGGCGGGTCTCAGTTGCCAACCCGCTCCAGATCGGGCATTATGCGCTCCGTGCAGGGTGGGTATCGCCTAGGCGAATCTACGCGCTTGTCAAGTCCTGTGGGAGATCAGCCGGGGAGACGTCGGTCGGATCCGCATCGAGGGGGAGGGGTTGCATGATCATCCACACGCGCCACGAGAGCGAGTTCCTCGCTCGCAACATGTTGGGCGACTCCGCTGAACACGACCTGTACGTCTACGTGCCGCGTGGGTATGAAGATTCGGACCGTCGCTATGCAACCGCGTTCCTACTGCACGCGTTCGGAGAGTCGGCGGCGACGGTCGTGAGTCCGGACGCGAGCGGCGAGCGGTGGCGTCCCCCGATCGAGGACGTCCTCGACCCCGTGTTCGGTCGCATGGGTGTCCCGCCGATGATCGTCGTCATCCCCGATGGCAACTGCCGGTGGGGCTGTGGACAGTGGATCGATTCGCCGGTGAGCGGCTTCTTCGGATCGTACGTCGCGAAGGACGTGGTCGGTTACGTCGACGCGAACTTCCGCACGATCCCGGCGGCGGCGAATCGAGGCGTGTTCGGATTCTCTTCTGGCGGCATGGGTGCGTGGAACGTCGTGTCCCAGAACCCCGATGTGTTTACGGCGATGGCGGTGCTGTCGGCCGACACGTTCCTCGACCTGACGCACAAGGTGTTCACGTACAAGTTCTTCAACAGCATCTGGCCCGAGCCACCCAATGGTCCCGTCGACGACGACTGGTCGGAGATGGTCTACGCGTACTCGGCCGCGTATGCGCCGAACCCGGACAACCCACCGTTCTTCGTCGACTTGCCGGTGGCTTGGCCGAGCGGCGAGCTGATCCAAGAGGTGTGGGATCATTGGCTTCGCAACGACCCGGTCGAGAACTGCCGCGAGCGGCTGGACAACCTCCGCAAGCTGTCCGGAATCCTGCTCGATGCCGGTTCCCGCGACAACTACGAGTTGCAATGGGGGCATCGCGTGTTGCACCACCGTCTCACCGAGGCAGGCATCGCGCACGACTTCACCGAGAACCCAGGCAATCACGGAGGGCGAGCGAACGAGCGGCTGCAAATCGCTTTGTCCTGGCTCGGCAAGGTGCTTCGACACGAGTGACATTGCTTCGTCGTCCACATCCAGTCGGCTCGGTCCAACTCGTGAGTGTCATGAATGTTCGCCGCAACGGCCCCCGGGACGAGCGCCAGCTACATTTGGCGTGTCGCCTCCGATACAGATCTGCCAGTGAGAATGCGTGTGTTGGTTTGCATCCGCGTTTGTTGCTGGTGCGGGCTGGCGGGCTGATCTGACTTCGGGGTTCGTCACGCCCCGTTCCGGAGGGCGACTCGAGTTGCTGCACTAACAGCGGCTCGGT
>JANPGV010000288.1:0-6230 GCA_031424145.1 Ilumatobacteraceae bacterium
CGTCGTGAGCTCGTCGCCGGATTGGTCGAGGCCGGGTCGAATTGGATGGTGCCCGCGCACCGTATCGGCGACGGCGCGGCACTGGTTGCGGCCACCGTCGAGAGCCGGTTGGAAGGCGTCATGGCCAAACGGCTCGGAAGCGTCTACCAGCCTGGTAAGAGGACCCCGGACTGGCGAAAGGTCAAGAACAGGTATCCCGTCGAGGTCGTCATCGGCGGGTACAGGCCGGGAAGTGGCAATCGTGACAGCACGTTCGGCGCGCTGCTGGTCGGCGTGCCGGAGCCGGAGGGTTTGCGATTCGCGGGAGGTGTGGGCACCGGCTTCAACCAACGCACGCTGCGCGACCTGACCACGCGGCTGAAGAAGCTGCGAACCGATACCTGTCCATTCATCGAGCTGCCGCCCAGGGAGTATTCGCGTGACGCGATCTGGGTACGTCCCGAACTGCGGGCCACGGTGGAGATCGCCGAGTTCACGAACGAGGGGTATGTGCGCCACTCCAGTTTCACCGGCTTGGTCGAGTAGGCGTTCGAATGCTCTCCCGCGCAGATGCGCTTGCTCTCGATGAGAATGATCCACTCTCGTCGTGGCGCGACGAGTTCGTGATCGCGGATGAGTCGTTGGTCTATCTCGACGGGAACTCGCTGGGAATGATGCCGCGGCGTACCGTCGAGCGCCTGCAACGGGTGCTACACGAGGAGTGGGCCGGCCGGTTGATCCGTTCGTGGGACTCCTGGCTCGACATGCCCCAACGAGTCGGCGATCGTCTTGCGCCGATCATCGGCGCAAACCCGGGTGAGGTGGCCGTTCACGACTCGACGACCGTCAACCTGTATCAACTGATCGACGCGGCGTGCGCGCTACGGCCGGACCGTGTTGCGATCGTCATCAGTCCCGCCGACTTTCCGACTGATCGCTACGTCGTCGACGGGATAGCGACAGCGCGGGGCCTCGAGGTGCGTGACAACTTCGAACACCTCGACGATGTCGCCGTCGCGGTCCGATCGGCGGTCGACTATCGCACCGCAGAGGTGGTCACCGATCTGGCGGGAGAGACGGCGGAGGCGACCGCGGCAGGCTGCCTATCGCTGTGGGACCTGTCTCATGCCGCCGGCGTGTTACCGGTGCACCTGTCCGCAGCCGGTGTGCAGTTGGCAGTCGGCTGCACGTACAAATACCTGAACGGCGGGCCGGGCTCGCCGGCCTTCAGCTTCGTGTCCGCCGATTTGCAAGCGACGCTGCCGCAGCCGATCTGGGGCTGGTTTGCCCAGATGGACCAGTTCGAGATGGGCCCGATCTTCAGCGCGCAGCCCGACATCCGGAGAGTGTTGCTGGGAACGCCGTCCATCCTCGCCCTCGCTGCCGCCGAGGAGGGGATCGCCGTCACGGTCGAGGCCGGCATCGAGACGATCGCTGCGAAGGCTCGCGCTCTCACGGGTTTCGGGATCGATCTGTGCGATCAGCTCCACCTCGTCACTTCGAGCCCACGAGACCCGGAGCGACGAGGCGGTCACGTGGCCGTCAACCATCCGCTGGCCAGACGTCTCGTTGTCGAGCTCAGCGACAAAGGTGTCATCACGGATTACCGCGATCCCGACATCGTCCGCATCGGATGCTCGCCACTCACCACGCGCTTCACCGACGTGTTCGACGGCCTGACCCAACTCGCCGGTCTGCTCAATCCGTCTGCAGGATGACTGCTGGAGGCATACGCCGTGCCCTACTCGCGGGTATTGCCGCGACAAGGTTGGCTAGCACCAGGACGCCCGCTACGACGGCGATCACGATGGCGATGGGCAACGAGGCCTCATTGATGGCTCCCATGCTGTTGGCAAACGCGGCGAACACGATGCGTCCGATGATGAAGCCGAGAGGAACACCGACGGCGAGCGGCACGATCGTGAACGTCGTGGCCTGCCAGTGGACTGCCCGGGTGATCCAGCCCCGATCTGCTCCGAGTGACCGGAGGATCGCAACGTCTCTGCGTCTGGCCCGGGTCGAGGTGAACATGATGTGGGCGACGGTCAGCACGACCAGCGCGCCGAGCACTGCCGCAAGCGCAAACGGGATTGCTCGAACACGGGAAACGTTGGTGATGGCTGCTGGCTTGAACGTTTGAGTCTCATCCGACGTCAGGCCGAACTCGGCGCCATAGTCGTTGAACGCGACGCTCCGGGATCCGAAATGTACGGCCGCAGAAGTCACGGCGGACTCGTTGTCGACCCGTGACAGTCCGCCCAGAGTGACCACCGCCCCTTCACCGATGCCTTCGTTGGCACCGAGGCCAGGTACCACGACGAGCCCGACGACGTGGAAGGTCTGCGACCCTGTCGGTCCGCTCATGGTCACATCGCCGCCGACGTGCGCGCCGACATCGCTTCCCGAGACACGACCGAACGCAATCTCGTCGTCAGCAGTAGGGAGGCGTCCGTTGAGAACTGTGGGTCCGCCGTTGCCACGTACCGCCTCGACCCCGAGCAACGGCACAGTGGTACCGCCCACCCGTGCCTGACTCCCGGCAAAGAGGGCGAGCGAGGTGACGTTCGGGTCAGCGTCCAGTCGTTCGCGGAAGCCGTCCGGTAGTTGATTGCCACCGTTGTCACCGAAGTTGGCGTCGAAGTTCACGCCATAGCGAAACGGTTCGTTGACGAGCCGATCGAGGCTGACGCCGAAGGTGATCGCGCCGACGAGTCCGCAGACCGTCAGCAGCACGCCGACCAGCGCGGCACGGGTCGACCCGCGCTCGCCTCCCGATCGCATGAACGCGAACCGCAATCCGACCGCTGCTGTCGGACTACCTACACGCCTCGACAATGCGTCGAGGGCCGGTGACAGTCGCACGGCTCGAGTAGTCCAACGCGAAATGGTCAACGAGGCCAACGTCCACAGCAGCAACGCAAGGATCAACAGTCCTGTTGCGGCAAGCAGCACACCCCAGAGAGCGAGAACGCCAGGCGAGGGTTCGAGAGCCCGGATGAACCCTGTGGGGAACACGCCGGACGTCATCAGCGCGAGGGTCGCACCGAGGGTCGTTCCAACGACCATTGGCACGGCGGCCCGGCAGGTTGATTCCACCAGCAATTGTCGATCTGTGAACCCCAAGGCGGAGAGGGGCAGCCGTTCGCCGGCGGCCAGCCGTGCCTGACGGGTGATCACCTGACCCAGCACGGCGACTGCCGCAACTCCGGCCACTACGGCGAGCAACCACAGCCCACGACCCTGAGTGTTGACTGCTCGGCGCAGCTGCGAGCTGATCAGCGGAGTGAACGTGAGACTGAGCGTTCCACTGTCGGGCAGCGTGTCGAGCTGGCTGCGAAACTCGTCAAGGCTGACCCCGGGACGCAGGTTGACCGCAATCTTCGTCTGCGAGATGCCGATGTTCGGGGTGTCGAGCAGCACTCGCGAGAACGTTGCAGCCGGAGTTTGGTCCTCGAGCGTCGATGGCCCATCGATGACGCCGACAAGCGTTACGGGAAAGTGAGGCCCGGCCGGGGGGTCCACACCGAATCGGCCAGTGTCACCTTGCTCCTGCGTGAACGTCACGAGCTCGAAGGTGTCTCCGAGAGCGATGTCGGTGCCGGCAATGAAGGTCCGGTTTGCGACGAACTCGTTGTTGCTCGCCGGGTTGGGTAGTCGTCCGCTGATCAAGTGCCCGCCCAGCGCACGCGGTGTGCCAACGAACACCAACGCCTGTGGGACCTTGTCCGGAGAATCGGTGCTGGTGATGCCGCCGAACACGAACGTGAACGACTCGGAGGATTCGACGCCCGGAAGCGACGAGACCTCGGCGACCCGGGGCGGTCCACCCTGCTCCTGTGTCACTGCACCGTCGAATTCACCTCCCCATTTCGCGGTGTAGCGCTCAGGTGCCGTGACTGTTCGTTGCGCTCCCGCAGCGAAGGCGATGACCACTCCGCAGACCACTGCGACCACGAGCGTCATGGCAAGCGTCGCAGGCCATCGGGTGCGAAGACCGCTGCGAAGGCGGTAGAGCACAGCGTTCATCGGTCGATCGTCCGATGCGACCTTGTCAGGGAGTTCGCCGATCCTGTAGCGAGAAGATCGATCGACACGCCCTCCCGCGCTGCCTCGACCGTCACGTCTTTTGCATCGCGCCAGAAGCGCTCGATTGCGGCCACCTGCGCATCGGTGCGATCCGGATCATGATGAAACAACAGCACTCGGGGAACCTGACAGTGGCGGGCTAGTCCGACCGCGTAGTCGGCAGCGGAGTGGCCGAACGACGCGAGCGCGGGTAGTTCGCTTGCCGTGTGCTGAGCGTCGTGGATCAAGACATCGCTTCCCTCGCACAACGACACAGCCGCCTCGTGGTAGGGGCCCAATCCGTCCGGCCCCGGCCCGAGCAGCCCGTACGGCCCATGATCGGAGAGGTAGGAGAGAGTTCCACCGTCATCGGAGATTCGATATCCGAACGTGCGTCCGCCTTTGTGGGGGATCTCGCGGGCAAGCACCTGGAATCCTTCGATCTCGTGCTCGCCCTCCTCGATCGACTCGAACGACCACTCGCCGCGCAGACCGCTGGGACCGATGGCGAAGGACGGAGGCGACATGAAACGGGAGACGAGATCGATCGCGGCGACGCCCTGCGAAGGGACGAGCACTGTGGTGTTCGCCGCCGGATGATCGCCCGCCGCGAAGAACGGAAGGCCGTGGGTGTGATCCCAGTGGAGATGTCCGAGCAGGATCGTGCCGTCGAAGGGCTCGCCTTCGAGCAGGGCACTGACGGCGCGCAGCCCGGTGCCGGCGTCGAGCACGAGGCGCGGCCGGCGATCGTCGTCTCGACAGATCGCGACACAGGAGGTGTTCCCCCCGACGGCGTTGAACTCTGCCCCGGGCGCGGGCGTCGACCCGCGCACACCACACAGGACTACCCGCACTACACGCGGCCCTCCTCCCGACGGTGACCGCCGGCGAGCTCAGTGAGGCGTTCGCGGTCGAGGCTGTCGATGGGCACCGCGGCCACCTTGCATTCCGTGACGGCCCGCAATGTTGCCGTGCGATGCCCGCCTTCGAGCTCGCCGCGCTCGCCGAGCACCGCGCCGGGACCGATCTCGGCCAGTGTCTCCCCGTCGACCACGACGGCGAGGACCCCGTTCAACAGCAGGAACACCTCTCCGGTGTGATCCGAGCCCTGCTCGACGAGTGCGTGGTCGATCTTGATCCGACGAATGTCCGGCTTCTTGGCGCCGTGCATGATCATGGTCTGAAGCTCTCGTTCCAGCAGGGTCTCCACCTCGGTGACGAAAGCGGGGGAATCTTCGTCGCCCCACGGGGTGTGCTTGCCGAACGAATCGTTCATCCACGCCTTGTAATCGGCGAGGCTGCTCTTGGCCGTCAAGGTGCCGCTGTCGTCGAACACCCAGTGCCTCGGAAAGCCGGACGCCCCGGCCATCTTGGCCTCGTGCTTGCCATCGGCCCAGATCGTCAGCTCGAGGGTGGTCCACACGATCGGCGCCCGATACTGAACGAACGGAGGGTGCTTCACCGCCCGAGGCATCGGGGCACCCGTGCGTCCACCAACGGTCTGCGTGAACCGCACATGATCCGCTGCAACCTCTGGCTCACCGAGGCGATCGTCGAGTTTGATGGCTGGAATGGTGATCGAGCCCACTCCGAGATCGACCGTCGTGGCGCCGATCATCCCGCCGCCCAAGTATCCGTGGTCGGTGATGTGTCCTGCGTCGTCGACGTCGATGTAGGCGCGCAACTGGTTGGCGAAGCGGAATCGGTCGTGGGTGCGCAGCTCGTCGAGCGCCGCCGGAATGTCGGATCCCAACGAGTCGGGCGGCGGCGGATCGTCGTGGGCCATCTTCATCCGCGTGGCCATCTTGCCGAGACCTTCCATCACGTCCGAAGGGATCCATGACACTGTTGTGATGCTTCGCTCGATTCGCATGATCTGCTCCTTCTCTCCGTGTTGCTCTCCGTGCTGTCCTACGATCCATCGTCGGCTCAGCGGAGCCTGATCTCCAGGGCATTGCCCGGCATGCCATGGTGTGGCTGACACCACCTCCACGACACTGGTCCCCGCCCTCGTTCGCAGCGGTCGATCAGCGCTCTAATAGTCGCATGGGTGTCATCACGGTCTTCCTCGCCGACGACAGCGTGTTCATACGTGAGGGTGTGATGGCGATGCTCAAGCGCCAGCCGGATCTCGAGATCGTCGGCGTCGCCGAGGATCACGACGGTCTCGTGGATGGAGCTGAGGC
>JANPGV010000289.1:0-2021 GCA_031424145.1 Ilumatobacteraceae bacterium
GCCGAGCGTCTCGTGCTCGAGCCGATCACTGTGCAGCGGCGGACCGAGCACCTTGTTCTTCAGCCGGTAGCCGAGCGGTTCGGGAATCGTCGGCACCGTGCTTTCGGCAGATGCCGGTTCAGGGCTTGGCGTTACGCGGAGATCATCTTCGAGGAGCACATGTCAACTCAACCCGACGACCATCGGTGGTGCCGTTTGCACCACGAAAAGATCGAACGAGGTGCCGTTAAGAACGCGTCAAGAGGGCTCGAACCGGTACCCGATACCGGGCTCCGTGATGAAGTAACGCGGTTGACCAGGGTCGGGCTCGAGCTTGCGACGGATGGCGGCCAGGTGCACGCGCAGGTAGTTGGTCTCGCTCTCGTACTGCGGGCCCCACACGTCCTGCAGCAACTGGCGCTGGGTCACCAATCGTCCGGGATTGCGCAGCAGTCGCTCGACGATCTCCCACTCGGTCGGTGTGAGGTGCACTGGCTTCTCGGCACGCGTCACCCGGCGGTTGACCATGTCTACGGCGAAGTCGGCGGTCTCGACGACCGGTTCCTCGGGAGCGGGGTGATGCCGGCGCAGCGTGGCCCGCAGTCGCGCCAACAGCTCGTTGATGCTGAACGGCTTGGTGACGTAGTCGTCGGCGCCGGCGTCGAGGGCAGCTACCTTGCTCGAGTCGCCGTCGCGTGCTGACAGCACGATGATGGGAATCGACGTCCACCCGCGCAGACCACGGATCACGTCGATGCCGTCGAGGCTCGGGAGACCGAGGTCCAACAGCACGAGGTCAGGCATCGTGGCCGCAGCTTCGGTCAGCGCCTCTTCTCCCGTTGCGGCCAGGACGACGTCGTACCCATGAGCGCGCAGGTTGATGTCGAGCGCCCGGCGGATCTGGATCTCGTCGTCGACAACAAGAATGCGTGTCACGCTTCGACCTCGTCGGCGACCTGCAGGCGGATCGTCATCGTCAGGCCGCCTCCGGGTGTGTCGTCGAGGCTCAAACGTGCGCCCATCGCTTCGATGAAGCCCCTGGCGATCGCCAGGCCGAGGCCGACGCCCGCATCGTTGGACCGATCGCCGAGACGTTGGAACGGGAGGAAGATGCGCTCGCGATCATCCTGTGGAATACCGGGCCCGCGGTCGACGATGCGCAGGTCGATCGAGCTCCCGATCTGACCCGCCTGGATCTTCACGTGGCTCCCGGCGGGCGACCATGCGAGCGCGTTCGATACGAGGTTGGCCACGGCGCGCTCCAACAAGGTGTCGTCGGCCAGGACCATCGGGAGCGAATCGGCGACCTCGACATCGACTCTTCCCGGCGCTGCGGGCAGACCGCCCAAAGCGGCAGCGACGATGTCCTCCAAGGCCACGGATGTCAAGGTCAGGTCCAGGGCGCCGACCTGCAGGCGGCTCATGTCGAGCAGGTCGCGCACCATCCGATCGAGTCTGTCAGCGGCATCGTCGATATCGACGAGCAGGAGGCGGCGGTCCGAGTCGGAGAACGCGACGTCGGTGTGAAGCAGCCCGGATGCGGAGGCCTTGATCGTCGCCAGCGGTGTGCGGAAGTCGTGAGACACCGCCTGCAGCAGGGCGGCGCGAAGCGCGTTGGCCTCGGACAACAGCTCGGCGTTGGCGGCGTCGACACGTAGCCGGCGGGCCTCGACGGCCATCGCCAACTGGTCGGCGAAGGCGCGCAGCACTTCCAGCTGCTCGGGCCGGAGCGCGTTGTCCGATACCACCAGTCGCAACTTGCCGTCCGCCGAGATGTCGATCGATGTTCCTTCGGATGGTTCGAGCAGCTCCGGGTGACCTGATATGTGGGTCGGCCACCAACCTTGGTCGGTCAGCTCGAACACGGATGCGGAGGCCAGCCCGAACGTGGCGCGCAGTTGCTCCAGCAGATCGGGGAGCGGATCGTGCGCACCGACAAGTGTCGCCGCCGACCTCGCCAGCGCTGCTGCCTCGGCGCGAGCCGACGCCGCCTCGCGCGACCGTCGCGCGGCGCGGTCGACGAGGAAGCTGACGACGACGGT
>JANPGV010000290.1:0-2115 GCA_031424145.1 Ilumatobacteraceae bacterium
CGGTGCTGCTCGGGCTCAACGGGTTGCGGGTGAGCGAGGCATGCGACACCGACATCGGCGATCTCGGCTTCGATCGTGGGCATCGCACGTTGCGGATCCTCGGCAAGGGCAACAAGCCGGCGGCGATCCCGCTCGTGCCGCGCACGGCACGCACCGTGGATCTTGCGATCGGCGAACGACGCGAGGGTCCGATCCTGCTGCGCCACGATGGACAGCGTCTCGACCGCCGGACGGCGCATCGCTGGGTCAAGGCGGTCGGCAAGCGTGCCGGTCTCGGAAATGTCCATCCGCACATGCTCAGGGGAGCGTTCATCATGGCTGCGCTCGATGCCGGTGTGCCGCTGCGTGACGTGCAACTCGCCGCCCGCCACGCCGACCCGCGCACGACCACGGTCTACGACCGCCGACGCGAGAACTTCGACCGTCACGCCGCCTACGTCGTCGTCGCCTTCGTCGCCGGAGCCTGAACCGGCACTTCCGGGCGTAGGCACCGGATTGGGTCGATCGGTCTTACGGGGCACTCGACAAATTTCCGATGCGTCGGATACCGGCGGTGTCGAATGGCGAAGACTGTCGATGCCGAGATCAGCAGCACCCTTCCCCGCGTGACGCCCGTGGCATTCTGAGGGGGCGGTCAAAGGTGAGCTGTTGTGTGGGGTAGCTCCTTGTGGTGGCTCAGCTGACGCCGAGTTGCTCGGCGGCCATTCGTGTGCCCTCGACTCGGTTGGTGATCTTTTGGAAGGCGACCTCGCGGGCGTAGTCGGGTGACCCGTGGTTGGGCTTTTCGTCGATGCTGAATGGCGAGAACCCGCAGTCGTCGGTGGAACCGAGGCGCTCCTTGGGGATGAAGTTGGCGGCGCGCACGAGGGCGTCACAGATCTCCTGGGGGCTTTCGACCCGCGGGTTCCCAGGGTTGGTGACCCCGACATAACACATCTGGGCGATGCCGTCGGCGTCGTCGCGGCTGTACTTGCCGATCGACTCGTAGACCCCGTCCTTTTCCCGTTCGCTGGCCAGTTGCATCAGGAAGTAGCCGGCGTTGATCTTGAACATCTCCGGGAGCAGGTTGTTGTACGGCACGTCGGCGCTGTGAACGGAGTCGCGGTCTCCTCCGGGGCAGGTGTGGATGCCGATGTTGACCCGCTCCTCGGGTGTGAATCGGGCCATGACTCGATTGTTGAGTTCGATGAAGTGCGGCAGCATGCCGGCACCTGTCCACGGATTCCGTGGGTCGGCACGGGTGGCCAGGCGCCCTTCGGTGAAGTCCACCGATACGCGTGCCGCCCCGGCGGCGAATGCCTGGCGGATGTCCTTCTCGCATTCGTCGATCAGATCGGCTTCGAACTCGTCTCGGCTGTAGTCGGGAACATCGGTGCTCAATGGGTACAGCAGTGCCAGCATGGACGGGGCGATGACCGCCTGCTTCATCGGTCGGTTGGTGAGGCCGATCGACTGCTTCAAGGTGTCGGCCGCGTACGTCTTGTAGCGGAACGGCCCTCCGGTGAGTCGTGGCAACTGGCGGCCGTGGCCATCGGCGAAGATCGCGAAGAACTGCCCGCCGGTGCCCCCTAGGTTGTCGGCCAGGCCCGTTCCGGCCAAGGTGTCGGTGATGGGGTACGTGGCGAAACTCGACCAACGCTGCTCGCCGTCGGAGATGATCGGCGCGCCGGTCGCTTCGAGATGTTCGATGGAGTCGCGAACCGCGGCGTCCTGCTCCTTCTCGAGATCCTCTTTCCCGATCGTCCCGGCGTCATAGGCAGCGTATGCAGCCTGCAGCGTGCTCGGCCGCGGTAACGAACCAACGGGCTCGGTGGGGATACCCGTGGCAGAACGTGGATCATAGGTCGTCATGATGAACCCCCATGGTGAGACAGACCGGTCTCTCACACCGTAGGCGTGTGCCGTGCGCGTGTCAACGGGCAAGGCGCTGATAGCGTTTTCGGAACATGGCAACCACGACAACGGGCGCGGCGGCGCGGGAGCGAATCCTGTCGACGGCATACACGTTGTTCTGCCGCCACGGCATCCGCGCGATAGGAGTCGACACCATCATCGAACGCTCCGGCGTCGCCAAGATGACCCTGTACCGGCACTTCAAATCGAAAGACGATCTTG
>JANPGV010000291.1:0-12578 GCA_031424145.1 Ilumatobacteraceae bacterium
GCAGGTCGATGTAGAGCAGGTCGGGCTCATCGGGCGCCGAGTGGACCACGTGGCGTTCCCACAACTTCTGAGCGAGGGTTCGAGGTGATGACGGGGTGCCGGCCCCAGTGTCAGACGGTGCGTCAGACATGTGCGTCTCACTTTCTGAGATATCATTCTCGTCGTGGACAGTGTAAGCGGAGTCGGCGTCATTGACAAAGGGGTTCTGATCCTGCGCGCACTCGTCGCCGCTCCTCTTGACCTGGCCGGGCTGCAAGAGGCGACCGACCTGCCCCGCGCAACTGCGCACCGGTTGGCCGTCGCGCTGGAGCAGCACGGCCTGGTGCGCCGTGATCCGCAAGGCCGGTTCTGCCTCGGTTTCGAACTGATCCGGCTCGGGCAGGCCGCCGAGGACGAGTTCCCGCTTGCTGAACTGACCCGCCCGATCCTCACCGCATTGCGCGACGAGACCGGCGAAAGCGTGCAGTTGTACGTCGCCGACGGTGATGGCAGGCGATGTGTCGTATCGCTCGAGTCCACGCACGGTTTGCGCTGGATCGTTCCCCAGGGAGCATTGTTGCCGCTGAAGCGAGGCTCGGCGGGCCGAGTCCTGCAGGGCGACGATCTGGCGGAAAGCGTCGAAGAGCGCGAGCCGGGCGTCGCCTCGGTCAGCGCCGCGGTGAGAGATCGTCGCGGCCAGATCGTTGCTGCGGTCAGTCTCAGTGGGCCGATCGAGCGTCTCAGCAGGCAGCCGGGTCAGAAGTTCGGTCGTCGAGTCTCCGAAGCCGCCGACGCGGTGACATCAGCACTTCGCCGTTAGCCGTTCGATCGGCGGATCCGTACGCCTATCTGCTTTGCCTATCTGCCGAGTCGTGGGAACAACTCGACTGCGGCGGCTGCCAGTCGGGCACGTGTCAGCGGATTGTCCGGGCCGGTGATCCAATCCATCCCCGCAGATACGACCACCTCAGGCGTGAACGGCCAGTCGCTGCCGTACAGGACGCGGTCTCCGTCGACCAGGTTCAGCAGAGCGGCCACTACTGGGCCCGAAGCGCTGCCGGCCAGGTCGTAGTGCAACCGCCGCAACTGGGTGATGATCGCGCCCGGCTCGGCTGCACCGAGCAGGAGGCTCATCCCGGCGATGCGCGGCGCGAGAAATGGGAGTGTGCCGCCGGCGTGCGGCACGATCCAGCGGATGTCCGGATACCGGGCGAACGTCCCCGACAGCAGCATGTTGGTGACGGCGCGGGTCGTGTCGAACGGGAACTCGATCATTGGTCGGGGGAAACCGAGCGAGGTGCATTCCCAGCACGGGGGCGATGTCGGGTGGAGGAACACGACGGCTCGGCGGCGGTTCAGCTCCTCCATGACGGGATCGAGGGATGAGTCGCCAAGGTAGACGCCATCGACGTTGGTGAGGACGGTGATGCCGTCGAGTCGCAAGCTGTCGAGCGACCGCTCGATCTCGGCCAACGACTCACCGATGTCGCCGAGCGGAATGCTGGCGAACGCACCGAAACGACCGGGATGGTCGGCGATGGTTGTCGCTGCCACATCGTTGACGTGCCGGGCCAGGCCGATCGCGTCGGATGCGGTTGCGCCTTCACCGAAGCGGACACCCGGCGATGACACCGACAGCACGGCAACGTCGATGCCGAGCCGATCCATCACCGCGACGTGGTCGTCTGCCGACCAACCCGGAACGCGCGGGAACCCGTCGGGCTGATCGATGCCTGCGGCCGCCAGCGCCTCCCTGTATTCGACAGGCAGGAAATGTGCATGAACGTCGATCATCGACGCTGGCCGATCAGTAGACGGCGACGAGATCGAGCACCATGATGAGATCCGTCGAGGCCGGCAGCCCGAGGTCGCTGTTGCCTGTCGCGCCGAAGGCCTCGGCGAACGGGATGTCGACCTGGCGGCGGCCGCCGACCTTCATCCCCTCGACCGCCTTCTCGAGACCGGGTGGAAGTTGACCGGCTCCCGGAACGAAGGTCAACGGAGTTCCTTGATCCCATGAAGAGTCGAGCAGCTTGCCGTCCGCCGCACTGAAAGCCAGGAGCTGCACGGCGACGGTTTGTCCCGGCTGGATGCCGGGGCCGTCGCCCACGATCAAATCGGTGAAGGTCTGCTCGGCCTGGTTCGGCGTCGGGGGAACCGAGATGGCGGGCACGTTGGCGGGATCAGGCTTGGGGATAACAGTGACCGCGTCGATGACGAAGCTCAGCGCGTCACCCGGCTGGATGACATCGGTCGACGGAGGTTTGTCGCCGTAGGCCAAGTCAGTTGGGATGTCGAGCTGGCGGCGGCCACCCGGCTTGATACCGACCAGGCCCTGATCCCATCCCTTGATCACCTGGCCGATACCGAGTGTGACCGACAGGGGTGAGCCGCGGTCGTAACTGTTGTCGAACTCTGTGCAGTCAGCCGAACGCACCCCGACGTATTGCACGATGACGGTGTCGCCGTCGGCAGCGGCGGAGCCTGTGCCCTCGGTCAGATCGGTGACGACCAACGCGGTCGGGATCGCTGACGGCAGCTTGACCACGGGCTTCGGCAGAGCGCCGGCAACGGTCGCCGTAGGTGTCGTAGAGGCGGCCACGCAACCCGATGTGACCTTGTTGTCGCCACACGAAGCCAGCAACCCGAGCACGGCAACGGGTAGGAGAAATATGCTGAAACGCATCTGCCGACGTTACCGCCGCAACAGCTGTGACCAGTATGCGCCCGGCGACAGACGACGACCCGACGGAACTGTCGTGTGCAGGCGCTCTGCTTCGATGAGGCGTCAAGCGCCGGTGCCGTGCAACATGACCGCATGGCCGTCGATGAGGCGATTGCGCTCGCTGACACGTTGTTGCGTGAGGCGCTTGCCAACGCGACGCGGCGTGAACGACGCCAGTTGCGGCGGCTGGGTCTTCTGGTTGCCGATCCCGCCGGCCGTGAGCTGGTGCAGCGACTCACCGACGATGTGCTGCGCATCAAGTCGAACCGCCGGGCCGCTCGCCGATTTGCCGATGTCGTCGCCGAGCACGGTCTGCCGGAGTCCCTGAGTCGCCTCGACCGGGCAATGATGTCTGCCGGTGCAAAGCTCGCGCCGTTCGTGCCCCAAGTGGTGATGCCGCTCGTTCGACGACGAATCCTCGGCGAGACAAGAGGCGTTGTCCTGCCCGCGGAGGACCCGGCGTTCGGAGCCCACGCCGCTGAGCGCCGGCGCGAGGGCATCGGTCTTCTGGTCAACCCTCTGGGTGAATCGATCCTGGGTGACGATGAAGCCAGACGCCGTGTCGATCAGGTGCTCGACAAGTTGCGTCGTCCCGACGTCAGCGCTGTGTCGATCAAGGCATCGGCTCTGGTCGCCAACCTCGATGCGCTCGACTTCGATCGCAGTGTTCAACGCATCAGCGAGCCTCTGCGCGAGATCTATCGAACTGCGTTGCTGAAGGAACCGCGCGGTTTCGTCAATCTCGACATGGAGGAGTACCGGGACCTGCACTTGACGGTCGTCGCGTTCAAAAGCGTGCTCGACGAGCCCGAGTTCGTTCACCTGGAGGCCGGCATCGTCCTGCAGGCCTATCTACCCGACAGCCACATTGTGCTGGAGCACCTCGGCGAATGGGCTTCGGCACGTGTCCGTGACGGTGGCGCCGGGATCAAGATCCGGATCGTCAAGGGCGCCAACCTGGCAATGGAGGCCGTGGACGCCGAGCTGCACGACTGGATCGCTGCGCCCTACCCGACCAAGGCTGACGTCGACGCCAGCTACAAGTTGATGCTCGAATCTGCGCTTCGCCCGGAATGGGACGGCGCGGTTCGCGTCGGCGTGGCCAGTCACAACCTGTTCGATGTGGCGTGGGCACTGGTGCTGCGGAGCAGATTGCCGATCGAGCAGCGCGGGCGCATCGAGTTGGAGATGCTGGAGGGCATGGCTCCAGCCCAGAGCCGGGCGGTGCGCAGGATGGCCGGTTCGTTGCTGCTCTACGCCCCGGTCGTGCAGCACGATCAGATCGACGCCAGCATCGCCTACCTCGCTCGGCGGCTGGACGAGAACACGGCACCGGAGAACTTCCTGCGAGCGCTGTTCACGATCACTCCGGGTTCCGCCGAGTTCGCCGACCAGGCCGAGCGCTTCCGTCGCGCCGTCGCCGACCGGCATCACGTATCGAAGGCACGCCGCCGCAGCGCCGCTCCCGCGAGCGGTGCCCCGTTCACCAACGAGCCCGACAGCGACCCGACCGACCCGGTCGCCCGTGCGCTGCTGCAAGCTGCTGTGCAGGGTCCGTCGGTGCGACACCAGCCCGTTGTCGTCGACAGCATCGAGGGAATCGATTCGATTGTTGCCACGGCGATTGCGGCGCAACCGCGGTGGTCGGCGAACGGAACGCAGGAGCGTCGGCGCGCGTTGGCCGCCGTCACCGATGTCCTTCGTCGTGAACGATTCGAAACCATCGCGGTAATGGCGGACGAGGCGGTGAAGGTGGCCCGCGAAGGCGACCCGGAGGTCAGCGAGGCCGTCGACTTTGCCAAGTACTACGGATCCGTCGGGCTCGACGTCGTCGAACAGCAGAGCGCGGAAGCAGCTGACCTGCTTCCGCGCGGCGTCGTGGTCGTCGCGTCACCATGGAACTTCCCATACGCCATACCCGCCGGCGGTGTGCTCGCCGCGTTGGCCGCCGGTAACGCAGTGATCCTCAAGCCCCCGCCGGAAGCTCGCCGCACGGCCCAACACCTCGTCGAGCAGCTCCACCGTGGCGGCGTCCCGAAGGACGTTGTGCAGTTGGTGGCCTGTCCCGACAACGAAGTGGGCCGTCGCTTGATCAGCCACCCCGGCGTCGGCTCGGTGGTGCTGACGGGCGCTTACGAGACGGCTGAGTTGTTCCGTTCGTGGACGCCGGGGATGCACCTGGTCGCGGAGACGAGTGGCAAGAACGCCATCGTCATAACCCAGGCTGCCGACCTCGATCTCGCAATTCGCGATCTGGTCCGGTCGGCATTCGGCCATGCGGGGCAGAAATGTTCTGCGGCCAGCCTGGCGATCGTCGAAGCGCCGCTCTACGACGATGCGTCCTTCATGGAGCGACTCGCTGATGCGACTCGCAGCTTGGTCGTCGGCAGGCCCAACGACCTCGGCAGCGTGGTCGGGCCACTGATCAGCGAACCGTCGCCCAAGTTGCGGCGAGGTCTGACGAAACTCGACGAAGGCGAACGATGGCTCGTCGAACCGCACAAGCTCGGCGACAACCTGTGGTCACCCGGCGTGCGAGTGGGGGTGCGGCCGGGCTCGTGGTTCCACGTCACGGAATGTTTCGGCCCAGTGCTCGGCGTGATGCGCGCGGACGACCTCGATCATGCGATCGAACTGCAGAACGCGACGCCCTTCGGTCTGACCGGTGGCATCCACTCGCTCGACGAAGCCGAGATCGACACCTGGCTCGACAAGGTGCATGTCGGCAACGCATACATCAACCGCGGCGTCACCGGGGCGATCGTCCAGCGGCAGCCGTTCGGAGGATGGAAGCGCTCCTCGGTGGGGTGCGGCCCGAAGGCCGGTGGGCCCGACTATGTCGCCGAAATGCTGACCGGCCGGCCGACAGTCATCGACACCGACTCCGTCGTGCGCGGGTACAACGACGCGTGGACCCGCTGGTTTGCGATCAGTCACGATCCGACGGGCTTGAAGTGCGAGCGCAACGATATGCGCTATCGACCGCTGAACGGCGTGTTGGTGCGCGTCGGGCCGGACACGCCTGAGGGTGCCGTGGATGCAGCGCGTCGTGCCGCCGAGCTCTGCGGTACGCAGATCCTCGTATCGGACGCGTCTATCGAGCCCGACACTGCACTGATCGAACGATCGAGATCCCTCGGCGTGGAACGGGTTCGCATGCTCACATCGGCCAGCGATCAGTTGCGCGCCGGCTTGTACGCGGCCGGGATCGAGATCGACGACGAACCGGTGTCGGTCAGTGGACGCCGTGAGCTGCGCCGGTGGCTGCGCGAGCAGGCGATCAGCCGGACAGCACACCGTCACGGCCGCGTCGCTCCGTGAGCCACGCCTGCTCGGCCTCGGCCATCGGAGTGCTGGGCGGGCCCTGTACGAACGGCCATAGCTCTTCGGCCATTCGCCGATAGTTGCCCGTGGCGCGAAGCTCGCCGAGGAGTGCATACAGACCGAGGTTGATGCGCTGGATGAACACGAACGCGCGCGGCACGGTTGCGTACTGCGAAATCGGGCTGGTTCTGTCAAAGGTGTGCCGCACAATCCGGCTGGCGTACTCCGACGACCAGGTGACGACTTTGTCGGACCTGACGCTCTCGTAGAACTGGCCGAAGTACTCGCCGATCGCTGCGTCGTCAGCCGGGGCTCCGCGCCTCAGCATCCCTGCATCTTCGACGATCCGCCGGAAGGTGGGAACATCGTTCTCGTACGCGGCGGACCTGACCATGCCGATGAACGTGTTCATCTCGTCGTCGGTGAACCGTTTGACCAGACCGAAGTCCAGGAACGTGATGCGGCCGTCGCCGTGGAACAGGTAGTTGCCCGGATGCGGGTCGCCGTTGAACCTGTGCATGCCGTAGAGGCTGCGAAAGACGAACCTGAAGAGGCATTCGCCGACCAGGTCGCGCTGGTGTTGCGACCAGCTGATCATCTCCTGCCAGGTGGCGCCGCTGACCAGATCGCTGGTCAAGACACGCGCCGTGCTGTGGGAGGCCATCACATCGGGAACGTGGATGAACGGGTGCCCTCGGTAATGGTCGGCGAAGGCTTGCTGGTTCTCCGCCTCCAGCACGTAGTCGAGCTCGTCGATGAGGCGGTCCCTGATCTCGGCGACCATGTCGTCGGGGTCGAGCCCGCCGAAACCCTGCTTCAGGAGCGCGCCGAGAAGGCTTGCGTTGCGCAGGTCGGCTTCTATCGCTTCGCCCACCCCTGGATACTGGACCTTGACCGCCACCGCTCGATCTAGACCGGTCTGCGGATCCGTGACCACTGCCCGGTGCACCTGGCCGATGCTGGCGGAGGCAATCGGATCCGGATCCCATTCCACGAAGACCTTGTCGGGTGGTGCGCCGAGCTCGCGCTCGATCACTTCCGCGGCGAGGTCGGCGCTCATCGGCGGTGCGTTGGACTGCAACTCGGCGAGCGCCTTGCGCAGCGGCTCGGGAAGACCTTCGTCGACGTAGCTGGCCATCTGACCGAGCTTCATCAACGCGCCCTTCATGTTGCCCAGCCGTTCGGCAACGGCATCGGCGGTTCGCAGTTCGCGTTCACGATCGAGCTCGATTCGGCGTTCAGCGGAGGAGAAGAGCTTGCGGGCGGCCGTAGACGCGTAGTTCCCGCCCACCTGCAAGCCGAGGGCGGCGATGTCGAGATTGCGTTTAGCGCGCACGCTGCGTCGCACGATGACGGCGGCGGCGATTGCAGTCGCAGCGAGAACGACTACACGCTTGTTCATCGCGATCGTTCGACGACGGACCGGCAGGCGCGCAACAGCGTTGGCACGAATTGCTTGGCATTGGACACGCAGGCGTCGTGGTCGCCATCGACCCGGAAGGCCTCGGCATCGGGAATGGCCTCGAACAAGCGCACCTGACGGCGAACGGGAACGACCCGGTCGCGCATGGTGATGATCATCGAAGTAGGAACGTCGATCTCACTGATCCAATCGCGCGACGAGAAGTTGCCGATTGCCCGACCGGCCTCGAGCACGGGCCTCCAGTCGTGTGTCGACGCCTGGCTGACGGCCCACGGTTCCCACAGATCGGCCTTGCGTTGCAGGTAGAACTGCTCGGTCAGCCACTGGCGTGCCTGTACCGGCGTCAGCCTGGCCACTGCTGCCAGACCGGAGAGGCCGAGGAAGCTCAGCCGCTCCTCACGGGAGCCCGCGAAGTTCGTCGACGTCGCGCACAGCACCAGACCGGCCGTTCGTTGCCGATGACGTCGCCAGATGAGTTGGGCGATCGGCCCCCCCATCGAGTAGCCGACAGGGATGCACTGTTCGATGCCCAGCACGTCGCACACCGCCACGGCGTCGTCGGCGCAATCCTCGAGTCGGAACGTCTTCCGAGAGCGGATGCCCCGGCCGTGACCGCGGTGGTCGAGCGCAACGACCCTGAAGTGCTCCGCCAGCGACTTGTAACACATGAACCAGTTCAGATCGGCGGTCGCGGTCCATCCGTGCAGCAGCAGGACCGTCGGCGCTCCGACCGGGCCGCTGAGCGTGCGTACGAACGTGGTGCCGCGGCCGGGAAGGTGCATTGCCGCACCGGGAGGCAGATCGGGCAGAGCGCCAGCGACGCGCGGCGCCACTAGGCGGACTCCACCTTGATGACGTGGACCTTGAGCTTGCCCGTGGGCGCCTCGTACTCGACCCACTTGTCGGCGCTGGCGCCAAGCAATGCGGCACCCAGGGGTGAATCCGGGCTCATCACATCGAGGTCGCCCACCTTCTCCTCCATGTGACCGACCAGATAGCGCTCCGCCATCATGTCGTCGTCGCCGTCGTAGACAATGGTGACGATGGATCCTGCGGAGACGATGCCTTCGTCGCCGTGCTCGATGATCTCGGCGGTCTCGATGATGTACTCGAGCTGACGGATGCGGCCTTCCATGTGGCCCTGCTCGTCCTTGGCTGCGTGGTAGTCGCCGTTCTCGCTGAGGTCACCGAGCAGGCGTGCCGTCTCGATCTTCTGCGCAACCTCGATGCGACCACGTGTTGTGAGGTCGAGGAACTCGGCCTGTAATCGTTCGAATGCCGAGCGGGAGAGCTGCGTCGTCGCCATAGGGAGAAAACGCTACCGCCACGTAACATCTCGGGCCATGGCTTATCGAATTGCTGTGATCGGTGGGGATGGGATCGGACCCGAGGTCACGGCCGAGGCGTTGAAGGTCGTGCGGGCGGCAGGGATCGAACTGGATACCACCGACTACGACCTGGGCGGTGCCCGCTATCTGCGCGATGGCGAGATCCTGTCCGACGCGACACTCGAAGAGCTACGCGCGTTCGATGCCATTCTTCTGGGAGCTGTCGGCACGCCCGACGTGCCGCCGGGCGTCATCGAGCGCGGGCTGCTGCTGAAGATGCGATTCGACCTGGACCTCTACGTCAACCAACGCCCGTTCGTCGGAACGGCGCCCGGCCACACCGAGCCCCACGATTTCGTCGTCATTCGCGAGAACACGGAAGGGCCGTATGTCGGCGAGGGTGGCGTCCTTCGCAAGGGAACCGCCCACGAGGTAGCCACGCAGGGCTCGGTCAACACCCGCATGGGCGCGGAGCGGGCGATCCGGTTCGCCTTCGAACTGGCGGTGGAACGCGGCAACGCGGACCCACCCGGCCGGCAGCACGTCACGTTGGTGCACAAGACCAACGTGCTCACGTTCTCAGGCGATCTGTGGCAACGCACCTTCAACGAGGTCGCGGCCGGGTACCCGCACGTCGGCACGGCCTACAACCATGTCGATGCAGCCTGTATCTACTTCGTTCAGGACCCGCATCGCTACGACGTGATCGTCACCGACAACCTGTTCGGCGACATCCTCACCGACCTCGGGGGAGCAGTCAGTGGCGGCATCGGGCTGGCTTCGTCGGCCAATCTCAACCCGGCGCGAACCGGGCCGTCGATGTTCGAGCCCGTGCACGGATCGGCACCCGACATCGTCGGAACCGGGAAGGCGAATCCCATCGCGGCCATCCTCAGCGGAGCGTTGATGCTGGATTTCCTCGGCGAAGGCGACACCGCGGCGCGCATTCGTTCGGCATGTGCTGCCCACAGTGGTAGCGGCAGCACCAGCGACATCGGTTCCCAAATCGCCGCAGCCGTGGCAGGCTAGACACAGCGATTTTCATTTTCCCTACCTCTGCACAGCGGGAGCCAGCGATGCCCATCCAACCCACTCCGAAGATCTGGATGAACGGAGACCTCGTCGATTGGGACAAGGCCCAGATTCACATCCTCACCCATACGTTGCACTACGGCACCGGTGTGTTCGAGGGCATCCGCGCCTACCCGACGTCACAGGGCCCTGCGGTGTTCCGCCTCACCGAGCACATCGAGCGGCTGTTCCGCAGTGCCCAGATCATGGGGATGGAGATCCCGTACTCCGTCAGCGAGATCGTCGCTGCGACCAAGGCGACGGTGGCATCGACCGGTCTCCCGGGTTGCTACGTGCGCCCCATCGCCTACTACGGCTACGGCGAGATGGGTCTCAACACGCTGCCGTGCAGCGTCGACGTCGCGATCGCGTGCTGGCCGTGGGCGCCGTTCCTCGGTGAAGATGCGTTGGATCAGGGCGTTCGCATGAAGGTCTCGTCGTGGACTCGCCACGATCACAACACGATGCCGCCGGCTTCGAAGACGACGGGCAACTACGTCAACTCGTCGCTCGCCAAGGTCGAAGCTCTCAAGGCCGGCTACGACGAAGCGATCATGCTGGCTCCCAACGGACTGATCGCCGAATGCACCGGCGAGAACATCTTCGCGGCTCGCAACAACATCATCATCACCCCGCCACTGTCGGCAGGTGCCTTGGAGGGCATCACCCAGAGCTCGGTCATGACGATCGCCCGCAACCTCGGCTTCGAGATCCGCATCGACAACCTCGCCCGCAGCGACCTGTACGTCGCCGAAGAGGTGTTCGTCTGCGGCACTGCTGCGGAGATCAGCTCCGTGAAGTCCATCGACGATCGCAACATCCCATGCCCCGGCCCGATGACCAAGGCCATTGCCGAGGTGTACGCACGGGCCGTTCGCGGTGAAGAAGACCAGTACAAGGACTGGTGCGAGCTCGCCGTCTAGCCGAAGCGCCAGCGGGTGGCTCTCAGCGCGAACTCCTCCTCCCGTTCGATGATCGCGAAGGCGGTGGTGGGTGCGACCTCGATCATCGCGTGCTGGCGGACGAAGTCGCCAAGGCCCTCCGGGACTTCGCTGCCGTACTTCGCGACGTAACGGTCGATCCACACATCGACTCGGTCGGGGTCGGTGATCGGTGCAGCCACACCTTCCACGGAGATGCACTCGACGGTGCTATCGACCGTGAAGGCGACTCGCGGGTTGGCGGCGATGTTGCGTGCCCTGCGTGCGGTGGGTGCGCAGGAGAACATGAATCGGAGATCCTCGTCGCTCCACACACCCCACACCGGTAGCGCGTGCGGAGCGCCATCGGCCGACACCGTGACGACCCAATAGTTCTTGTTGGGTATCAGCCGCTCAGCTGCCCATTCCCACGGCAACGCTTTCCACTCAGGGCTGTCAGTGCCGTATGCGGCCATCGCGGGCCGTTCTCCGATCGGTCGATTCATACGGCCGATGGTAGGTGGAGCTGGTTCGCCCTCAGCGTGCCGGAAGCCCTGGTGCAGTTCCCGCGGCATCGCGGCGTTTCGCGGCAAGACCGGCCAGACATTCCATGAACAACCTGTTGGCGACGTTGACGGTGCAATCGGCGATGTCGTATGCGGGCGCGACCTCGACGATGTCCATTCCGACCACATTGTGTTCGTACGCGAGCTTGCGAACCATGCGCATCAGATCGGCGGCGACGAGGCCCCCGGGCTCGGGTGTGCCCGTCGCCGGCGCGTAGGCCGGGTCGAGGGAGTCGATGTCGATGGAGATGTAGAGGAGCTCGGGTCCATCGAGTGCCTCACGGACTGCATCGACCATCACAGCCTGAAAACCCCGTTCCCAGATCTCGTCCATCAGGTGCCAACGCATGCCTTGTCCGGCCATCCACTCCCAGACGTCCTGTGGAGGCCAATAGCTGCGCAGCCCGATCTGGATGAAGTTGCGCCCGGGGATCGCGCCACTTTCGATCAGGCGCCGCATCGGGGTGCCGTGACTGGCCAGGTTCCCGTCGATCGTGTCAGCCGTGTCGGCGTGGGCGTCGAAGTGGACCATTCCTACGTTGCCATGGCCATAGACGTCGGCGACCGCGGTGGCCGCTGGCCAGGTGATGGTGTGGTCGCCGCCCATCGTGAAGGGAACGATCCTGCGGCTGGCGATCTCGTGCACACGTGCCTTGATGTTGTCGAGGCTGGTTTGCACCATGCCGTGAGGGCAGTGAGCGTCGCCGTAGTCGATGACCTCGACGTGGTCGAAGATCTCCAGGCCGTAGCTGAGGTGGTACGTGCCCGACTCGTAGGCGCTGCCGCGCAACGCTCGTGGGCCGAAGCGAGCGCCCGGCCGGTTCGTCGTCCCGAGATCGAACGGGGCGCCGACGATGGCGACATCGGGCTGCCAGGAATCGAGCTGCTCGGGCGCCGTGAGCAGCGGCCGTTGGGCGAACGTCATCACCGAACCGAACGCGTAGCCCTGGTCGAGTTGTTGTTGGTAGCCGGCGGGGAGGTCGCGCTTGGGTTCGGTCATCACGACGCACGGTAATCGCCGACCATCGCGACCCAGACGAAATCTACAGGGCCGAAAAGCGAAGCACCCCGGGCTGCGCAGCCAGCCGAAGCCAGCGCGCCGCCCGGGGCGACTCCTTTTGGTTCATGATCCACCACTGGTCGACCTTCCGGCGTTAGCCTTGGCTCGACTCAATGTCATCGCCCGTCAGCTCACGCTGGCGGGCGATTCCCTTTGTCAGGTCACTCCCCGGCGAACCGGCT
>JANPGV010000292.1:0-1984 GCA_031424145.1 Ilumatobacteraceae bacterium
ATGTTGTTCTCGATCGGAGTGTGGATCGCCGTGGTCGTGCTGCATGCAATTCCGTTCGCAGCATGTTCGTCAGATGGCGGCGGTGCCGTTCAACGCAAAGTAGGCGTGCAGTGGGCCGACTACCCGCCGTCGCTTCAGGCCAAGATCGACGCCCTAGCACTGGCGAAGGATTGCGACGCTCTGCAGGTCGAGTTCAACCAGGCCGACGCCACCAACCTCGCGACCCAGAGCCGCATCGGCCACAACAACTTCGAGCTGCTGAAGTACATCGACGACAAGCAGCGAGCCGCCAACTGCTTCTAGCCGGGGGCGTGTGACCTGGCGCGAGGCCGAGATCTTGGTGACGGTACTAAAGCTGTTCGTGTTCGCTGGTGAGGTGGCTCGCGGGGAAGGTCCACGATGTTCGCTTGACAAACTGCGTAGGGGCTTGGTAGCAACAGCCATCCGAAGATCGCTTGCCTTTGTGTTACTCGTCGGGGGGGCCGTGGTGCTGGCGGTCGGGTTTGGTCCGAAACCATCGCGGTCGTCCGTGACTGTCGATCTGGCGCCGCCGGTGTCCGGCACGGTGTTCCCTGTTTCCGAGTCCGCTCCCCAGCGATTGGCGCCGGGGGAAGCAGAAGCGATCATTGCGCTCGCTAACACCGGCGCTGGTCCGCCAGTCGGGAACTCGGGGCACCTCCATACCGATCCGGTGGCCGAAGTGCCATTGGACTCTTCGGATGCCGCACTTTTTGACAGCCAGTGGCGTGTCGCACAAGCCGCGATCCCACAGTTCGACACCATAGAAGAAGCCAGCGCACTGGATTACGTGCGGTCCGCCGCCCCGGTGAGTGGTATCGGTACGCATTGGGTGCTGTGGTCCCAGATCGCTCAACCGTTCGACTTGGCAAAGCCGTCGATGCTGTTGTTCGACGAGAAACGCAATCCTGCGGTGCTTGTCGGGTACTCGTATGCACTCCAATCGCCAACCCGACCTGACGGTTTCGCTGGTGCCAACGATCGCTGGCACCAGCACAGGGGGCTGTGCGTCAAGAATGGCTGGGTGATTCGGGAGGAGGCGTCGGGGAAAGACGCGTGCGACGGCTCTTTCATCGCCGGCGGCGACTTCTGGATGCTGCACGCCTGGGTCGTTCCGGGTTGGGAGAACCGCCAAGGACGCTTTGCGACATACAACCGGAAACTGTGCCCCCGTAACGAGGGGACTCCCGATTTCATGCGCTGCCCTGACTGAAGGCGCCAACGACCATGGATCGGGCTCCGAGAATCAATTGACGGCAAAGAATCCGACACCACCTGGCACGTCCGTGTCGGTGATGTTCGGAGCAAAGGCGAGCACTTTGCCCGCCGCGTCCTCCGGGGTGATCTGATAGCAAAACGGAGCCCTCGACCGCGCCACGGAGAACGATTCCGACTGGTCGTCCAACGACTCAATTTCGCCTATGCAACATGGACTTGCGTTGTTGTGTGTCGTTCCGGAGGCCCCGTCCAGATTGATCCGGATACTGTTCGGGTTCCCGGTTGCATCCCCCGGAAAGCTCAGCTCAGAATCGGACCCTAACCGTTATCTTGCCTGGTGGTGCAGGCTCGTGGAACTGATTCACTTGGAGCAGGACGGGGTCCACATCGACCTCGAAGACCACCGCAGGGTGGACGACGCCCGCGAGATCCTCACCCGACCTGCGATGCCGGAATCTGCCTTCGTGAAACACAGTTCTGTCGTGTCGAAGGGGGGATCCGCCGGTTCTCATACCGCGCACTGGCGGCTAATGAATTGACCGGGGCGCACGTAGAAGGCAGTCCGGATAATGCCTGCTCAGAGGGTAATTCGGGCGATGGTCACGACGCCTTCGTGGCCTAGCCCCGTATTCCGATGCACCATTCCTGCTCTGTGAGACGGGTTCCCGGCGGCACCGGGCGTTTGAACAGCATGAAGCCCTTCTCCATCTCGGACCAGTTGGACGACTTGTCATAGATAGTGATGAGC
>JANPGV010000293.1:0-6993 GCA_031424145.1 Ilumatobacteraceae bacterium
TGATCGGGGCCGACGGCCCCTGTTTTCGGTCAGGCCTCCTCGGCCTGATGTGACAAGGGCCGAGCCATGTGGCCCGGCCCAAGATTTGGTGCGACTAGCGACGCAAACCGTTCTTCTGAACGATCTGGCGATAGCGCTCGATGTCGATGTTTCGAGCGTAGTCGAGCATTCGGCGACGTCGGCCCACCAGCATCAGCAGACCACGACGACTGTGGTGGTCTTTCTTGTGGTTCTTCAGATGCTCAGTGAGCTGGTTGATCCGGGAGGTGAGCAGTGCTATCTGCACTTCCGGTGAACCAGTGTCGCTGTCGTGCACTTTGTGCGCGTTGATCGTGTCCTGTTTGGACATTCGTGGCCTTCCTTGGGTTGGAGGTCGCGCTCCGATTCATGGAACCGGGACGCATCACGCCGGAGGTTGAGCCCCGACGGACCCGCCCATGATAGCGCCGAAGCGCCCAATTGGGGCTGCTTTCGCCCCGGATGCCCTGGCGCGCCCCCGTACACTCGCGCCAATGTTGAGGCGCTGTCGACCATGACCAGTGCCGTCTCGCTTCTGGGGTTGCGCAAGTCGTTCGGCTCCCTCGAGACCATTTCCGGAATCGATTTGGAGATCGACGAAGGTTCGTTCGTCAGCGTCATCGGGCCCTCCGGCTGCGGAAAATCGACCCTTTTGCGTGTAGTTGCCGGTCTGGAGCCGGCCAGCGCCGGAGAAGCGCTCGTCTACGGTGAACCGGCCATCTCGGCCCGCCGCCACAAGCAGGTTGGCATCGTTCCCCAGCATCCCGGCTTGCTGCCGTGGCGGACCGTGAGAGCCAACGCCAGGCTGCTGGTCGACATCAACAGGAAGGCCAATGGGCCGGCGACGAGCGAACCGATCGAGCTGCTCGAGCGTGTCGGCCTCGGATCGTTCCTCGACGCGCACCCCCACGAGCTCTCCGGGGGCATGCAGCAACGGGTTGCCCTGGTACGGGCCCTCGCCCTCGGGGCGCCGCTGCTGGCGATGGACGAGCCTCTCGCCGCGCTCGACGAGATCACCCGCTCGGAGATGCGCGGGTTGCTCAATCAGTTGATCGAAGGTCGCAACGTGACCACGTTGTTCGTGACCCACTCGATCAGCGAAGCGGTCGCTCTCAGCGACCGGGTGCTCGTCTCGTCTCGTCGGCCGGCTCGGATCGTCGCCGACATCGACATCGACCTGCCCCGTCCACGCCCCGGGGACGTCGAGGACAGCCCGCGTTTCTTCGAGCTGTGCACTCGAGTCCGTCACGCGCTCCTGGAGAGTGCCCGCCCATGAACCGGACGAGGTTCCTCGCGCCGATCGTCGGGCTCGTGCTGTTCTTCAGCGCTTGGGAACTGGTCGTGCGCATCTTCGACATCCGTCCGTTTGTACTGGCGCGGCCGAGCAGCATCGTTCGGTACATGGCGAGGTTTCCCGACGACTACTTCAGGGCGTCGACGTTGACGATGAAGCATGCGGCGCTCGGGTTTGCCATCGCAATCCTCGTTGCGCTCATCGTGGGAGCGGCCATGGCGGCATCCAGGTTCGTCGAACACGCGACGCAACCCGTGCTGACGCTGATCGCCGTCACACCATTTGCTGCATACATCGCATCGGTCAAGATCGGGCTCGGCCTGTTCTCCGACAAGCCGGTCGTGTTCATCGTCGCTCTCGTGTCGCTACCGGCCTTCTCGTTTGCCGCAGCCGATGGCATGCGCAGCGCCGATCCATCGAGCCGCGAACTGCTCGCCTCGGTCGACGCGTCCCGGTGGGAAGTGCTCTGGCACCTCCGCTTGCCGTCGGCGCTCCCGTCGCTGTTCACGGCGGCTAAGTACAACACCGGACTGGCCCTCGTGGTCGCCTACCTGGCCGAAGGCGGTGCCGGCGGGCTGGGACAGATCGGTGCCCGGGCGATCGCCGCCAACCAGGGAGACCGGCTGTGGGCGGCAATCCTGTCGATGGCAGTTCTCGGAACCATCAGCCTTGTACTGCTCAACGTGCTGCAGCGGGCCGTGATGGGATGGCATGTATCACAGCGACCTCAGCGCGACTGAACAGGTACGGTGCATTCAATGGCCGATCTCGACGATCTACGTTCCCGCATCGATCAACTCGATGGCGCCTTGATCGCGATCGTCGCCGAGCGGCTTGCAGTGTGCCGCCAGGTCGCGGAGGTCAAAGAGGGCACCGACACACCTGTCATCCAGCCGAAGCGCGTCCGCGACGTCGTGGTCACGCGGCGACAGCAGGCAATCGAAGCAGGCATCGATCCGGACTTCGCGGAACAGTTGTTTCGTGTCTTGTTGACGGAGACCCATCGCATAGAGGTCGCCGGCCAGCGGCCCGATGCAGCACCGGAGAAGCCGGCGACGACCGGCGAGGTCCGCAGTGGGCTCGACACGGTCGCGACCCGGGTCGATCACATCGTCGTCGCCGTCGCCGATCTGTAACTGGCCACTGCCACGTTGCAAGCGCGATTCGGGTTCCGTGAGGTGGCCATGGCCGGCGACCCGCGGCCGGGCATCTGCACGCTCGCCGCGGGTGGGGTCACGCTCGTGCTGGTCGGCCCGGAGGCCTCGCCAAGCGTTGCCGAGTACCTGGCCGAACACGGGCCCGGTGTGCAGCACGTCGCGGTCGAGGTGCTCAATGCCGGCTTTGCCCGTGCCTGCCTCGCCGACGCCGGGACTCCACTTCTGACCGAGGTCCTGGTCGACGACGATGGGCACGAGCAGTTCTTCGCAGCCAGCGAGCCGGCGGCAGGGATCCAACTCGGCTTCATCTCGCGTACTGGCCATCGTGTCGGGGTCGGCGCCGACAACGTGCTGGCACTCTTCGACGCCATCCGGACCACGGCTCCGTGAGGTGGAGCACTATATGCTCGGCGCACGCATGACCGTGAGGGGCGCTGCGCGAGTTTCTCGCAACGTGACAGTTGCCCGTTGTGCACTGGCAACAACTCGACCCCTGATTGCAAAGGACACGCACATGTCGTTTCGCCGCGCCATTCTCTTGTTGATTCCGCTGTCATTGGCTGCCGCGTGCAGCAGCGACAACTCAGCAAGCCCGACGACGACCCCGGCGACCGCTGGCACGACAGCCACGACGGGAACCGTCGCTGCGACGGATGCGGCTACGACCGCCGTTCCTTCCACCATCCCGGCCATCACACCGGTTGAAGCCGGTCAGCCCTTCCCAGCCGACCGTTGCGAGGCCAACAAGGCGGCGGGCACCATCACGTACCTCTCCAGCTTCGACTTCTCCGCGTCGGCGTCGATCGTCGACGTGTTGGTCGCCAAGCAGAAGGGCTACTTCGATGATCTGTGCCTCGACGTCAACGTGAAAGCCAGCTTCTCGACCGACAACTATCCGCTGATCGCCGCCAACGAAGCACAGTTCTCGTCCGGTGGATCGTTCAGTGAGGTCGTCGACTACGCCGGTCGCAACGATGCCGGGTTCGTCGCGCTCGGCGTCGAGGGCCGCACGGGGATCGACGCCCTCATTGTCAAAGACGGAGCCAGCACTGAGCTCAGCGACCTGAAGGGCAAGACCATTGGGGTGAAGGGTGCCATCACGCCTTCGGTTGCGGCGATGCTGAAGAAGGCGGGCCTGACGGAGGGCACCGACTACCAAACTGTGCTGCTCGATGGCTTTGATCCCAAGGTCCACATTGCAATACCAGAGATCGTCGGCTTCCCCGGGTTCAAGAGCAACGAGCCACTGCAACTGCAGGCGGCCGGCATCCCCTTCAAGCTCTACGACCCCGCGGGCTACGGCATTCCCGGGAGCTTCGGGGTGCTCTACACCAACTCGACGTTCCTCGGGGACTTCCCGACCGCCTCCGAGGACTTCATGCGAGCCGCGATGAAGGGCCTCGCGGACGCTCTTGCCGACCCACTGGCGGCTGCCGGCATCGCCGTCGACATGATCAACGCCAACGGCAACGCAAACCACCTCTCGCCCGACGGCGAGATCGCCCGTTGGGGTGTGGAGTCGAAGCTGGTCCTTGATTCGACGAAGGTCAGTGATCTGCCGATCGGTGTGCCAGATCCGAAGTTGCTCGAGCAAGAGGTCAACACCTACGCCGAGATCGGTCTCTTCGACGCGCAAGTACCCGACATCACCTCGATACTCGACGAGGCGCTGGTCAAAGGGCTGTACGACGACAACGCCAACATCCTCTGGCCCGCCGCCTAGTTGGGGGTGGCAACGTCGGGATGAGCGAGCACCCGCCGGAGCCGTTTGCGACGGGATGGCTGGACGTCGGCGACGGCCACGTTCTGTTCCACGAGCAGGTCGGCAATCCCGACGGAACACCGGTCGTCTACCTTCACGGAGGGCCAGGGTCGGGGTGCACTCCCGGGGCGCGCGGCAACTTCGACGTGGGACGACATCGAGCGGTGTTGTTCGACCAACGCGCCGCGGGTCGCAGCACGCCGCATGCTTCCGACGCCGACGTCCATTGGGACAGCATCGACATGGATCACCACATCGGCGACATCGAGCGGCTTCGGGAACACCTCGGGATCCAGCGCTGGATCGTGTTCGGGCTCTCTTGGGGGTCCGTTCTCGGGTTGACCTACGCCGAACGGCATCCCGACCGCGTTAGCGCTGTCGTGCTCGGCGCAGTCAGCACCGGCACCGCCGCCGACATCGACTGGCTCACTGTGCATGCCGGACGGTTCTTCCCCGCCGAGTGGCACGACTTCTGTGACCACATCCCACCGCGGCTGCGCGGCATGCGCATCGTCGATGCCTACCACTCACTGCTGATGGATCCGGATCCCGCCGTCCACATGGCGGCAGCGATCGCGTGGTGCCGCTGGGAGGACAGCCACGTGTCGACCACACCCGGCGCCACTCCGAACCCGCGTTACGACGACGCCAGGTTCCGCCTGGGGTTCGCGCGGCAGGTCACCCACTGCTGGCGCAACAACTCGTGGCTGGACGATGACGAGATCATCCGCAACGCCGGCCGTCTTGCCGGGATCCCAGGGTGGCTCATCCACGGCAGGCTCGACGTGAGCAGCCCTCTCGACGCGCCGTGGCAGATCAACCGGGCATGGCCGGACAGCCGCCTCATCGTCGTCGACAGCGAGGGCCACGGCGGCGAGACGATGATGGCGCACTGGCGCCGCGTTCTCGCCGATCTCGTCTAGAGGTCGAGAACGCCCCGCGCGTGCTCGATGTCGTGCTTGAGTTGAGTGATCAGTGCATCGATGCCATTGAACTTGCGTTCGCTGCGCAGAAAGTTGGTGAAGCGAACTTCGGCACGCTCGCCGTAGAGATCGCCTTCGAAGTCGAGCAGGTGGGCTTCGAGCAGCGAATGGTCGGCGTGCTCGTAGAACGTCGGCCGCCGACCGAGGTTCAGCGCGCACGGGTGGATGTCGCCGTTGGGGCGTTCATACCAACCCGCGTACACACCGTCGGCCGGCACGCAGACTGCGTTCGGCACCTCGACGTTTGCGGTGGGAAAGCCCAACAACCTGCCCCGCTGGTCGCCGATGACGACGATCCCGCGCGCCTCGAATGGCCTGCCTAGCAGACTCGTCGCCAGCTCGACCTGGCCGCCTGCCAGTGCTCGGCGGATCGCCGTTGAGCTGATCGATTCGTCGATGCCGTCCGCCCGGGGCACGAGGTCCAATGGCTGCACCTCGAAGTTGCCCTCGACCCCGAGTTGGCGCAGCAGCTCGACGTTCCCGCCCCGACCGCGACCGAAGTGGAAGTCCTCGCCGACGACGACGATCGATGTGTCGAGGCAGTCGACGAGAACACGACGCACGAAATGCGCCGGCTCTTCGCGCGATTGCGCCTCGTCGAAGTGGATCACGATGGTCGCGTCGAGTCCGGTGGCCGCCAACAGCTCGAGCTTCTGATCGACGTCGGTGAGCAGCTTGGGAGCGGACTCCGGTCGAACCACCGACGCAGGGTGGCGATCGAACGTCATCACTGCGGAACGGGCCCCGGAGGCAGAGGCGAGTTGCCGAACCGCCTCGATGACGGCCACATGGCCGCGGTGCACGCCGTCGAATGCGCCGATGGTCAAGACCGTGCGCTCCCCCGCCCACGGCGGCGAATCGAGGTTCGTGATGAGCTGCACCATCAGGAACGCTATCCCGCGATCGGTGCGCGACGAGGTCGCTACGCGATCACGACCGCCGGCTTGGCTGCGGTGCCGAACGACTCGTACACGGCCAGCAACGACCCTTGCTCGTCGACGACCGCCCATGGACCCTCTCCCGCAAATCGGTCGAGGACCCTGCCGTGGCGGATCATCTCGGCAGCAGCGTCGTCCACCGCGACGCGGCAGTAGTCGCGCATCGCGTCGACGGGTGTCATCAACACGGACTGGTCCGGCGGCAGTGCCTCGCTCTCGCCGAAGCTGCCTACAGCCGTTCGCCGGAGGTTGCGCAGGTGGGCCCCACCTCCGAGCAGGCGCCCGAGATCGTCGGCGAGCGAACGGATGTAGGTCCCCGCCGAGCATCTGACCTCGATCCGCAACACCGAGGGGTCGGCCGTGCCGGAGACGTCGAACGAATGGACAGTCACCGGACGCGGTTGTCGCTCGACCTCGATGCCTTCGCGTGCAAGCTCGTGCAGGCGCTTGCCGTCGACGTGCAGCGCACTGACCATCGGCGGGATCTGCATGATGGATCCAGTCAGTTGCGCAGCCGCGGCTCGCGCCATGTCGGCGGTGACGGCGGACATGTCGAACGTTGCGATGACCTCGCCGCTGGAGTCGAGCGTCGATGTCGAGGTGCCGAGCACGACGTCGGCCGTATAGGTCTTGCCCAGCGCTGTCAGGAATCGCAGCAGCCTTGTGGCCTTGCCGACGCCGACCAGCAGTACGCCCGTGGCATCGGGATCGAGCGTGCCGGCATGACCGACTTGACGCTCGTCGAACCGTTTGCGCAACATCCCCACGACATCGTGACTGGTCACCCCCGCCGGCTTGTCGACAACCGCCAGGCCATGGGTTGTCGGCGGCTTACGTCGCG